>NZ_JBIWML010000014.1:0-11167 GCF_044766665.1 Kitasatospora sp. NPDC101801
CAGAACGTGCTCGGCAAGTTGGGGGTGCACTCCACCCTCGCCGCCGTCGCCGTGGCCCGACGGGCGGGCGTCAGCCCGTCCGAACCGGCCGCCCCCCCCCCCCCCCCCCCCCCCCCCCACCCCCCCCCCCCCCCCCCCCCCCCCCGACCCCCCCCCCCCCCCCCACCCCCACCCCCCCCCCCCCGGGGGGGGGGGGGCCCGGGCCCGCCCCCCCCCCCGCTGCCTACTCAGCGCACCGCGACCGCGTCGATCGGCCAGGGCGGTGCCGAGGGTGGCCAGCGAGCGGCGGACCTGCTCGGCGAAGTCGCCCGGGACCAGGTTGCCGTCGGCGTCGGCCGCGTGCCGGCCGGCGATCCAGGCGGTGCCGTCGGCGGTGACCGCCGCCTGGCAGTAGCCGAGGCAGTCGGGTGTGGTGGGTCCCCCTCGATATTCTCGACATTGAGTGTCCAGAATCACCCGCAGGCGGCCCGGCCCACGACGCCCGAGCTCACCCGAACCAGCGCCGGATCCGCCCCGGCACGCCCGGCATCGTGCGCTCGACGTCGGGCCGACAGCTCCGCTGGCGTCTGCCCGTCCAGCTCCCGGCGCCAGGCCAGCGCGGCCCGGCCCACCGCCCGGTCGATCAGGCAGCGCTCCGGATCGCGGCCCGGGCGAGCGCCTGGAGCTGCTTGTTGAGATAGGCGGGCGGCAGGTCGTGGTACCCCGCGAGCTTCACCGCCGGCACCGCCCGCTCCTCGCCGATCCAGGCCGGGTTGAGGCAGCAGGGCCCACTCGACGCCCTCGCTCATCTTCACAACCTGGACGCTACATAGCCAGAGCAATGAGGGCGAGCGGATCGCGCGCCGCTGAGTCCCCGGCACCACCGGGGCGGCTAGCGTGCACAGTGCCGGTGCCACCGCCTGGAGGAGCAGCCCGATGAAGATCCTCGCCTACGGGGTCCAGTCCGACGAGAAGCCGATGCTGCACGCCGCCTTCGACGGCGGCCACCAGCTCCGCTCGCTCTCCGTCTTCCTCAACCAGGACACCGCCCCGCTGGCCGTCGGCTATCCGGCCGTCAGCACCAGCGTCAACTGCGAGCTCGACGCCGAGGTGCTCGCGCTGCTCGCCGCCGGCGGGACCCAGCTGATCGCCCAGCGCTCGACCGGTTTCAACAACATCGACCTGGAGGCCGCCGCCGGGCTCGGCATCACCGTCGCCCGGGTCTCGTACTACAGCCCGTACGCGGTCGCCGAACACGCCTGGACCCTGGCCCTCGCGGTGAACCGCCGGCTCACCCGGGCCGCGAACCGCTCCCGCGAGTTCGACTTCCGCCTCGACGGACTGCTCGGCCGCGACATCCACGGCATGACCGTCGGGGTGATGGGCACCGGCAAGATCGGCGAGTGCTTCGCCCGGATCGCGCACGGCTTCGGCACCGAGCTGCTCGGCTGGGACGTCGCCGAGAACCCGGCCTGCCTGGAGCTCGGCATGACCTACGTCGACCGCGCCGACCTGCTCGCCCGGAGCGACCTGATCAGCCTGCACGTCCCGCTGCTGCCCGGCACCCACCACGTGATCGACGCCGCCGCCCTCGCCCTGATGAAGGACGACGCCATCCTGATCAACTCCAGCCGGGGCGGCCTCGTCGACACCGCCGCCCTGGTGGAGACCCTCCGGCACGGCCGGCTCTCCGGCGTCGGCCTGGACGTCTACGAGGAGGAGACCGGCATCTTCTTCTACGACCGCTCGCTCGAGGGCATCAACGACGACACCCTGGCCCGCCTGGTCACCTTCCCCCAGGTCCTGGTGACCTCCCATCAGGCCTACTTCACCCACACCGCCGTCGGCCAGATCATCGACGCCACCGTCCGCAACGTCGAGGACTTCGAGGCCGGCCGCCGCAGCGAGAACACCCTCGTCCCGGACCCCGCAGGCTGAACTCCCGCACCCCCGGCGGAGAGCCTCGGCCCGGTGCTACGAGGCGGTCGAGCTGAGGTCGGCGGCTCCGCCGCGGGTCTGCGCGGGCAGCGCGGCGCCCTGGATCCGCCGGGCCCGGCGGGCGAGCAGCGGGTAGAGCAGGAACGATCCGAGGACCACCACCACGCCGTAGGTCACCGCCTGGGTCCCGCTCTCCACGTACTGCTGCCAGGCGGCCCAGGCGCAGACCGCCAGCAGGCTGGCCACGATCGCGCCGATGCTCCACCAGCCGCCGGGGATCCGGTAGGGGCGCTCCAGGTCGGGTTCCCTGAGGCGCAGGGCGATCAGGGCGGCGACCTCCAGCAGGATCCCGATGTTGGTGAGGAAGACGTCGAAGATCACCAGGTTGGTGAAGCTGCTGAGGCAGAACACCGCGTAGATCAGGGAGGACCCGACCACGGAGGCGATCGGCACCCGGTAGCGCGGGCTCTCCTTGGCGAGCCAGGCCGGGAAGTAGCCGTCCTTGGCGAGGACCACCGGCAGCCGCGAGTTGGAGGCCAGCAGGGCCGAGAACATCGCCACCGCCGCGAACATGCCGCCCACCGTGACGGTGATCTGGAGCCAGGGTCCGGCCAGTTGCCCGGCCACCGCGGAGAAGGCCCCGGCCTCCCAGGTGCGCCAGCCCGCCTCGCCGTCCGGGCCGGTGGCCAGGGAGGCGATGGTGGGCAGCAGGTAGCCCACCATGATCAGCACGATCGACACCGCGAGCGCCCGGGGCAGGTGACGGCGCGGGTTCTCCATCTCGCCGGCCACGTTGGACACGCTGTCCCAGCCGCAGTAGTTCCACATCACGATGAACAGGCCCGCCCCGAAGGCGTTCCAGGTCGACTGGTCGGAGCCGGTGGTCAGGGAGCCGACCGGGTTCGTCCCGTCGCTCACCAGGTGGGTGATGCCGATCACCGAGAGGATCAGCATCGGGACCAGGCACACCACCGCGAAGACCACCGACGACTCACCGACCCAGCCCGCACCGAGCAGGTTGAGGAGCGTGAACACCACGATCACCGCGAGGCAGATGAACCAGTTCAGGTCGAACTGCAGGTTCCCCAGCCGGAACAGCACGTGCTCACCCGGGGCGACCGCGCCGACCAGGCTCTGCAGGTAGCTGGTGAAGAGGACGGGGTAGACGGCCATGTCGACGAAGCTGCACACCCACTGCAGCACGCCCTGCTGGAAACCCCAGAACCTGCCGAGTCCGCGCTTGACCCAGTGGTAGTAACCGCCTTCCTCCGGCATCGCCGTACCCAGCTCCGCGACCACGAGCGCGTGCGGCACGCTGTAGATCAGCGGCGTGACCACGATCAGCAGGATCGCCATGCCGGGCCCGGAGGTGGAGAACAGTTCCTCGATCCCGTAGGCGCCGCCGGAGACGCTGAAGAAGATCAGCGCCACCAGTGGCATCAACCGCACCCGCCTGGGCGAGGGCAGTCTGGTCGGGACGGGGGCCACCGGAAAAGCCGTCATGTTCACCTCGGAGTGGTCGGCGCACGGATCGTGGGGGATCCGGATCACCGGGTCGGCCACCGCACGGCGCCGAGGGGGTCGGCGGTGGAGACCGGACGGTTCCCGACAGGGTCCCGCAGCCGGCCCGGCGGAGTGCTAGGAGTCTCCGGCCCGCGGGGCGTTGCCACAATCGATCACTGTGCCAACCGTTGCGGCCCGCCTTTGACAGTGTGATCGGCCGGCGACCTTCCGGCCCGATCGCTCCACCTGCGGCGTCCGCCCGGAGGACGGACCGTGAAGCCGACGAGTGGAGTGACCGTGGCCGAGGGAATTCCGGCGCCGGGTACGGGCGATCTGGTCGTGGTGAGCAACGTCGACAGGTACGTCGGCGGGCTCCACGTCCGCAGTCGGTCCCCGCGATGCTGCCGGCGATCGTCAGCCGGCCGGTGGTGATCGTGAAGGACACCGCACTCGGCGGCGCGCTGCTCGGCTTCTCCGTACCGCTCGCGTCGGTCCGCCCGATGAGCGCGGACCACGGGGCGAACACCATCGCCGGCTTCACCGTGGTCGCGGTGATCTTCGTGCCGGTGAACTTCGCGCTGGCCTCGTTCGCGAGCCGGCTGGAGGGCCGGCTGCGGCGCGGCCGGAGGTCCACCGGCGCGGCGCTCCGGCCGGACGCCGTCAACGCGTTGGCGGCGCCGGGCGAGCACGTCAGCCGCGACGAGCTCGGCGGCCCGGGCCGGGGGTGACCGGCGCGCTCACCGCCCGCCCGGGCCGCCGGTCAGGCGGGGAGGACGGCCACCGCCCGGGCCCAGCCGGCGCCCGCGCCGACGATCTTCACCGGGAAGCAGCTGACGGTGAACCCGGTCGGGGCGGGCAGCTCCTCCAGGTGGGCGAGGCGTTCGATCTGGCAGTACTCGCGCTCCCGGCCGACGAAATGGGCCGGCCAGAGCAGATCCCGGTCACCGGTCTCCCGGTAGCCCTCCAGCATGGTCCGGAACGGCGCGTCCAGGCTGAACGCGTCGGTGCCGATCACCCGGACGCCCTGGTCGAGCAGGAAGTGCACGGCCGAGCCGTCCAGCCCGGTGAAGCGGCTGAAGTACTCGGGGGTGCCGGCCAGCCGGGACGCGCCGGTGCGCAGCAGGACGATCTCGCCCGGCGACAGCCGGTGCCCGATCCGGTCCAGCTCCCGGCGCAGGCGGCCGGCGTCCACGGCGCCGGGCTCGGGGGTGCCGATGTCGAGCAGCACACCGGGGCCGTGGAACCACTCCAGCGGGAGCTCGTGCACGTGGCGCGGCCGACCGTCGCCGTAGCGGGCGGTGGAGCCGTAGTGGGACGGGGCGTCGATGTGGGTGCCCGTGTGAGTGGTCAGGGTGAGGGTGTCGATGGTGAGCAACTCACCGTCCGGCAGCACCGCCGGGTCGAACTCGAGGCCGAAGTGCTCCAGCATCTCCGCGCTCATGTGCTTGGCGCCGTCGGCCGCGGACAGGACGTGGTGCTCGACCGGCTCGGGCTCCCAGCCGGCCGCGTCGATCGGGGTGGAGAGGTCGATGATGCGCACGGGTCTCCTCGGGGGCTGCGGGGTGGACTGACGGTGCGTCAGGCGCGCAGGGCCAGGCCGCCGTCGGCGGTGACGACCTGGCCCTGGATCCAGGCCGCCTCGTCACCGCAGAGCAGGGCCACCGCCCGGGCCAGGTCCGTCGGGGTGGTGAGGCGGCCGGCCGGGGTGCGCTCCGCCAGCAGCCGCAGCACGGCGGCGTCAGCGCCGCCGGGCCCCTTGTCGAGCTTGGCGGCGGCGACCGCGTTCACGGTGATGCCGAGCGGCGCCAACTCGACGGCCAGGTAGCGGATCTGGGCCTCCAGCGCGGCCTTCGCCACCCCGGCCGCGACGTATCGCGGCACCACCCGGCGAGCGCCGTTGCTGGAGACCGCGACGATCCGGCCGGCGCCGCCGGCCATCGCCGCGACCAGCGGGCGGATGCCCAGGGTGAGCGGGGCGAGGGCGGCGGTCAGGTCCTGCCGGAACAGGTCCGGGTCCGGCCGTGCGGCGTCCATCGGGTGGAACGAGGCCACGCTGTGCACGAAGAAGTCCAGCCGGCCGCGCTCCGCCCGGATCCGTCGCAGCAGGTGCGGCAGGGCGCCGGGCCGGGTGACGTCCGCCTTGAGCACGGTCGCGGTGCCCGGCAGACCGGCCAGTTCGGCGAGCGCGTCCTTGGCCGCCGCGTCGTCCCGGGCGTGGTTGAGGTACACCGCGCAGCCCCGGGCGGCCAGTTCCCTGGCGACGGCCAGGCCGGTCCCCCGGGTGCCGCCGGCGATCAGGGCGGTGCGCCGTTCCCAACGGGTCATCAGGCCGCCTCGGCCATCGCCCGGTTCACCAGCACGAGGAACTCGCCGGGGGTCCGGGTGATGCTGAGCGCGTCGTCCGGGATCCGGACGCCGAACTCGCGCTCGATCCGGCCGGCCGTCTCCATCACGGCCAGCGAGTCGTAGCCCAGCTCGCCGAAGGGCACGCCGACGGTGTCCCCGTCGAGGTCGATCCCCTCGCTCTGGCCGGCCCCCTCACGCATGATCCGTTTCAGGTCGGCTTCGGTGATCATGGTCGTTCGCTCCTCGGGTCGTCGCTGCGCCGGTACGCCGGTACGCCGTCGAGCCTGGGGCACCCGGACCTGGGCACCGCTCGAATCGGCCTGGAGCGCTGCTCCAGCCCACTTCGAGCCCGTTTCGACGCGGCGCGGCGACGGTGGGTCTCCACACCCGCGCTCGGAAGGGACCGCGATGGCTCTCGCAGCAGACACCCGGACGGCAGCCCGGCCCGACCCGGCTCCGTCGGCGGACCCCGCCGCCCGGCTGGCCCTCTCGGCGGCCGCCGTGGCCGGGGCGGAGGAGGTGACCGACTGGCTGGCCGAACGGCAGCAGGCCGGCACCTTCGAGGTCGAGCGGATCCCGTTCGACCGGATGGAGAAGTGGCTCACCGTGCCCGCGACCGGCGACCTGGTGCACGAGACCGGCCGGTTCTTCTCGGTCCGGGGCCTGGAGATCCGGGAGGAGGACGGCCGGACCTGGTCGCAGCCGATCATCTGCCAGCCGGAGACCGGGATCCTCGGCATCCTGGCCAAGGAGTTCGACGGCGTCCTGCACTTCCTGATGCAGGCCAAGGTCGAGCCGGGGAACATCGGCCCGGTCCAGCTCGGCCCGACCGTGCAGGCGACCCGCAGCAACTACATGCGCGTGCACCAGGGCCGGGCCACCCCGTACCTGGCGTACTTCCTCGCCGAGGAGCGCGGCACCGTGCTGACCGACGTGCTGCAGTCCGAGCAGGGCGACAGCTTCCTGCGCAAGCGCAACCGGAACCTGGTGGTGGAGGTCACCGGCGAGGTCGAGGTGGGGCCGGACCACCGCTGGCTGACGCTGGGGCAGATCCACCGGCTGCTGGCGGTGGACAACCTGGTCAACATGGACGCCCGGACGGTGCTCTCCTCGCTGCCGCTGGCCGCGGCCACCGGCGAGCCGGCCGGGCGGGCCGGCTCCGACACCGAAGTACTCAGCTGGCTGGCCGAGTTGAAGGCCATGCAGGTCCGCGAGGTGCAGCTGGTGCCGCTCGACCGGGTGACCGGCTGGCGGCGGACCGCCACCGAGATCGCCCACACCGAGGGCCGGCACCACCGGGTCATCGCCGTGTCGGTGCTGGCGGGCAACCGCGAGGTGAGCCGGTGGACCCAGCCGCTGCTGGAGGTGGAACGCCCCGGCCTGGCGGCCATGGTCGTGCGCCGGTCGGCCGAGGGACCGCAACTGCTGGTCCAGGGGCTGACCCAGCCGGGAACCTTCGACGCGGTCGAGATGGCGCCGACGGTGCAGTGCGTGTCGGACGGGTTCTCCGACCTGCCGGAGCAGCCGCCGTTCCGGGACCTGGTGCTGGCCGCGCCGCCGGAGCAGGTGCTGTACTCCGCGGTGCTCTCCGAGGAGGGCGGCCGCTTCCACCGGCGGGCCAACCGGTACCTGATCGTGGCCGCCGGCGACGACTTCCCGTCCCGACTGCCGGACGGCTTCTGCTGGGTGACGCTCAATCAGGTCCGTCGGTTCATCCAGTTCGGCAACCACTTCACGGTCGAGGCCCGCACCCTGGTCACCTGCCTCGGCTCGCTGCACGGCGGGGAGGGCGGGTGGAGCGCCTGAGGGTGGGGGTGCTCGGCTGCGCGTCCATCGCCCGGCGCAAGATGCTGCCCGCGCTGACCGCCTGCCCCCGGACCAGGGTGACGGCGGTGGCCAGCCGCTCGGGCGAGCGGGCGAAGGAGTTCGCCGCCGAGTTCGGCACCGTCCCGGTGGCCGGCTACCAGGAGTTGCTGGACCGGCCGGACGTGGACGCCGTCTACCTGCCGCTGCCGGCCGGTCTGCGGGCCGAGTGGATCCTCCGGGCCCTGGCGGCCGGCAAGCACGTCCTGGCCGAGAAGCCGCTCACCACCCGCCCTGCGCTGGCCCGGGAGGCCGTCGAGCTCAGCCGTAGGCGCGGGCTGCTGCTGATGGAGAACTTCATGTTCCTCCACCACAGCGCGCACCGCCGGGTGCGCGAGCTGGTCGGGGCCGGGCGGATCGGCGAACCCCGTTCGTTCTCGGCCGAGTTCACCATCCCCGCCCTGCCGGCGGACGACATCAGGCACCGCCCCGAGCTGGGCGGCGGCGCGCTGCTCGACCTCGGTGCCTACCCGGTCCGGGCGGCGCAGCTGTTCTGCGGGCCCGACCTGGCGGTGGCCGGTGCGGTGCTGCACCACGACCCCGGGACCGGGGTGGACGTCGCGGGCGCCGCGCTGCTCGCCTCGGCCGGGATGACCGCCACGCTGTCGTTCGGGATGGCGCACCACTACCGCTGCCGCTACGCCCTGACCGGCAGCGAGGGCACGCTCACCCTCGACCGGGCGTTCACCCCGCCGCCGGACCACCGGCCGCTGCTGCGACTCGAACGCCCGGAGGGCACTCAGGAGTTGCTGCTCCGGGCCGACGACCAGTTCGCCAACGTGGTGGACGCCTTCGCCCGGACCGCGCTGGCCGGCCGGGGTTTCGACGGGCCGGGTGACCGCATCCTCCGGCAGGCAGACCTGCTGGAACGCGTCCGCCTGGCCGCCACCCCGGCCCCCACCGCCGGATAGGAGCTCTCGATGCAGATCGTCGGCCGCGGTTTCCTCGCCCGGAGCCTCCGCCCGCTCGCGGCCCAGCACCCCGACACGGTGGTCTTCGCCGCAGGGGTCTCCAGCGGCACCAGCCAGGCGGACGCCGGCTTCGCCCGGGAGGCCGAGCTGCTGTACGACACCCTCACCGACTGCCGGCGCGGCGGGCGGCGGCTGGTCTACTTCTCCACCTCCTCCGCCGGCCTGTACGGCGCGCTCCCCCGGCCGGGCCGGGAGGACGGGCCGGTGCGTCCGGCCTCGCCGTACGGGCGGCACAAGCTGGCCATGGAGGAGGTGATCCGGGGCTGCGGCCCGGACCACCTGATCCTGCGCCTGGCCTACCCGGTCGGACCGGCGCAGCGCCCGCACCAGTTCCTGCCGGCCCTGACGGCACAGGTCAGGGCGGGCCGGGTGCGGATCCACCAGGGGGCCCGGCGCGACCTGATCGACGTCCGGCACGCGGTGCGGCTGATCGACGCGCTGCTCGCCCTCGGGTCGCCCGGCGGGGTGGTCAACCTGGCCACCGGCTGGTCGGTCCCGGTGGCGGACATCGTCGCCCACCTGGAACTCCGGCTGGGCGTTCGGGCCCTGCGGCGAGTCGTCGAGGTGCCGCCGGAGCACCCGGTCTGCACCGAGCGCCTGCGGCACCTGGTGCCGGCCGTGGACCGGATGGGCTTCGGCCCGCACTACTACCGCCGGGTGATCGACGACTGTCTCGCCCGGACCCGACACCCGGAGGAGACCCCGCGATGACCGCACCAGCCGAGACCGGCACCGACGTCTGCGTGGTCGGCGGCGGACCCGCCGGTCTGACCCTCGCCCTGCTGCTGCTCCGCTCCGGCCTGCGGGTGACCGTGCTGGAGCGGTCCGCCTCGCTCGACCGCGCCTACCGGGGCGAGATCCTGCAGCCGGGCGGCCTGGCGCTGCTCGACCAGCTCGGCGTGCTGGCCCCCGCCGAGGCGCGCGGCGGCCACCGGCTGGACCGGTTCCAACTGGTCGAGCGGGGGCGGACGTTGCTCGACATCGACTACACCGGGCTGCCGGGTCCGTACGGCCGGCTGCTGAGCATCCCGCAGCGGCACGTGCTGGCCGAACTGCTGACCGCCTGCCAGGAGTTCGACGGCTTCCGGCTGCTCGCCGGGTACCGGGCGACCGCGCTGGTCGAGCAGGGCGGGGTGGTGCTCGGCGCGGTGGCCGACGGCCCCGGCGGGCGGCACACCGTCCGGGCCCCGGCCACGGTGGGCGCGGACGGCCGGTTCTCCAAGGTCCGCCGGCTGGCCGGCATCGAGGCCGACCGGGACGACGTGTTCGACTTCGACGTGCTCTGGTTCAAACTGCCCGGCAGCGGGGCGCCGGACCGCGCGGTCCGGGTGCACCGGGGCGGCGGGCGGCCGGTGCTGGCGTACCCGTCCTACCCGGACACCGTGCAGCTCGGCTGGACGCTGCCGCACCGGGGGTACGCCGAACTGGCTCACCAGGGGCTCCCGTTCGTGCGCGAGGAGGTCTGCCGGGCGGTGCCCGAGTACGCCGACCGGATCCGGGAGCGGATCACCGCACTGACCGACCTGACGCTGCTCGACGTCTTCGCGGGCCGGGCCCGGGAGTGGGTCAGGGACGGCCTGGTGCTGATCGGGGACGCGGCCCACACGCACAGCCCGCTCGGCGCCCAGGGGATCAACCTGGCGATCCAGGACGCCGCCCTGCTGCACCCCGTACTGGTCGCGGCGGTGCGGGCCGGTGACGTGTCGGCCGAGCGCCTGCGCGGCTACGCCGAGCCGCGCACCCGGGACGTCGAGCAGGTGATGCGGATGCAGACCCTGCAGGCCCGGGCGATGCTCTCGCCGGGCCGGGTAGCCCGGGCGGTCCGGCCCCGACTGGCAGCGCTGATCCAGCACACCCCGCTCGGCGCCAGGATCACCAGCCGGATCGCCTTCGGGAATCCGGCCGCCCGGGTCCGGTCGGAGCTGTTCGCTCCGCCCCCGGAGCCGACCGATCGTCAACAGTCCACCGATGAAGAGGAGTTCACCCGATGACCCGGAGCACGACGGTCCCGCTGGAGCGACTGCGGGCCGACCTCGACCAGTTCTACGCCCGGCACCTGCAACTGCTGGACAGCGGCCGGGCCGAGGAGTGGGCCGCCACCTTCACAGCCGACGGCACCTTCCAGCTGCCCGGCCGGCCCGGGCCCAGCCGGGGCCGGGCCGAGCTGGCCGAGGGCGCCCGGCGGGCCGGGGCCGCGCAGCGGGAGGCGGGCGAGACCCACCGGCACTGGCACGGCATGCTGGACGTCGAGGCGCGGCCGGACGGCAGTGTCGGGGTGCGGTGCTACGCGCTGGTGTACCTGACCCCGCGCGGCGGCGACCCCCGGCTGCACCGCTCCTGCGTCTGCGAGGACGTCCTGGTGCGGGTGGACGGCAGTTGGCTGGTCCGGTCCAGGGCGGTGACCCGGGACGGGCACTGACCACGACCGACCACGACGGGCGGGCCCCCACCGGCCGGTGGGGGCCCGCCCGTCGTGGGGGGGCGGGGGGGGCGCCCCCCGCGCGCCCCCCCCCCCCCCCCCCGGTGTTACCGCCGGGCCCCCCGGCCCGGCCGAGGCGCGCCCGCCG
>NZ_JBIWML010000014.1:11177-106077 GCF_044766665.1 Kitasatospora sp. NPDC101801
GGGGGTGGCGTTGCTGTGCGGGGGGGGGGTGGCGGGGTTTGGGGTGGGCGGGCCCGGGGGGGTCCCGGGGGCGGGCCCCGCCCCCCGCCCCCCCCCGGGGGGGGGCCCCCCCCGGGCGGGGGGGGCCCCGCCCGTCGTGGCGGCGCCGGTCTCAGCCGCCCGGCGCCGCCACGGCCACCGCCGAGTTGAAGCCGCCGTGCCCCCGGGCGAGCACCAGGGCGCGCCGCAGCGGCTGCCGGCGCGGCGCGGTGACCAGGTCGATCGGGTAACCAGGGGCCGGGCGGCGGACGTTGACGGTCGGTGGGATCACCTGGTCGCGCAGCGCGAGCAGCGCGGTCGCCACGTCCAGCGGACCGCTGCCCGCCGCGAGCCGGCCGGTCATCGTCTTGGGTGCCGTCACGGGCACCCCGTACGGGCCGAACAGAGCGGTCAGGACCGCCACTTCGGCCCGGTCGGCGGCGAGGGTACCGGCCGCGTCGGCGAACACCACCTCGACCTGCTCGGGTTGCCAGCCGGCCTGGGTGATCGCCTGGCGGGCGGCCCGGAGCAGGCCCGCGCCGGGCTCGGCCCCCTGGTGGCCGTCGAAGGAGGTGCCGTACCCGGCCAGCACGCCGTGCACCCGGGCGCCGCGGGCCAGCGCGGCCCGCTCGTCCTCCAGCACCAGCAGGGCGCCGCCCTCGCCGGCCACGTGCCCGCAGGCCCGCTCGTCGAACGGCAGGTAGGCGGCGGCCGGGTCCTCCCGGGTGCTCATCGTCCCGCTGGTGAGCTGGGCGGTCCAGCTCCACGGGCAGAGCGAGCCGTCGACCGCGCCGCTGACCACCACCGGTGTACCCCGGCCGATCAGCCGCCGGGCCTGGACGAGCGCGTCGAGACCGCCCGCACCATCCGCCACCACCACCCCGCTGGGGCCGCGCAGGCCGTGCCGGATCGAGATCTGACCGGTGTTCACGGCGTAGAACCAGGCGAAGGACTGGTAGGCGCTGACGTGCGCGCCGCCCTTGGACCAGAGGTTCTGCAGCTCGCGCTGGCCGAACTCGAAGCCGCCGGCGGTGTTGGCCGTCACCACCCCGATGTCGTACTCGCCAAGATCGGCGGGGTCGAGGCCGGCGTCGCCGAGCGCCCAGGCGGCGGCGACCAGGGAGAGCCGGGTGACCCGGTCGGTCTGCGGCAGCAGCCGGTCGGGCAGCTGGGCGGCCGGGTCGAAGCCGGTGATCTCGCCGGCCAGCCGGGCCGGGTAGGGCTCCGGGTCGAACCTGGTGAGCCGGGCGATGCCGCTCTCGCCGCGCAGCACCGCGGACCAGTACGCGTCCAGCCCCGCGCCGTTGGGGGCGAGCAGGCCGAGGCCAGTGAAGACCGCGGTCATCGGGCACCGCCCTCGGGCCGGGCGAGCACCATGGCGCTCTGGAAGCCGCCGAAGCCGCTGCCGATGGTCAGCACGGTGTGCAGCTCCTGGTACCGGGCGTGCAGCGGCACGTGGTCGAGGTCGCACTCGGGGTCGGGGGTGTGCAGGTTCGCGGTCGGCGGGACCACGCCGTGCCGCAGGGCGAGCGCGCAGGCGGCGATCTCGATCGCGCCGATCGCGCCGAGCGAGTGACCCACCATCGACTTGATCGAGCTCATCGGTGTCGCGTAGGCGTGGGCGCCGAGGGCGAGTTTGACGGCGGCGGTCTCGTGCCGGTCGTTCTGCTGGGTGCCCGAGCCGTGCGCGTTGACGTAGTCCACCGCCTCGGGGGCGGTGCCGGCCTCGGCCAGTGCGAGGCGGATCGCCTCGGCCAACTCCCGTCCGTCGGGCCGCAGTCCGGTCATGTGGAAGGCGTTGCAGCGGGAGCCGAAGCCGGTGATCTCGGCGTAGACGGTGGCGCCGCGCCGCACCGCGTGCCGGTACTCCTCCAGCACGAACATGGCCGAACCCTCCCCCAGCACGAAGCCGTTGCGGGTGACGTCGAAGGGGCGGGAGGCATGCGCCGGGTCGTCGTTGCGGGGCGTGGTGGCCCGGATCGCGTCGAAACAGGCCAGCGTGATCGGCGAGATCGGGGCCTCGGTGGCGCCGGCCACCATCACGTCGGCGCTGCCCTCGGCGATCAGCTCCCGGGCGTGCGCCACCGCGTCGAGGCCGGAGGTGCAGCCGGTGGACACCACCGCGGCCGGACCGCCGGCGTTCACCCGCCGGGCGATCTCGGCCGCCATCGAGCTGGGCACCAGGTGGCCGTAGAGGTGCGGGACGGCGTAGCCGGGGTCGACCAGCCAGTCCCGGCCACCGTCGCTCACCGCGACGTACTCGCGCTCCAGGCTGGTGGTGCAGCCGACGGCACTGCCCACCGTGACGCCGAGCCGGCCCGGGTCGACCTCGTCGAAAGCGAGCGCGGCGTCGGCCACCGCCTCCTCGGTGGCGACCACCGCGAACTGGGTGGCCCGGTCCATCCGCCGGACCTCCTGCGGGGTCAGACCGTGCAGCGTCGGGTCGAAGTCGCACTCGGCCGCGACCCGGGAGCGGAAGGCGGAGGCGTCGAAGAGCGAGATCGGCCGGGTCGCCGTCCGGCCGGAGGTGATCAGCTCCCAGAACGCCTTGGTACCGGTGCCGCCCGGGGCCACCGTGCCGATGCCGGTGATGACGACGCGCCTGTTCATCGGTTGCCCTCCCTGGGGTACGGATCCGGACCGCTCATGCGAGTACGCGGAGTTCGGTGTGGTCGCCGACCACCAGCCGGTGCCCGCCGCCGGGCGGGGAGCTGCCGACCCGGGCGGAGCGGCCGATCACCGAGCCGTGGATGCCGTTCACGTCGGTGACGGTCGCCCGGTCGAGCAGGATGGTGTGCGCCAGGCCGGCGTCGGTGAGCACGCAGTCCGCGCCGATCGAGGTGTGCGGACCGACGTAGCTGTCCTCCACCAGCGCGCCGGCGCCGACGATCAGCGGGCCACGCAGGTGCGAGCGGACGATCCGCGCACCGGGCTCGACCACCACCGGGCCGAGCAGCGTGCTGGCCCGGTCGACACTGCCCTGGACCGAGGTCTCCAACCGGTCCAGCAGCAGCCGGTTGCAGTCCAGGATGTCGTCGATCCGGCCGGTGTCCCGCCACCAGCCGGTGATCTCCGCGGCCCGGACCTCATGCCCCTCGGCCACCAGCAGCTGGAGCGCGTCGGTGATCTCCCACTCGCCGCGCAGACTCGGCTCGATCCGGGCGACCGCGTCGTGCACCAGCGGGGAGAAGAAGTAGGCACCGGCCACCGCCAGGTCGCTGCGCGGCCGGCGGGGCTTCTCCTGAAGCGCCGTCACCCGGCCGTCCGGGCCGGTCTCGACGATGCCGTACTCCTCCGGGTTCGGCACCCGGACCACGGCCACCTGGGCGGCGGGCCGGCGTGTCCGGAAGGTGTCGGCGAGGCCGGCCAGGCCGTCCGAGAAGACGTTGTCGCCGAGGTACATCACGAAGTCGTCGTCGGCGAGGAAGTCCCGGGCCAGCAGCACGCAGTGGGCCAGTCCGAACGGTGCCTCCTGGTGCAGCCAGGTGATCTCCAGGCCGAAGCGGGAGCCGTCGCCGACCGCCGCCCGGATCTCCCGGTGCCAGTCACCGACCACCACCGCCGCCTCGGTGACCCCGGCCCGGCGGAGCTGCTCCAGGCCGTGGAAGAGCACCGGTTTGTTGGCCACCGGGACCAGTTGCTTGGGCATCGCATGGGTGAGCGGGCGCAGCCGGGTCCCCATGCCGCCGGCCAGAACCAGAGATTTCAAGGCCATTCCTTCCTGCGGTCCAGGATGTATTTCCCCCTTGGTATCCCGCCGCCCCCACAGAGCCGGTCGAGCCGTGGTCGAACTGACCGGAGCCCGTTCGGCACCGGCCTTCGAGTGGATTTCGAGCGCGCGGCCGTACGTTTTCCGTTCCGGTGACCGGCGGTATTTCGGATCGAGGAGGAAAAGTGGTCGCAGCGAACGGCGAGCTCTATCTGGATCTCATGAAACGGGTACTCGCGAACGTCATCTACGAGGACGCGCCGGTCGGCTGGTACGGCGACGTGGACGGCTACCGCACCGAGCTGCGCTCGTCCGGCCTCGACCTGCCCACGACCGCGCACACGATGGTGGGGCTGAAGCGGCTGGACAACGTCCAGGCTTGCGTCGAGCGGGTGTTGGCGGACGGCGTTCCGGGCGATCTGATCGAGACGGGGGTGTGGCGCGGCGGCGTCTGCATCCTGATGCGGGCGGTGCTGGCGGCGCACGGCGTGCGGGACCGCCGGGTCTGGGTGGCGGACTCGTTCGAGGGCGTGCCGGTGGTGCACTCCGAGAGCCACCCGCTGGACCGGGAGATGGAGCTGCACCGGATCAACGGGGTGCTCAAGGTGACCCGCGAGGAGGTGGCGGAGAACTTCGCCCGCTACGGGCTGCTCGACGACCAGGTCCGATTCCTGGAAGGGTGGTTCGAGCAGACCCTGCCGTCAGCGCCGATCGGCGCGCTGGCGGTGCTGCGGCTGGACGGCGACCTCTACGAGTCCACCACGGATGCGCTGACCCACCTCTACCCGAAGCTGTCGGTGGGGGGCTTCGTGATCGTCGACGACTACAACATCGAGCCCTGCCGGCAGGCCGTCACGGACTTCCGCGCCCGGCACGGCATCCGGGAGCCGATCCTGCCGGTCGACACCTGCGGGGTGCACTGGCGCCGGGCGGCGTAGCCCGGGTCAGCTGGCCAGGCGGGACGTCCAGGGCCCGGGGGGTGCCGTGGGCGTTCCGCCGAGCCGGTCCAGCAGCAGGTTCCCGTCCGCCTGGTCGGGGCCCTGCTCCAGCGCCGGGTCGGCGGTCAGCATCGCCCGGTGCAGGCTCTGGATCCGCAGCGACGGATCGAGCCCGAGCTCGCCGACCATGTGCTCGCGGAGCCGACGGAAGACCTCCAGCGCCTCCGGACAGCGCCCGCACCGGTACAGCGCGAGCATGTACTGGGCGTGCAGGTTCTCGTTCATCCGGTACTGGCCGACCAACGATGCCAGCTCGCCGGGGAGTTCGTGGTGACGCCCCAACCGGAGCCGGGCGTCGACCCGTTGCATCAGCGCGGTCAGCCGGCTCTCCTCCAGACGGCGGATCTCGGCGTCCAGCAGCGGGCCCGGCTTGACGTCCACCAGCGGTGCGCCGCACCAGAGTTCGAGGGCCTCGGTGAGCAGGCGGACGGCCCTCTCGTCGTCGCAGGCGCCGATCGCCTGTCGGCCGTCGGCGATCAGTCGCTCGAACTCGTGGGCGTCGATGTCACCATGACGGACGATCAGCTGGTAGCCGCCGAACTTGGTCACCAGGACGTTCCGGGCCACCTCGGCCGCGGAGATGCCCAGCGCCCGGCTGAGCATCCGGCGGATCTGCAGGACGTACGTCTGGAGCGTGGTCTGGACGCTGACCGGCGGGTTGTCGCCCCACAACTCGCGGGCCATGGCCGCCGTGGGGACGACCCGGTTCGCCTGCATGACGAGCAGGGCGATGATCTTGCGCGGCTTGGGTGCGGTGAGTTCGTCGGCCATGTTGGCCCCGTCGGGGGTGCGCAGCTTCAGCGCGCCCAGAACTTGAATCTTGAAGCACTCGGGATGATCGCTCATGATCACTTCAGTCCCCGCAATTTCGTCGGTGCTCGAAGTCTCGTGAGACTAGTGTCGTGAGATTAATTGTTCACGTCAAGATTGTTCTTTCGGGGGCCGTCGGCCTCCCGGGCCCCGCCACCCCTAGCCCCTTCCCACAAAGCCGCTGGTCAACCACCTCCATCGGGGTGGTCGAAAACGCCGAACGGCGACCTCTTGGTGCGGGCACGGAGAGTATTCAACTCCCCCAGGCAAACCCCAGGTCACAAATGTAAAGGTTCCGCAAAGCCGCTGGCCCGGCCCCGGCCGTCTACTTCGACGTCGTCACGCCCCCGTCACCCGGCGTGCAACCCGGCTCGTTTTCTGTGATCTGCCTCACACTCCGCGCGCCCCTGTACGCCCCCGGGCTCGACCACGACTTGAGCAGGTTGCCAGGGAGCGGGACACACGATGCTCTGGCGCACCGTCAGTTCCCGTCCAACCCAGGGAGACCGGATGACCGACGACCCAGTACCGACCGTCACCAGGCAGGACCTGCTCACCATGATGTCCTCCGTCCGCCGGACCGGCGTGCTGCGGGCCGGCGTCGACCTGTTGGTCTTCGACGCCCTCGCCGACGGGCCGGCCCGCTCCGAGGCGGTCGCCACCGCCTGCGGGGCCGACCCGCGCGCCGTGCACATCCTGCTGAACGCCCTCGCCGCGATCGGCCTGCTGGAGACGGACGGTGACCGCTTCCGGCTCGCCCCGGGCGCCGACGGCATCCTGGTCAGCACCCACCCCGACTACTACGGCCACGCCGTCCGGCTCGCCGCCAGCGACTACGAGTGGGACGCGATCAAGCGGCTCGGCGACGCCGTCCGCAGCGGCGGCACGGTGATGGAGCAGAACGCCGAGACGCCCTCCTACACCTTCTGGGAGGACTTCGCCGAGCTCGGCACCCTGAACACCCAGCCGATCGCCGACCTGGTGGCCGACGCGGTGTTCCCGGTGCCCGGCCGGGACCGGCCCACCGTGCTCGACATCGCCTGCGGGCACGGCCTGTACGGCTACACCCTGGCCGCCCGCGACCCGCGGGCCGAAGTCTGGTCGCTGGACTGGCCCAACGTGCTGGCCGTCACCGAGGCCAACGCCGAGCGGCTCGGGGTCCGCGACCGCGCCCACTACCTCCCCGGCGACATGTTCGACGTCCCACTCGGCGGCCCGTACGACGTGGTGGTGGTGGCCAACGTCCTGCACCACTTCTCGACAGAACGGGCGACCGAGCTGCTGGCCCGGGCGGGCAGCGCGCTGCGGCCCGGCGGGCGGCTGGTGGCGATCGCGATCAGCACCGGCGACGCCGCACCGCACCGCGACCCGGTGCCGCACCTGTTCTCCGCGCTGATGCTGGCCTGGACCTCCGAGGGGCAGGTGCACCCGCTCTCCGCGTACGAGGACATGGTCGTGGCGGCCGGCTTCACCCGGCCCAAGCTCCACACCCTGCCGCACAACCCGCTGCGGGTGCTCATCGCCGAACGTCTCTGAGGAGCGCCATGGAGATCGTCGGACGCGGGTTCCTGGCCGGCAGCCTCCGGCCGCTGGCCGCCGCCCATCCGGACACGGTGGTCTTCGCGGCCGGCGTGTCCAGCGGACACAGCACCTCCGACCCGGAGTTCGCCCGGGAGGCCGAGCTGCTCTACCGGGTGCTCGCCCGCTGCGAGCGGGACGGCCGGCAGCTGGTCTACTTCTCCACCTGCGCTAGCGGCATGTACGGCGCGGGCAGCCGGGACAGCCGGGAGGACCGGCCGGTCTTCCCCAACTCACCCTACGGGCGGCACAAGTTGGCGATGGAGGGGGTGCTGCGCGCCTCCGGCGTCGACGCCCTGGTGCTGCGGCTCGCCTACACCGTGGGCCGGACCCAGCGCAGCCACCAGCTGATGCCGTCCCTGGTCGCCCAGGTCCGCTCGGGGTCGGTGCGGGTGCACCGCGGCGCCCGGCGCGACGTGGTGCACGTCCGGGACGTGGTCACCGTGATCGACGCCCTGCTGGCCAAGGGCGTCTCCCGCGAGGTGGTCAACGTCGCCTCGGGGTACGCCGTACCGATCGAGGAGATCATCGCCCACCTGGAGTCCCGGCTCGGCACCGCCGCCGTGCACGAGACCGTGGACGTCACGGACGACCATTCGGTCTCCAACGAGAAGCTGCTCGGCCTGCTGCCCGCCGAGGCCCGACCCCCTTTCGGACCCGACTACTTCCGGACCGTGGTCGACCGCTTCCTGGACACCCCCTCCTCCGCCCCGCCCCTCCCCCGCCAACGGAAAGGCACGACATGACCGTCCTCGCCCAGACCTCGGGACCGGCCTCGGTGGCGCGCGCGCTGCTGCGGCTGAACACCTCCTACTTCCAGGCGAAGGTGCTGCAGAGCGCCGTGGAGCTCGACCTGTTCGGACTCCTCGCCGAGCAACCCGCCACCGCCGGGCAGCTGTTCACCCGGCTCGGCCTGCGCCCCCGGCCCGGCGCCGACTTCCTGGACGCCCTGGTCGGCCTCGGTCTGCTGGAGCGCCGGGACGGCCGGTACGCCAACCACCCGGAGGCGGCCGAGTTCCTGGTCCCCGGCAGCCCGCGCTACCTCGGCGGCTCGATCGCCCAGCACTCCCGGCTGCACTTCCGCTCCTGGGCCTCGCTCACCGACGTGCTGCGCACCGAACCCGCCAAGGTGCAGCGGGACTTCCGCAAGGACTTCGAGAACCTCGACGGCGTGCGCGGGCTGATGGCGCACATGGACGCCTTCAACAGCTTCGTCGCCGACGAGCTGGACCGCTGCGTGGACTGGTCCCGGTACAGCACCTTCGTCGACGTCGGCGGGGCCCGCGGCAACGTGGCCGCCCACCTGGTGCGGGTCCACCCGCACCTGACCGGTGCGGTGTTCGACCTGCCGCCGGTGCAACCGCTGTTCGACGAGCACATGGCGGCGCTCGGCACGGCCGGGCGGGTCCGGTTCGCCGGCGGGGACTTCTTCGCCGACACCGCCCCCGCCTCCGACGTGGCCGTCCTCGGACACGTCCTGCACGACTGGCCGCCGGCCGCCCGTGCCGAGCTGCTGAAGCGGGTCTTCGACGCGGTGAACCCGGGTGGCATCGTGGTCGTCTACGACGCGATGCTCGACGACGACCGCACCGACCCGGTCTCCCTGCTGCAGAGCCTGAACTGCGGGATCATGCGCGACGGCGGCTCCGAGTACACGGTCGCGGAGTGCCGCGGCTACGCCGAGGACGCCGGCTTCACCTTCGTGTCGGCCGACCCGGTCGACTCCCTGACCGGAGACCGCGTGCTGATCGCGGCCAAGCCGTCCTGACCTCACGGAGTCGCTGTGCGCGTCCTGTTCACGACGGCGGCCTGGCCGTCGCACTACATGTTCATGGCCCCGCTCGCCTGGGCCTTCCGCGCCGCCGGCCACGAGGTCCGGGTGGCCGCTCAGCCGCACGTGGTGGAGACCGTGCTGGCCTCCGGACTGACCGTCGTCCCGGTCGGGCCCGACCTCGACTTCGCAGCGCTGCACCGCAGGTTCGTGGCGGAGACCGATCCCGCGCTGTACCGGACCAGGGACGCGATCATCACGATCTTCCACCGGGTGGCCGAGATGATGGCACCCGACCTGGTCGCGCACGCCGAGGCGTGGCGGCCCGACCTGATCGTCCGTGACCCGGTCGCGTTCGCCGCCTCGGTGGCCGGCCAGGTGGTGGGTGCCCCGGTGGTCCGGCACGCCTGGGGTCCCGACCTGTACGGCACCGACCCCGGCAAGTGGCTGGCCCACCACGTCCTGGAGCGGCTCGGTCCGACCTACGCGCTGTACGGCGTCGAGGCGCCGGGGACCTTCGACCGGTTCGCCGTCGACCCGACCCCGCCCGCGCTGCGGATCGACGCCCCGGGGCGGTCGGTGCCGATGGCGTACGTGCCGTACAACGGCCCCGGCGTGGTGCCCTCCTGGGTGCTGGAGCCGCCGGACCGGCCCCGGGTCTGCATCACCTGGGGCACCTTCACCTCCACCGCGACCGACCAGCCCGAGATGTTCCTGGTCCCGAAGATCCTCGACGCGCTGGCCGAGCTGGACGTGGAACCGGTGCTGGCGGTCACCGCCGCCGAGCGCGCCCTGCTCGGCGGGCACCGGCCCGGGGTCCGGATCGTCCAGGACCTGCCGATCCACACCGTGCTGCCGAGCTGCTCGGCGGTGGTCCACCACGGCGGTGCCACCACCGTGCTCTCCGCGGCCCGGTTCGGCGTCCCGCAGCTGACCATGCCGCACCTCTTCGAACAGCGGCTCAACTCCGACCTGTTGGAGGCGGCCGGCGCCGGCGTCCAGCTGACCGCCGGGCAGGCCGGGGTGCCGGCGATCCGCGCCGCGGTGGCCGATCTGATCCGGCCCGACGCCCCGCAGGCCGCCGCCTCGCGGGCGCTGCGCGAGCAGATCCTCGCCATGCCGCCGCTGGCCTCGGCGGTCGACCGGATCGAGTCCTGGCTGCGCAACGGCGCCGCGGACCTCGATGCCTGAGGGAGGCCCGATGGAGTACGACGTCGTGGTCGCCGGCGGCGGGCCGGTCGGCCTGCTGCTCGCGGCGGAACTGCGCCTGGCCGGGGTCCGGGTCCTGGTGGCCGAACGGCTGACCGAGCCGGCCGGCCACGACCGCGCGGGGGTGCTGCACACCCGCACGGTCGAGTACCTGGACATCCGGGGCCTGCTGGAGCGCTTCAAGGACGGCATGGCGACCGTCTCGGGGCTGCCGTTCGGCGGCATCTTCAGCCGGGGCCTGGACCACACGCTGGCCCTGACCCGGCACCAGTACAGCCTGCTGGTACCGCAGTCACGGACCGAGCAGTTGCTCGCCGAGCACGCCACCGCGCTGGGCGTCGAGGTCCGGCGCGGCCACCAGCTCACCGCACTGGCCCAGGACCCGGAGGGGGTGACCGTCACCCTGGCCGGGCCGGACGGCGAACACCGGGTCCGGGCCCGCTACCTGGTGGGCTGCGACGGCGGGCGCAGTACGGTGCGCCGGCTCGCCGGCATCGGCTTCCCGGGGTTCGCGCCCACGGTGAGCGCCCTGATCGGCTACGTCACGCTCGCCGAACGGGACCTGCCGAAGCGCTGGCTGCGCACCGCGAACGGGGTGGTGGTGCTCGCCTTCCCCCCGGAGGGCGGCACCGGCCGGGTGGTGGTCATCGAGTACGGCCGACCGCACCCGCCGGCCCACCACCCGGTCGACCTGGCGGAGTTGCGGGCCGCCACGCACCGCGTCTACGGCCGGGAACTCGACCTGGTCGAGCCGGTGCAGTGGATGTCCCGGTTCAGCGACGCCACCCGGCTGGTCGAGAGCTACCGGTCCGGCCGGGTGCTGCTGGCGGGCGACGCCGCCCACATCCACTTCCCGATCGGCGGCCAGGGCCTCAACACCGGCGTCCACGACGCCGTCAACCTCGGCTGGAAGCTGGCTGCCGAGATCCACGGCTGGGCCCCGCCCGGCCTGCTGGACAGCTACCACCGGGAACGGCACCCGGCGGTCGAGCGGATGCTGCTGTACACCCGGGCCCAGCTCGCGCTGATGAACCCGGACGAGCACCACGTCACCGCGCTGCGGCAGGTGTTCGAGGAACTGCTGCACCTGCCGGACACCAACCGGCAGCTGACCGAGGCGCTCAACGGACTCGACCTGCGCTACGGCGAGCCGGACGGCGGCACCGAACGGCACCCGCTGGACGGCAGGTTCGCCCCCGACCTCGACCTGAAGGCCGACGGGGTGCCCACCCGGATCGCCGAACTGCTGCACCGGGGAAGGGGGTTGCTGGTCGACCTGAGCACGGACGGCACCCCGGCCCGGACCGCCGCACCCTGGCGCGGCCGGATCGACGTCACCACCGCCGAGGCGCCGCAGGGCGCACCCGCCGCCGCCCTGCTGATCCGGCCGGACGGCCACGTCGCCTGGGCGGCCGGGCCCGAACCGGCCGCTCCGGCCGACGGCTTGGCAGCGGCCCTGACCCGGTGGTTCGGACCACCGGACTGGAGGTAACACGGCATGGAGCACCGATATCTCGGCCGCAGCGGACTGCGGATCAGCGAGGTGGTCTTCGGCAACCTGCTCTACCCGCAGGACAGCACGCCCGACGAGAGCGTGCTCGCCTGCCTGCGGGCGGCCCTGGACAGCGGGATCACCACCTTCGACACGGCGGACATCTACGGCCTTGGCCGGTCCGAGGAGTTGCTCGGCCGGGCGCTGGCCGGCGTGCCCCGGGACGGGGTGGTGGTCTGCACCAAGGTCTTCTTCCCGACCGGCACCGGGCCGAACGGCTCCGGCCTGTCCCGCAAGCACGTCCGCGAGGCGCTGCACGCCTCGCTGCGCCGGCTCGGCACCGACTACGTCGATCTCTACACGGCGCACCGCTACGATCCGAACACACCGCTGGAGGAGACCATGTCCGCCTTCGCGGACCTGGTCAGGGCGGGCCGGGTGCTCTACCTCGGGGTCTCCGAGTGGACCGCCCCCCAGATCACCGAAGCGGCCCGGCTGGCCCGCGAGTTGAACGTCCAGCTGGTCTACAACATGCCGCAGTACTCGGCGCTCTGGCGGGAGCCGGAGGCGGAGGTGGTGCCGGCCTGTGAGCAGTTGGGGATCAGCCAGGTGCCGTACTTCACCCTCGCCCAGGGGGTGCTGACCGGGAAGTACCGCCCCGGCGCACCGGCGCCGGAGGGGTCCCGGGGGTCCGCCGAACTGGTCGGCGGGCGGGCCAGGTTCATGCGGCGACTGCTGACCGGGGAAGTGCTCGGCCGGGTCGCCCTCCTGGAGCCGGTGGCGGCCGAGGCGGGCCTGACGCTGTCCCAGCTGGCGGTCGCCTGGGTGCTGCACCGCCCGAACGTGGCGGGGGCGGTGATCGGTGCCTCCCGGCCGGAGCAGGTCAGGGAGAACGCCGTCGCGTCCGGGGCGAAGCTCGACCCGGCGACCATGGCCAGGATCGACGAGGTCCTCGGCCCGGTGCTCGACGACGGAGGCTCGGATGGCTGAGCAGCACCGACTGCTGCCCCCGGCCGGGCGCACCGGGCGCGGCGCTCCGTCCCGCTACGCGGCCGAGCTGTTCGGCGGGCTGCGCCGCTGGCCGGGCCGGACCGCGCTGGTGGACGGCGAACGCCGGGTGGGATTCGGCGAGTTGCTGGAGCAGAGCAGCCGGATCGCCCGGGCCCTGGAGGAGCAGGGGATGACCCACCGCGAGGGAGTGGTCTGCCTGGCCGGCAACTCCCCCGAGCACGTCGCCCTCCGGCTGGCCGCCCACCTGCTGGGCTGCCGGTTCGTCCCGCTGCACGCGGGCGACCCGGCGGACGTCGCGGCGGTCCGCGCGGTGGCCGCCGGGCAGCGGCCGGCCGTCTTCGTGGTCGACCGGTGGGGCGCCCGGGCGCTGAGCCGGCCGGAACCCGGGGTGTTCTCGCTCGGCGTGCCGGGCTTCGGCACCGACCTGTCGGCCCTGGCCGACCGGATGCCGGGCGGGACGATGCGGCCGCAGGCCCGGGAGCAGGACGTCGCCCTGGTGGCGTACTCCCGGGGCACCACCGGACGGCGCCGGGGCGCGGTGCACCGGTTCGCCGCGATGAACGTCACCTGGCGGCGCCCGCACGAGGGCGAACTCGGCGACTTCCCGGCCGGGATCACCACCCTGGCGGTCAGCCCGCTGGCCGGAAACGGCGGTGAGGTCGCGCTGATGCTGATGCGGGCGGGCTGCACGGTGCGGCTGATGAACGGCTTCGACGCCGGCCGGGTGCTGGCCACCGTGGCGGCCGAGCGGATCACCAGCACGTACCTGCCGGCCCGTCAGTTCACCGAGCTGGTAGCCCATCCGGACCTGGGCCGCACCGACCTGTCCAGCCTGCGCTACCTGCCGTACGGGAACGGTCCGGTCCCGGCCGCCGTGGTGCGCCGCGCGGTGGCGGCCTTCGGGCCGATCCTGTCGCAGAACTACGTGAGCAGCGAGATCCGCGCGATCAGCCTGCTGCGGCCGGAGGACCACCGCGCGGCGGCCGGGCCCAGGCCCGAGCTGCTCGGCTCGGTCGGGCAGCCGCTGCCGGCCGTCGACGTACGGGTGTGCGGCCCCGACGGCGAGCGACGGCCGGTGGGTGGCGTGGGCGAGATCCGGCTGCGCGCCCCGCACCTGATGAGCGGGTACTGGCGCGATCCCGCCGCCACCGGGCGGGTGCTGGCCGGGGGTTGGCTGCGGACCGGGGACCTGGGCCGGGTCGACCGCGAGGGGTACCTCTATCTGGCGGGCCGGCTGCCCGGCTGACGGCTGACGGGTCGTCGACCGCGAGGGGCCCGGGGAGCCTGACGGCTCCCCGGGCCCTTCCGTGCGGTGGCGGTCAGGCGTTCTCGCGGGCGAAGGTGCGGGTGCCGACCAGGACGCAGACCCCGGCCAGGGCGACCGAGACCAGCGTGCCCTCCAGCACGGTCGCGGTGGCGTAGTGACCGGCGAACAGGTCGCGGATCGCCTCCACCACGTACCGCAGCGGGTTCAGCCGGGAGATGACGTCCAGCCAGGTCGGGGCCAGGCTCATCGGCAGCAGGATGCCGGCCAGCAGCATGATCGGCAGCGCCGCCGAGGTGAGCAGCGGGGCGAACTGGTCCTCGGACTTCAGGGCCACGCCCAGGGCGAGCGAGAGCGAGGCCAGCGCGACGCCCAGCAGGACCACCAGCACCACGGCGGCCAGGATGCCCGGCAGCACGGCGCGCAGGCCGAGCAGGAAGCCGACCGCGACGATGATCACCGACTGGGTGAGCAGGATCGCCACCTCGCGCCCGACCCGCCCCATCAGCAGGGCGAACCGGCTGACCGGGGTGACCCGCAGCCGCTCGATCACGCCGGAGCGGACGTCCGAGATGATCCCGAAGCCGCAGAACCCGGCGCCGAACAGCGCGAGGTAGACCAGCACGCCCGGCACGAAGGTCTGCCAGGTGTCGCCGTCCCCGCCCATGCCGCCGACCTTGGTCAGCAGCGGGCCGAAGAGCAGCAGGTAGAGGACGGGTTGGACCAGACCGAGGATGATGGTGATCTTGTTCCGGAAGGTGAAGCGGACCTGGTTGTCGAAGACCAGCAGGGTGTCACGGAGTGTCTGCATGTCGACCTCAGTTCAGACGGCGCCGGCGGCGGCGGCAGCGGGTTCCTCGGAACGGCCGGTGAGGGTGAGGAAGACGTCGTCCAGGGTCGGACGGTCCACCTGCACGGACACCGGCTCGACCTGGCGCGCCTCCAGCGCGCGGAGCAGGTCGATCATGGTGCGGCTGCTGTGCTCGGTCCGGAACCGGAGCGTGTCCCCGGTGGTGACCAGCCCGTACGGGCCGGCCAGCCCCTCGACCACGGCGGCCGCCTCCCGGGCGCTGCCGGGCGCGACCTCGATGGTGACCGCGTCACCCGCGACCCGCCGCTTGAGCTCCTCGGGGCTGTCCTCGACCAGGATGGTGCCGCTGTCCATGATGAGGATCCGGTCGCAGAGCGCGTCCGCCTCGTCCAGGTAGTGGGTGCTCAGGAAGACCGTGGCCCCGAGCTCGTCGCGCAGCCGGCGGATGTGCTCCCACAGCTGGCTGCGGCTGGTCGGGTCGAGGCCGGTGCTGGGCTCGTCCAGGAAGATCAGCGGCGGCCGGTGCACCAGCCCGAGGGCGATGTCGAGCCGCCGCCGCTGGCCGCCGGAGAGGCTGCCGACCACTCGGTCGGTCAGGCCCTCCAGGCCCAACTGGGCGGCCAGCGAGGTGATCCGGGTCTGTGCGGTGGCCTTGGACATGCCGTACAGCCGGGCCTGCAGCATCAGCTCGTTGGCGACCAGCTCGGCCGGGTTGGCGCCGCCGCCCTGGGCGACGTAGCCGATTTGCCGGCGGACGCCGACCGGGTCGGCGAGCAGGTCGGCACCGGCCACCACGGCGGTGCCGGCGGTCGGGCGCAGCAGGGTGGTGAGCATCCGCAGGGTGGTGGTCTTGCCGGCGCCGTTCGGGCCGAGGAAGCCGACGATCTCACCGGCGGCGACCGTGAAATCCACCCCGCGCACCGCGTTCACCTCCCCGTGCGGGCTCTGGAACGTCCGGGCCAGCCCGTGGACTTCGATCATGTTCATGTGTGGACCTCCGTGGTCGGGTCGTCGGTCTCGTCGGCTGCTCCGGAGTCGTCGACAGCTGGGCCGTCGGCTCTGTCGACCGGACGAGGCCCGGAACCGTCCGCGACGACCTGCTCGATCACCCGGTCGAGGTCGCCCTGCCAGGCCAGCTCGGCGTCCAGCTGGATCACCCGGCGGCGGAACATCGCCGCGTCCAGCGGTCCGATCGCGCCGGACCGGAGCAGGGCCTCGCCCTCCGCCGCGATGCCGTCGCGCATCCCGCGGATCGCCTCCCGGCGGCGCTTGAGCAGACCGAGCAGGGTGGGCAGGTCGTCGGTCCGGGTGAACAGCAGCGCGACCCCGAACGGGTCGGTGCCGTGGTGCACCTCGGTGACCGCCTCCTCGCGCAGCCCGCGCAGCTCCGTCTCGCCCTGGGGGGTGATGCGGTAGACGGTCCTGGCCGGGCGGCGGCCGACCTGCTCGGTGCGGACGGATTCGACCTGACCGGTCTCGTCCATCGTCCGGAGCTCACGGTAGAGGGCGCCGACGCTGACGCCGCCCCAACTGCTGACGCTCGTCACCTCGGCGATGCGGCGGATTTCGTGGCCGTGCATCGGACCACTGTTCTGCAGCGTCCCGAGAACCATGAGTCGAGTTAGATTCACGGCTTTAGTATCGTGAGAGTAGTATCGCGAGTCAAGTTCATCGGACGCCAGCGGAGGAGCAGCAGTGAGCCACCCGGACCACGTCCCCGGCGGGGATGTCATCGAGATCGTCGGCGCCCGGACGCACAACCTCAAGGACGTCAGCGTCACCTTTCCGAAGAACAAGATCGTCGCGTTCACCGGCGTGAGCGGCAGCGGGAAGACCTCGCTGGCCGTCGACACCGTGCACGCCGAGGCCCAGCTGCGGTACCTGAACGGCATCTCGCCGTTCTTCCGGCAGTTCATCTCGCCCAAGGACCGGCCGCAGGTGGACCGGATCAGCGGGCTCGGCGTCACCCTCGCGGTCGACCAGCGCCGGCTGAACCGCAGCCCCCGCTCCACCCTGGGCAGCATCAGCGGGCTGAACGACTACCTCGGGCTGCTGTTCGCCCGGATGCCCGCGCTCGGCCCGCTCGCCCTCGACCACCCCGAGCTGCGCAACCTGACCAGCGCCTACTTCGACCGGTACAGCATGGAGGGCCGCTGCAAGCGGTGCGCCGGGATGGGCCACACCGACAGCGCCGAGCCGGACCGGATCATCACCCGGCCCGACCTGCCGCTGTTCGGTGGCGCGGGCGCCTGGTTCGAACGCACCAACTCCGGCGAGCACCTGGCACTCCCCACCCTCGCCGCCCTGCACGGCGCCGACCTCGACCTGCCCTGGCGCGAGCTCCCCGAATCCTTCCGGACCGCCGTGCTGCACGGCACGGACGGCGAACCGGTCTCCTTCAAGATCACCAGCCGGCACAAGAAGTCCGGCACCGAGACGGTGATCGAGCGCGCCGTCCCGCTGATCGGCGCGGTGGCGGAGGTCACCCGGCTGCACGAGGCATCCGGCACCGACACCGCGCGCGAGAACTACGCCCGCTTCATGGTCCGGGTCCCCTGCCCCGCCTGTCACGGCACCGGCTTCGGCGAGACCGCCCGCACCCTCGAACTCGGCGGCCTCACCTACCCGGAGGTGATCAAGCTGCCGGTGGAGGACCTGCGCAGCTGGGTGGACGGCATCGACGCCACCCTCACCCCGATGCAGCGCGAGGTCGCCGTCCACGTGCTGCCGGACCTCGCCCGGCGGGTCCGGCTGATGGTCGAACTCGGCCTGGGTCATCTCACGGTGACCCGGACGGCCCCCTCGCTGTCCGGCGGCGAGCTCCAACGCGCCCGGGTCACCGCGCAGTTGAACATGGATCTGACCGGCATCATCTTCGTCCTGGACGAGCCGAGCGCCGGCCTGCACCCGGCCGACAAGCACCCGCTGCGGGAGATCCTGACCGATCTGCGGGACGCCGGGAACACCGTCCTGCTGGTCGAGCACGACCCCGAACTCATCGCGCTGGCGGACTGGGTGGTGGACCTCGGCCCTGGCGGTGGCCGCCGGGGCGGCACCCTGGTCGCCTCGGTGCCGACCGCCGAGCTGAGCAGCCACCCGGACTCGGTGACCGGCGCCTACCTGGCCGGTCGCGGCCCCCGGGTGCACCGCCCCGAGCGGTCCGACCCGCGCACGGCCGCCCGCCTGAGCCTGCTCGGCGTCGACGTGCACAACGTGCAACTGGACCGGGTGGACATCCCGTTGAACACCCTGACCTGCATCACCGGGGTCAGCGGCAGCGGCAAGAGCAGCCTGCTGCACGAGGCGCTGGGCCGGGGCCTGGACTCCGTCCTGCGCGGCGAACGCCCCGCCGCGATGGCCGGGGTCGAGGGGGCCGGCCGCCTGGACTGGGTGACCGTGGTCGACCAGGACCCGATCGGCCGCACTCCCCGCTCCAACCCCGCCACGTACACCAAGGCGTTCGACCTCATCCGCAGGCTCTTCGCGGCCACCCCGCGCGCCAAGGCACTCGGGCTGGGGGCCGGGGCGTTCTCGTTCAACTCCCCCGGCGGCCGCTGCGAGACCTGCACCGGCTACGGGCGGCGGCAGGTGGACCTGCATTTCATGCCCGACATGTGGGTGGAGTGCGACGTCTGCGAGGGCCGCAGGTTCACCCCCGAGGTGCTCGGCGTGACCTACCGGGGCAAGGCGGTGGACCAGATCCTGGCGATGACCGTGGACGAGGCCGCCGACCTGCTCACCGAGCCCGCCGGGTTGGCCGCGACCCTGCGCGCGATCCAGCGGGCCGGTCTCGGCTACCTCCAACTCGGCCAGAGCGGAACCGAGTTGTCCGGCGGTGAGGCACAGCGGCTGAAGCTGGCGAACGCGATCCTGCTCGGCACCGGCGGCCGCGGCCGCGGCCTGGTGCTGCTGGACGAGCCCGTCACCGGGCTGCACCCCTCGGACGTGCAGCGGATGGTGGACGCCTTCGACACCCTGCTGGCGAGCGGCAACTCGGTCGTCATCGCCGAGCACGACCTGCACGTCGCGGCCTGCGCCGACTGGGTCATCGACATGGGCCCGGGCGCGGGCCACCGCGGCGGCCGGGTGGTCGGCCAGGGCACCCCGGCCGAGATCGCCGCCGGTCCGGGGGTGACCGGCGCGTACCTGCGCCGGGTGCTCCCGGCCTGACCGGGCGGGCGGGCGCTCGTCCAGCACACTTCAACCGTTTGTCGAGTCGCGTTGGGAACGATCCGGATCACAGGGACCGCCCCGGGCACGGGGCGGTCCGGCTCGGGGCCACCGCCCGACCGGCCGGCGGGTCCGCGTCATCGACAGGAGTTGAGGAGCCATCATGTCTGCCACGTCCCGATGCCGTATCTGCGGCGGCGCCCTCCACGAGTTCTTCGACTTCGGCCGACAGCCCCTGGCCGACGCGTTCGTCGACCCGGGCGGCGGCACCGAGGAGTTCTTCCACCGGCTGGCGGTCGCGATCTGCGACGGCTGCACGATGGTCCAGTTGCTGGAGGACGTCCCGCGCGAGCGGATGTTCCGGACCGACTACCCGTACCACTCGTCCGGCTCCACGGTGATGCAGGAGCACTTCCGGGCCACCGCCCGGCACTTCCTGGACACCGAGCTGAGCGAACCCGACGCGTTCCTGGTCGAGTTCGGCAGCAACGACGGCATCATGCTCGACACGGTGCACCGGGCCGGCCGCCGCCATCTCGGTGTCGAGCCGTGCACGGGCGTGGCGGAGGCCGCCGCCGCGAAGGGCATCCGGGTCCGCAACGCGTTCTTCGAGGAGTCCTCGGCGGCGGAGATCGCCGCCGAGGACGGCCCGGCCCAGGTGGTCTACGCCGCCAACACCTTCTCGCACATCTCCTACGTCGACTCGATCTTCCGGGGCGTCGACGCGCTGCTCGCCCCGGACGGGGTCTTCGTCTTCGAGGACCCCTACCTGGCGGACATCGTCGAACAGACCTCCTTCGACCAGATCTACGACGAGCACTTCTACTTCTTCACCGTCCGCTCCGTGCAGGCGATGGCGGCCCACTACGGCTTCGAACTGGTCGACGTGGAGCACCTGACCGTGCACGGCGGCGAGATCCGCTACACCGTCGCGCGGCGCGGCGCGAGGGTGCCCACGCCGGCGGTCGGCCTGTTCCTGGAGCGGGAGAAGGCCGCCCGGATCACCGAGCGGGACACCCTGGCCCGGTTCGCGGCCGCCGTCGACCAGGTGCGCGACGACCTGCGCGCGGTGCTCGAGCGCTGCCGGGCCGAGGGCGCCACGGTGGCCGGGTACGGGGCCACCGCGAAGAGCGCCACCCTCACCAACTACTGCGGCATCGGCCCCGACCTGGTCTCGTACATCGCCGACAGCACCCCGGCCAAGCAGGGCAAGCTCAGTCCCGGATCGCACCTCCCGGTGCGCACGCCGGAGGAGTTCGCCGCCGACTACCCGGACTACGCCGTGCTGTTCGCCTGGAACCACGCCGAGGAGATCATGGCCAAGGAGGAGGGATTCCGGCGCGCGGGCGGGCGGTGGATCGTCTACGTGCCCGAGGTGCGGATCGTCTGACCGGCGCCCCGGCACGGAACGGGCCGGCCCCAGCGGGGGCCGGCCCGTTCGCTGCGGCTCACCCTCGGTCGGCGAGATCGGCCGCCAACTCGGCCAGGGACTCGGCGAGTTCGCGCCGGGGGTGCCAACCGGTGGCGTCCCGGAAGGCCGAGGCGTCGACGACCGTACCGGCCGCGTCGGCCGCCGTCGCCGCGGCCGGCGGCTGCACCGAGTCGACCGGGACCGGTGGTCTGCCGGTGCGGGCCGCGACGGCCCGGGCGATCGCCGTGAAGAGCTCCCGGACCTGGACCGGCCGCCCGGTGCCCACCGGCCAGGGCCAGCCGGAGAGCCGGGCACCGTGGTCGAGGCAGGCCGTGAACGCGGCGGCCGCGTCGGCGACGTGCAACAGGTCCCGGACCACGCCGCCGGTGCCCCAGACCGTCAGCGGCTGCCCCGCCAGGGCGCGCCGCACCATCGCGGCCACCACCCCGTTGCCCTCGGGGCCGGGGCCGCGACCGTACACGGTGGGCAGGCGAAGCGACACCCCGCGCAGCAGCCCCTCGGCGGTCGCTGCCATCAACTCCCGTTCGGCGGACAGCTTCTGCCGGGCGTACACGGTGGTCGGCCGGTCCGGGCCGGTGCCGTCGACCAGCCCGGCCCGGCCCGCCTGGGAGGCCGAGCCGGCCAGCACCAGCAGCGGGGCCGGCCCGCCGGTCCCGCGCAGCGCGCCCGCGATCTCCCGCACCAGGCCGGCGCCCAACCGCTCGCCGCGCTGCTCCCCGGCCTGCTCCACGGCCCGCCAGCCGACTGCCCGGTCGAGCTCGGCGACCAGGTGCACGACGGCGTCGGCACCCGCCACCGCCTCGGCGGCCGCCCCGGGCGCGGCCAGGTCGGCGAGCACGCTCTCGCAGTCCGCGACCGGCTCCCCGGGCAGCACCGGGGCCCGCCGGGCCACCAGGCGCAACCGGACCGGCCGCCGGGCGAGTTCCGCCACGACGGCCGATCCGAGATAGCCCGAGGCCCCGAGGACGACGACCAGCGGTGCGCGGCCGTCGCCGGGGGCCGCCGTCATGACCCGCCGGCCGCGAGCTCGCACAGCGTTTCGGCCACCTCGCGCGGGGTGGGCTGGGCCAGGATCTCCGCGCGCAGCCGCCGGGCGGCCTCGGCGTACGAGCCCTCCCCGAGCACTTCCTCGGCGGCGGCCCGGACCTCGGCCGCCGAGGTCCGCCCGGTCGGCAGAACGCGTGCCGCGCCGGAGCCGGCCAGCACCTCGGCATCACTGATCTGGTTGGGCAGTTGCGGCAGCAGCAGCTGCGGCACACCGTGGTGGGCGGCGGTCAGCGCGGTCATGAAGCCGCCCTGGTGGACCAGCAGGGCGCAGCCGGGCAGCAGCACGTGCAGCGGCAGGTTCTCCAGCACCCGGACACCGGGCGGCGGGGTGCCCAGCCGTTCCCGCTCCTCGGCGGTGACGGCGACCACGATCTCCGCGTCGAGCCCCGCCAGCCCGGCCAGCACCTCGGCCGGCGGGGTGCCGCCGCCGTCCAGCACGCCCGTGGTGGAGGTGCCCCAGGTGAGCGCGATCCGCGGCCGGTCGCCGGGCCGGTCGGCCCAGTCGGGGACCGTGCCGGGGCCGTTGTAGGGCGGCCAGCGCAGCTGGAGCCGGGTGGGTGCGGGCGGTGCCTGCAGGCTGGGCGGGCACGGTGAGACGGTGCGGTGCGCCGGGTCCGTCCCGCGCAGGTCGAGGCCGTGCCGCCGGTACGGCTCCCAGTAGCCGGGCAGGATGTCGAGCAGCTTCTCGCCGCCCTCGGAGCCGAGGATGTCCGGCCCCCAGAGGTGGCGGACCCCGGGCACGCCGAGGACGTGCGCGGCCACCAGGCCGGCCGGGGCCATGGTGTCGCCGATCACCAGGTCGGGGCGCCAGGCGCGGGCGAAGGCCACGGTGTCGTCCAGCGCCGCACCGGTGGCCTCGGCCCAGGCCCCGAACAGCCCGCCGTCGTCGGCCTCGGCCGCCGCGCGGATGTCCTCGGCGGTGCCCGGGGTCCCGTCGGCCCGCTCCTGCGGCAGTGTCCGGCGGCGCACCGCCAGGTAGTCGACGTCCGGGCCGACCGGGACCATCGGCATGCCGGAGCGGACGACCGCCGGCCGCATGGAGGGCTGGGCGGCGACCCGGATCTCGTGGCCGGCCGCCCGCAGCGCCCAGGCCAGCGGCACCATCGCCATGTAGTGGGTGGGCCAGCCCGAGGCGGTCACCAGGACGCGAAGTTCGGTCATTTCTCCACCAGTTGGTTCGCTCGGTCCGCCTGGTCGGCGCCCGGGTGCGGCGCGTCGTGCGAGGCGGTGGTGATCGGCAGGGGCGGGACGTCGCGCGGACGCAGCAGCCGGACCATCGGACGTTCCACCAGCCGGTACAGCAGCCAGGCGGCGGTCAGCGCGAGCACGAACTGGGCCGCGAACGACAGCAGTCCGACCCACCAGGACAGCACCGGCAGCGGCACCGGCAGCAGGTCGGCCTCCACGCCGACGTTCCACAGGCGGCTGAACAGCTCCTCCTGCACCAGCAGATGGGTCAGGTAGAAGGACAGCGACAGCTCGCCGAACCAGACCAGCGGCCGCCAGCGCAGCGGCGACCAGGACTCGGCGACGTCGGCACGGCTCAGCGCGGCGATCAGCAGCGCGAACGGGACCACCATGCCGGCCCCCAGCTGCAGGTAGCCGGGCAGGTACAGGTTGACGCCCCATCCGACGGCCGTCAGCAGCAGCGCGACGGCCACCCCGGGCCCACGCCAGGCTCCCCGGCGCACCAGCAGGGCGACCGCGATGCCGATCACGAACTCCGCCATCCGCATCGGCGGGAAGACATAGGCGAACCAGTAGCCGATCGGGCCGCCGTAGTCCGCGGTCGCGACCATCTCCATCGGGTCGGGGTGGGTCAGCGTGAAGGTGTGCTCCACCACGTACGGCAGGCCGAAGGCCAGCGCGACCGAGACCCCGGCGGCGACGTACAGCTGCCAACTCCTCGCCCGGGCCAGCAGGAGGATCAGCACCGGGAAGCAGAGGTAGAAGAACGCCTCGCAGCTGAGCGACCAGTCCAGACCGGTCATGGTCAGGTAGTACCACTGGCTCGGCACCCAGTTCTGCACCAGGAACAGGTGCGACAGGGTGACCTTCGCACCGGGGGCGCCGTACCGGACCGCCACCAGGGCGAACGCGATCGCGACGGTGACCAGGTGGACCGGGTAGACCTTGGCGATCCGCCGCCGGTAGAACGAGCGGGCGGTGTCGCCGGGCCGCGCGATGTAGGTCAGCACGAAGCCGCTGAGCAGGAAGAAACAGGAGACGGCGGGCCCGCCGGAACGGGAGAACAGGACGTGGAAGACGTTCTGCACGAAATCCGAGTCGAACGTCCCGCCGGCGAAACTGAAGGAGAGGAAGAAATGCGCACCGAAGACGGTCAGGGCGAGAATTCCGCGCAATCCGGTGAGCGACACCAGATGGCCGGCGACCGGCCCCGGGGAAACGGCTGCGGCAGGCGGTGATTTTCTCATGAATGCCTCTCTCTGCTGAGATCGGTGAGGTCAGGCCAGCTTTTCGAGTTCGGCGACCAGATCGGCCGGGGCGGGCTGCTCCGCCATCTCGGCGGCCAGCTTCCGGGCGGCGTCCCGGTAGCCGCCGCCGGCCAGCACCGCAGCGACCCGCTCGCGGATCGCGGCGACCGGGTCGGCCTCCCGGTCGAGCTCGCCGTAGGTGAGGTGGACGCCCGCGCCGGTGGCGGCCTGGCGCTCGGCGTTCAGGGTCGGCTCGGGCCGGCGGGTGACGGTCACCTGCGGCACCCCGGCCCGGGCGGCGGTGAGCGTGGTGCCGGCCCCGCCGTGGTGGACCACCGCCGCGCAGCTGGGCATCAGCAGGTGCAGCGGCAGCGACTCCACCGTCCGCACCGAGGGCGGCAGCGCGCCGAGCAGCTCGCGCTGGTCGGCGGTGGTGGCCAGGACCACCTCGACCGGCAGGCCGGCCACCGCCTCGACCGCCTGCCGGAGCAGGTCGGTCATCGCGGAGCCGAGCAGCTTGGCCGTGGTGGCGCCCCAGGTGATGCACACCCGGGGCCGCTCCGGCGGGTCGAGCAGCCAGGACGGCATCGTGCCGGGGCCGTTGTAGGGGACGTACCGCTCGGTCCGGACGTCCGGCAGCGGGCCGAAGCCCATGCTCGGCGGACACAGGTCGAACCAGGCGGCCGGCCGCAGCCGCACCTCGGCGCCGACCCGCTCGAACAGCTCGACGTAGCCGTCCTGCGGCTGGTCGCCGAAGCCCTTCATCTCCAGCCTCTGCAGGCCGGGACTGCCCCAGAGGTGGCTGACGTTCGGCACCCCGAGCGCGGCGGCGACCACCGGCCCGGCGTACGAGACGGCGTCGTGCACGACCAGGTCGGGCCGCCAGTGCCGGGCGAACGCCAGCAGGTCGTCCAGCATCCGGCCGGCCAGCGCGAACTGCCGTTGGCCGAGCGCCTCCAGCAGCTGCCGGCGCGGTGCGTCGAGCAGCCCGGGCTCGACCGGCCAGCGGGCCGGCCAGCGGTCGCGGTCGTGCCAGCCGGCCAGCTCGCGGTTGCGGGCGCTGCCACCGAGGTCCACCGCCGCGCCGACCTCCACCATCGGCAGTCCGGACCCGGTCACGGCCGCGGTCAGCGACGGCGCGCTGGCGACCCGTACCTCGTGGCCGGCCGACCGGACCGCCCATTCCAGCGGAACCATCGGGAAATGGTGGGAAGGTGAGGGGAAAGTCGTGAACAGCACGCGCATTTTCTGGACCCTCCGAATCCTGGGCCGATTCGGCCCGACCGCAGTTTCCCGCGCGCGGACCTGAGAACCGGTCGAGTTCGGCTCGACGTTGAATCGAGGAGCCGGTTCCGCCCTATTCCCACGTACCCGGCTCTGCCATGGTGGAGCGCATGAGGATTCTGCTCACCGCGGCACCGATGTACGGGCACGTCCTGCCGCTCGTCCCGATTTCCCGGGCACTCAGGTCGGCGGGCCACGAAGTCCTGCTGGCGGCGCCCGGGGAATTCGCCGAGGTGGCGGCCGAGGCGGGTCTGCCCGCGGTCGCCACGGCCGGTCCGGTGTCGATGGGTGACCTGATCGGCTTCGAACGGGACGGCACGCCCGCCGACCGGCCCGCCGACCCGGCGGGCCGGGTGCACCGCAGCGGCCGGGGCTTCGGACGGCTGGCCGCGCACGTGCTGGACCGGACGATCCGGATCGCCGAGCGCTGGCGCCCCGACCTGGTGGTCAGCGAACCGACCGAGTACGCGGGCCGGTTGGCCGCCGGAGTGCTCGACCTCCCCTGGGTGGAGCACGGTTGGGGGCTGCGCCTGCCGGACGGGTACGCCCGGGCGGCCGAGCAGGAGCTCGCCCCCGAGCTGGCCGCCCTCGGGCTGCCCGACCTGCCGGCCCCGCGCCTGCGGCTCGACCCGTGCCCGCCCCGGCTGCAACTGCCCGGCCCGCCGGCCGGTCCGGTCCGGCGGATGCGCTACCTGCCGTACAACGGCCCGGCCCGGGTCCCGTCCTGGGTCCGACTGCCCAGGGAGCGTCCCCGGGTCTGCGTGACACTCGGCAGCATGCCGCCGGCCGTCCGGTCCGGGCTGCTGGCGACGGTGCCGGCCGCCCTGCACGCGGCCGGCCTGGAGACGGTGCTGGCGACCGGGTCCGATCCGATCGACGGACCGCTGCCGGACTCGGTGCGCGCCGTCGGCTGGCTCCCGCTGGACACCGTCCTGCCCGCCTGCGACCTGGTGGTGCACCACGGTGGTCCGGGCACCGCGATGACGGCCCTGGTGCACGGACTGCCCCAGCTCGTCCTGCCGTTCCACCTCTCCGACACCGCCACCTACGCGCAGCGGCTGGCCGAGCTCGGCGCGGGCCGCCGGCTGCCCCCCGAGCGGGCCGAGGCGGCAGACGTCGCCTACACCGTAAGGGAGTTGCTCGCCGATCCGGCGGCCAGGACAGCCGCCGCCGGGCTCGCCGCCGAGATCGCCGCGCTGCCCACCCCGGCGGAGCTCGTCCCGGTGCTGACCGCCCTGACCCGGAAGGGGACCCCGGTATGCGTGAACTAGCGGTGGCGGGAGCCTGGGAGGTCACGCTGCGACCGCATCAGGACGAGCGCGGCACCTTCGTGGAGCTGTACTCGACGGACCGGCCGATCGGGTCCGACCGGCCGCTGCCGATCGCCCTGGCCGCACTCTCGGTCTCCCGCCGGGGCGTCCTGCGCGGCGTCCACTACGTCGACACCCCGCCCGGGCAGGCCCGTTACGTCACCTGCGTGGCGGGCGAGGTACTGGACTTCGTGGTCGACCTCCGGGTCGGCTCGCCGACCTTCGGGCGGTGGGACTCCGTCCTGCTGGGCCCCGGCCACTGGCGGGCCGTGCAGCTGGCGCCGGGCCTCGGCCACGCCTTCACCGCACTGACCGAGGACGCCACGGTGCTCTACCTCTGCTCCGAGCCGTACCGGCCGGAGCTGGAGCGGGCGGTCCACCCGCTCGACCCGGACCTGGCGCTGCCCTGGCCGGACACCCCGGGACGGCTGCTCTCCGAGCGCGACCGCAGCGCCCCGACCCTCGCCGAGGCGCACCGGGCCGGGCTGCTCCCGCTCGCCCCCGCCGACCCCACCGACCCAGCCAGGAGGCGGACATGACGAGCACTCAGAACTCTCCGCAGGCCCGGGTGCTGATCGCGGGCGCCGGCCCGGTCGGCCTGCTCACCGCGCTCGAACTGGCCCGGCGCGGCGTAGCCGTCCGGCTGGTCGACGCAGCCGACGGGCCAGCCGTCACCAGCCGGGCGATGGCCACCCACGCCCGCTCGCTGGAACAGTACGACCAGCAGGGCCTGCTGCCCGACCTGCTGCCGCGTGGCCGGGTGATCCAGCGCTTCACCATGCACCTGAACGGGCGCCGGCTGGCCGCCCTCGGACCGGACTACTCCCGGGTCCCGACCCGCCACCCGATGACGCTGATGATCGATCAGGCCGCCACCGAGGACGTGCTGCGCCAGGCCGTCGCCAAGCACGGCGTGGAGATCGAGTGGGGGGTGCGGCTGACCGGCTTCGAGCAGCGGGACGACGGCGTGAGCGTCGAGCTGACCGGTCCGGCCGGGCCCGAACGGGCCGACGCAGGCTGGCTGGTGGGGTGCGACGGCGGGCACAGCACGGTCCGCCGGCTGCTCGGGCTGCCGCTGATCGGCGACTCCACCGAGACCTGGCTGATCGCGGACGCCGAGATCGAGACCGAGCTGCCGCAGAACAGCATCCACTGGATCAAGGTCGGCAGCGGCACCGTGATGGCCATCCCCTTCCCGCAGGAGGGCAAGTGGCGGCTGCTGGACACCGCCGACACCTCCTACGCGGGCGAACCGGCGGACGTGGCCGAGCGGTTCGCCGACAAGCTGCGCCGGGGGCTCGGCCGGCCCGTCACCGTGCACCGGCCCAGCTGGGTGTCGGTCTTCACCATCCAGCAGCGGATGGTGCCGGCCATGCGCAGCGGCCGCTGCCTGCTCGCCGGGGACGCCGCGCACGTGCACAGCCCCGCCTCCGGGCAGGGGCTCAACACCGGTCTCCAGGACGCGTACAACCTGGCCTGGAAGCTCGCCCTGGTAGAGCAGGGGCACGCCCGGGACGCCCTGCTGGACAGCTACTCGGCCGAGCGGGTGCCGGTCGGCCGGGCGCTGCTCGGCTCGACCCGGAAGGCGACCTGGCTGGTGCAACTGCGGAACTCCACCGCCGGCGCGGCCCTGCCGGTGGTGTTCGCGCTGGTCCGCGCCTTCGCCCCGCTGCGCGGCCGGATCGAGCGGAAGATCATCGGCAGCATGTCCGCCCTGTCGCTGGAGTACCCGGACAGCCCGCTGACCCTCCCCGACCACCGGCCCGCCGGGGCCGCCGGGCCCCGGGCCGGCAGCCGGCTCGCCCAGGTCACCGCGGACCGGGCCGCCGGGCCCGGCTGGAGCGCCCTGCTGGACGAGCTGCGCGACCTGCGACCCAGCCTGCTGGTCACGGCCGGCCCGGACGGCGCGGTCCGCGCCGCCGGGGCGGCCCGGGCGGCGCACCAGGGTTGGCTCTCGGTCCGCACCGTCGGCGGCGACGGCCCGGACGCGCTGCCGGACCCGGACGGCGCGCTGCGCGCCGATCTCGGCCTGCCGCCCGGCGGCTGGCTGCTCGTCAGGCCGGACGGCTACCTCTGCGGCCGGGGCGAGGTCCTCACCCCGGCCGGGCTCGCCGAGGCCCTCGACGTGCTGCGCGGGGTCCGCCCCGCCGCCCGGGAGGTGTGACCGTGGACCTGGGGCTGACCGACCGGGTCGTCCTGGTCACCGGCGGCTCGGCCGGCATCGGCCGGCAGACCGCGCGGGCGTTCGCCGCCGAGGGGGCGCGGGTGGCGCTCACCTACCGCACCGGCGAGGACCGGGCCCGGGCGCTCGCCGAGGAGCTCGGCGGCGCGGCGGACCGGGCGCTGGCCGTGCCGTACGACCTGGCCGACCCGGGCTCGGTGGACGCGGCGCTCGCCGAGGTCGAGCGGCGCTGGGGCGCCGTCCACGTGCTGGTCGCCAACGCGCTGCGGCGCGGGCGGCGGCGCCCGCCGGGCGGCCGCACCGAGCAGGTCCCGGCCGAGGAGTGGCAGCCACTGCTCCGGGACAACCTCGAACAGACCCTGCGCACCGTCCAGTTGGTGCTCCCGGGGATGCGCGCCCGGGGGTGGGGCCGGGTGGCGCTGCTCTCCTCCCACCTCACCCGGGACGGCGCCCCAGGGCAGGAGTTCTACGCCGCGGGCAAGGCCGCCCTGCACGGGTTCGCCCGCAGCCTGGCCTGGGACGCCGGACCGGACGGCGTCCTGGTCAACGTGGTCAGCCCCGGCCTGACCCGGACCGAGGGCGTGCTGGCCGACCTGCCGGCCGGGCTCCGCGACCGGGAGACCGGGCGGACCCCGACCGGGCGGCTGAGCACCCCGGACGAGGTGGCCCGCACGATCGCCTTCCTGTGCTCCGCCGCGAACGGCAACATCACCGGCTCCGTCGTCGAGGTCTCCGGCGGGCGCTGACCCGAACCGCCCCTTCCCCCTGGGGAATCCGACCCATCGTGAGAGGAACAGCATGTCGACCACGCACACCGTCCGGCACAACGCGATCATCCAGGCCCCGGCGGGGCTCTGCTTCGACCTGACGGCCGATCTCGCCGCCTGGGCACAGCACTTCGGCCTCGCCGTGCACGGCGAGGTGGTCGAGGAGGACGCCGCCGGCACCCAGCTGGTGCGCCGCTGGGCCCTGACCGGAGGCACCGGCGTGCACTGCTGGGACGCCCGCCGCCGGCTCGACCGGGCCGGACTGCGGATCGCCCTGGAGCAGGTGTCGCCACCGGCACCGCTCGAATCCGCCACCGCCACCTGGTCGTTCACCCCGCAGGGGGCCGGCGCGACGGCGGTCGAGCTGGTGCACACCTTCGCCACCGTCGACGACGCCCCCGAGGCGGCGGCCCGGATCACGGCCGAGCACGAGGAGCGCGCGCCCGCCCAGCTCGACGCGCTGCGCGAGACGGCCGAGCAGTGGGCCGACCTGGAGCCCCGGGTGATCTCCTTCGAGGACCCGCTGTTCATCGGCGGCCGGCTGGAGGACGTCTACGAGTTCCTGTACGCGGCCGACAAGTGGCCCGAGCGGGTCCCGCACGTCACCAAGCTCGACCTGACCGAGGAGGTGCCCGGCATCCAGTTCTTCGACATGCACACCCACACCCCGGACGGCAGCGAGCACACCACCCGGTCGGTCCGGGTCTGCCTGCCGGAGATCAACAAGATCATCTACAAGCAGGTCAACCTCCCCGGCCTGCTGGACGGGCACACCGGCCACTGGGTGTTCGAGGAGACCCCGGAGGGCGTCGTCGCCCGGGCCAGGCACACCGCCACCATCAAGCCCTCCGCCCTGCACCTGCTCGGCGAGGGCACCACCGTCGCCGACGCCCGCGCCTACCTGCGCCGGGTGCTCAGCACCAACAGCCTCCAGACCCTGCGCCACGCCCAGCAGTTCGCCGAGGAGCGCCTCCGTGCGGCCCGCGACTGACCTCGCGGCGGGACGACCCGCCGCCCCCGCCCCGGGGCCCGACCTGCCGTTGGACGGCCTGCTCCGCCGGGCCGCGGCCGTCGCCCCCGACCGGGTCGCGATCCGGACCCCGCTCGGCGACACCAGCTATGCCGACCTCGACGCCGAGGTGGACACCGCGGCCGGCGCGCTCACCGCGGCCGTCGGCCGGACCGGCGCGGTGGTGGGCGTGGTGGCGAGCCTGGACGTGCCGTTCGTGGTGGCCTACTACGGCGCCGTCCGGGCCGGCCACACGGTGGCCGTGGTCAACCCGCTGATGGGCGACGACGCCCTGGTGCACGCGCTCGGCACGGCGGAGGTGGCCGCCGTGGTCGCGCCGCCCCGGGTCGCGGAGCGGCTGGAGCTGCTCCGCCCCCGGCTGCCGAAGCTCGGTGGGGTGATCACCGCCGAGCGGCTGCCCACCGGACTGCTGCCGCCGGGCGAGCGCGGCCCGGCGGCCGACCTCGACGCGGTGGCGTGCATCCAGTTCACCAGCGGCACCACCGGCGCCCCGAAGGCCGTCCGGCTGACGCACCGCAACCTGGTCGCCAACGCGGCCCAGATCGCCGCCGTGCACGGCCTGGACGGCGACTCGGTCACCGTCAACCACCTGCCGCTCTACCACCCGATGCACCTCAACTCGGCGGTGTACGCGGCCGCCACCCAGGTGCTCTGCCCCGACTCCGCGCCCACCGCCGCCGTCACGGCGGCCAACCGGCACCGGGCCACCCACCTGTACAGCCTGCCGGTCCGGCTCGCCGCGCTGGCCGCCGACCCCGGGCTCGGGGAGCTGCGGCTGGACACCGTCCGGGCGGTGCTATCCGGCGGGTCGGCGCTGCTGCCGGCTCAGGCCCGGGCGCTCTCGGACCAGTTCGGCGTCCCGGTGGTGCAGGGCTACGGTCTCGCCGAGACCTCGCCGCTGACGCACTGTGAGCGGCCCGCCGACCCGCGCCCCGGCTCGGTCGGCCGTCCCGTCACCGGGACGGACTGCCGGGTGGTCGACGTGGCCGGCCGGTTCGCCCTGCCCACCGGCGAGCGCGGCGAGATCCAGGTCCGCGGGCCGCAGTTGATGGCGGGTTACCTGCACGAGGACGGCCCGGCGACCGACCCCGACGGCTGGTTCTCCACCGGTGACATCGGCTACCAGGAGGCGGACGGCCACCTGTTCCTGGTCGACCGGCTCAAGGACGTCTTCAAGCACGAGAACTGGCTGGTCTCGCCGACCGAGATCGAGCAGGTGCTGATCCGTCACCCGGCCGTCCTGGACTGCGCCGTGGCCGACCACCCGGACCCGACGACCGGTGCGGTGGCGCACGCCTTCGTGGTCCTCGCACCGGACGCCGGCCCGCTGGACGGCCCCGACGGCCCGGCCGCCTTCGTCAACGGCCGGCTCCCCTACTACCAGCACATCCGCCACCTCGACGTGCTCGACCGCATCCCCCGCTCCCCGAACGGCAAGATCCTCCGCCGCACCCTGCGCGAGGCCGCGGCGGCGGCCCCCACCGACCGACCCCCAGGAGACCCGACATGATCACGGTCATCAACCGGCTCACCGTGCACGGCGACGTCGAGACCTTCCGCGAGGTCCTCACCGGCATCACCGAGCACATGAGCAGCCAGCCCGGCTTCCTCGAGCACACCCTGTACCGCTCGACCCGCAACCCCGCGGTGTTCGTCGAGACGGCCCGCTGGACCGACGCCCAGGCGCACCGGAACGCGATGAGCGCCGACGCGTTCCGGGAGAAGGTCCGCGACCTGGGCAGTCTCGCCTCCCCGGAGCCCGACGTGTTCGAGGCCGTCGAGGAGGACTGAGCCGGCACGGCGGCGGGGCCCCCCCCGGGGCCGGGGGGGGGGGGCGGGGGGCGGGGGGGGGGGGGGGGGCCCCCCCCCGGGGCGCCCCCCCCCCCCCCCCCCCCCCCCCCCCCCCCCCCCCCGGGCCGGGGGGCGCCCCCCCCGGGGGGGGGGCCGGGGGGGGGCGGGGGCCCCCCCCCGGGGGGGGGGGGGCCCCCCCCCCCCCGGGGGGGGGGGCCGCCGCCGTGCCGGCTGAGGGGCTTCAGCGCGGCCACCCCTGCGGGAACACCTCCAGCGCCAACGCCCGCTCCAGCGGGGTGAGCGCGAGGTCGGGGCGCAGGCGCTCCGGGTACCGGCCGGGCAGGTCCCGGGCCGCCCACTCGTCCCCGGCCAGCCCCAGGGTGATCCCCCCGAGGGCCGACAGGCCCCGGCCCACCCCCCGCCACAGCCGTCCCGGCCACCGCCTGCGCCGTACGGAACCCTGCTCCACCCGGTACCTCCCGAGGCTCGACCGTCACGGTGTGCAGGCCGATCCTCCGGCCGGCGCCTCGCAACGGGGTCGAGCTCCGATCGCGGTCGGGAACGCCGTCGAGCCCCGGACCGCTGCTCGGTCCGGGGCTCGACGACGCGCGGGCGACTACTCGACGACGAGCTCGACCTCGATGTTGCCGCGGGTGGCCTTGGAGTACGGGCAGACCTGGTGGGCCTGCTTGACCAGCAGCTGGCCGGTCTCGCCCGCCAGGGCGTCCGGCAGCTCGACCCGGATCACCACGGCCAGGCCGAAGCTGGTCTCGTCCTTGCCGATCGAGACCTCGGCGGTGACCGAGACCTCGCTGGTGTCGACCCGGGCCTGGCGGCCGACCAGGCCGAGCGCGCTGGCGAAGCAGGCCGCGTAGCCGGCGGCGAAGAGCTGCTCGGGGTTGGTGCCCTGGCCGTTGCCGCCGAGCGCGGGGGGCATCGCCAGGGCGAGGTCCAGCTGGCCGTCGGAGCTGACGGCGCGGCCCTCGCGGCCGTTGGCGGTGGCGACAGCGGTGTACAGCGCGTCCATGGTGACCCGTCCGTTCGGAACCTCGGCGGCCGTGGTCCGGCTCGCCCTCTGCCGAGAATCATTGCACGCAATTCAGTTGTGCACAACTGAGCAGCCCACAGCTATTCTGGAACCATGACCGAGTCGACCGAGCTGCCCGAGACCGAGCTGCTGCGCCTGGACCGCCAGATCTGCTTCACCGTCCAGGCCGCCTCCCGCGCCTTCAACGGCGTGTACCGCACCCTGCTCAAGGACCTCGGGCTGACCTACCCGCAGTACCTGGTGATGCTGGTGCTCTGGGAGCAGGGCGACCTGCCCGTGAAGCAGATCGGCGAACGCCTGCGGCTCGACTCCGGCACCCTCTCCCCGCTGCTCAAGCGCCTGGAGGCGACCGGCTACGTGCGGCGCACCCGCAGCACCGAGGACGAACGGTCCGTCACCGTCGGCCCCACCGGAGCCGGGTCGGCCCTGCGCGACCGGGCGCTCTGCGTCCCGCGCGGCATCATCGAGGCCAGCGACCTCTCCGCCGCCGAGGCCGCCACCCTGCACGCCCTGCTGGTCCGGGTCACCGGCTCGCTGGACGCCGCCGCGAACACGCCGGGGGCGGGTGCGGCCGCCGGATAAGCGCCGCCTAGGCTGACCCCCGAAGCAAAACGGACGAACCGGACCAGCAGCGGCCCGGCCCGGCCGGAACTGACGAGGGAAAGCAGGACCCGCCGATGGGCGACGGCATGACCGGGATGCACCACCACGGCGGGATGGCCCCTCTCGGCCCGTTCACCGCCGACTCCGCGCTGACCTGGTCGCCCGACTGGCCGTTCCTGCTCGGCTGCCTGGTCGCCCTCGGGCTCTACGGCGCCGGCGTGGTCCGGCTGGTCCGGCGCGGCGACCGCTGGCCGGTCGGCCGCGGCATCGCCTGGCTGGCGGGCCTCGGCACCGTCCTGCTGGTGACCTGCACCGGGCTCAACGACTACGGCATGGTGCTGTTCAGCGCGCACATGATCCAGCACATGGTGCTCTCCATGCTCTCCCCCATCCTGCTGCTGCTCGGCGCACCCGTCACCCTGGCGCTGCGCGCGCTGCGCCCGGTCCGCAAGGGCAGCGGCAAGGGCCCGCGCGAGCTGCTGGTGGCCCTGCTGCACAGCCGGTACGTCCGGGTGGTCTCGCACCCGGCCTTCACCATCCCACTGTTCATCGCGAGCCTGTACGCGCTCTACTTCACCCCGCTGTTCGACTTCCTGATGGGGTACCGGGTCGGGCACATCGGGATGATGGTGCACTTCCTCGCGGTCGGCCTGCTGTTCTTCTGGCCGATCATGGGCGTCGACCCGGGCCCGCACCGGCCGGGCTTCGTGATGCGGATCATCGAGCTGTTCATGGGGATGCCGTTCCACGCCTTCTTCGGCGTGGCGGTGATGATGGCGACCGGTCCGCTGGTTACCACCTTCAAGACCGCGATGGCACCGCCCGGCACCGACCTGATCACCGATCAGAAGCTCGCCGGCGGCATCACCTGGGCCTTCGGCGAGATCCCGACCGCGATCGTGCTGATCGCACTCACCCTCCAGTGGGCCAAGTCGGAGGAGCGCCAGGGCCGCCGCCGGGACCGGGCGGCCGACCGCGACGGCGACGCCGAACTGGTCGCCTACAACGCCTACCTGGCCTCGCTGGACAAGCGCGGCGCCCGGGCCGCCGACGCCGGCTGAGCCCCCGTTCGACCTGTGAGCCCCCGCCCCCGGCGGGGGCTCACTGCTGTCCCCGACGCCCCGTCAGAACGATCGGACCCGCCGGGCCAGCCCGGCCACCACGATGTCCAGCCCGAACTCGAACCGCTCGTCCCCGACGTCCCGGGTCAGCTCCCCCGCCAGCGCGACCACCAGCGGATAGCGGTCGGCCGGGACGGACTCGAAGAAGGTCCTGATCCGCTCCCCGTACGCGGAGGCGTCCTCGGCCGCCACCTGCCACCGGCTGCTCTCCTCGAAGGCGGTGGCGGTGACCAGCAGCGAGAGCACGTCCACGCCGTACGAGGCGGTCCGGTCGTCCAGGCCCCCCGCCTTGAGCAGGGCGAGCATCGCCTCCGCACTGTCCAGCGCGTGCGGGGTGACCGGCACGTTGGCGGCCATCGCCGCCCGGGCCAGGTCGCCGTGGCCGGTCAGCGCCTTGCGGGCGCGCCGCATGTGGTCCTTCACCTGCTCCTGCCAGCGCGCCGGGTCCGGGGTCTCGACGGTGATCTCCGAGTAGACCAGGTCCAGTACCTGCTCCAGCAGCTCGTCCTTGTTGCCGATGTGCGCGTACAGGCTGGCCGCACCCGTCCCGAGCTCCTGCGCGACCCGGCGCATCGAGAGCGCGTCCAGGCCCTCGGTCTCGATGATCGTCAGCGCGGTCGCCACGATCCGCTCGCGACTCAGCGGCTGCCGCCTGGGGGCGGGCTGCTCCCGGCCGGGCCAGGTGTCGGGCCAGCTGGTCATGCGGAACCTCCGGAGTAGGCGACCCCCGAATCCTACCTTGACACGAACGCCGTTCCGGTCGTAGAACAATGTTCGTCACAACAAACACTGTTCGTCCCCACGAACGACGTTCCACAAGGAGTCGTCATGACCACCGTGCTCGAAGCACCCCCCGAACGACCGGTCCACCGCTACCGCTGGGCCGCCCTCGGCGTGGTCCTGCTGGTCGAGGTGATGGACCTGCTGGACGCCACCATCACCGGCGTCGCCTCCCCCGCGATCCTGCGCGACCTGGGCGGCAGCGAGTCCCAGATCCAGTGGATCGCCGCCGCCTACACGCTGGCCTTCGCGATGCTGATGGTCACCGGCGCCCGGCTCGGCGACATCTTCGGCCGCAAGCGGCTCTTCCTGCTCGGCGCCGCCGGATTCACGCTGGCCTCGGCGGCCTGCGCCGCCGCGACCGACCCCGGCCTGCTGATCGGGGCCCGCGCCGTCCAGGGCGGCTTCGCCGCGCTGCTCATCCCGCAGGGTCTGGGCCTGATCCGGCTGATGTTCCCGCCGCAGGAGATCGGCGCCGCCTTCGGCCTGTTCGGCCCGGTGCTCGGCCTCTCCTCGGTGCTCGGCCCGACCCTGGGCGGCTTCCTGGTGGACGCCGACTGGCTCGGCGCCGGCTGGCGGACGGTCTTCCTGGTCAACCTCCCGCTCGGGCTGCTCGCCGTCCTGGCCGCCACCCGCCTGCTGCCCGCGAACCAGCTGACCAAGGCGGACGGCGCCGTCCGGCTCGACCTGCCCGGCGTGCTGCTGGTCGGCCTGGCCGCCCTGCTGCTGGTCTTCCCGCTGGTCCAGGGCCGCGAGCTGGGCTGGCCGCTCTGGACGTACCTGAGCATGGCCGCCGCGCTGCCCGTCCTGCTGCTGTTCGCCCGCTACCAGCGGCAGCTGAAGCGGCGCGGCGGCTCCCCGCTGATCGAGCCCTCGCTGTTCTCCCGCCGCGCCTTCACCGGGGCGCTGGCCACCGGCGTGGTGTTCTTCGGGGCGTTCGCCGGACTGATGCTGGTCTTCACCCTCTACCTCCAACTCGGCCTCGGCTGGACCCCGTTGCACGCCGGCCTGACGATGATCCCGCTCTCGCTCGGCCTGGTGGCCGGCGCGATCCTGTCCGGTGCGGTGCTCGGCCCCCGGTACGGACGCCGGGTGCTGCACCTCGGCCTCTCGGTCGCCGTGCTCGGTTCGCTCGGCCTGTGGGCCACCTTCGAGCGCGGCGGTCCCGGGCTGACCAGCCTCCAGCTGATCCCCGCCCTGGTGGTCACCGGCTTCGGCCTCGGCCTGATCATGGCCCCGTTCTTCGACATCGCCCTGGCCGGCGTCGAGGAGCACGAGGTCGGCTCCGCCTCCGGCGTCATGAACGCCGTCCAGCAGCTCGGCGGCTCGGTCGGCGTCGCCGTGCTCGGCACCGCCTTCTTCTCCTGGGCCGGCTCCGACGGTTTCCGCCCGGCGGCCGGCTGGACTCTCGGCCTGACCGCCGTCGGCCTGCTGATCGCCGCCGCCCTCGCCTTCCTCCTCCCGCACCGGGCCCGCCCGCACGAGGACGGCGCGCACTGACCGGGCGTCAGCCGATGCCCTGGCGGTCCGGCGCCAGCGCGAAGCTGCGGTTCGCCGGGTCGGGTACGTGTTCGGCCACCGCCCGCTCCAGCAGGGCCCGTTGGGCCAGCAGGGGCGGGCGGCGGTCCTCCGGCGTGATCCGCAGCAGGTCGTCCAGGGCGGCGGCCAGCCGCCGGGTGACCTGGGGCTGGCCGCCGCCGCAGATCCGGATCTCGGTGAAGGCCAGGTCGATGGTGCACTGCCAGTCCGGGATCGGCTGCACCAGCCGGACGGTGCCGTCCCGGTCCCGGTAGCGGAGCTCGCCGAACGGGTAGCCGGCCAGCATCGCCAGCAGCTGGTGGATCCGGTCGATCGCCTGCACCGCCGTGGTGGGGTCGTTCACCGCCGGGGAGAGCGCCCGGATCGCGATGTCCACCAACTGCCGGAATCCGAAGCTCAGGTCCTGGTGCATGGTGCGGTCCACCCCGATGTTCAGCGCCGAGGTGATCCGGTGCGGTCGGGGCGGGGTGCCGCCGACCACCATCACGGTCGGGGTGCCCGGGGCGATGAAGTCACCGATCCTGGGCACCAGGTGGAAGACCGCGTCGTGCCGCCGGGCGGCCCGCACCAGCCGGGCCAGGTTGACGTCGCGCAGCACGCCCGAGTTGCCCGCGTGCAGCAGCGTCACACTGTCGGCGGGCGGCTCCATCCGGGGCCCGGTCTCGGGGGCCATCCAGCGGTACGTGGTGAGCACCCCCACCGACTCCCGGGTCACCCGGTCGATCACGTGCGGCACCCGCAGCAGCCGCTGGGTGGACTGCACGTACAGCACGAACAGCGTCAGGCTGAGCAGCACCAGCAGCACCGCCACCACGGTGGAGACCACCGGCACGGAGGTGACCTTGGTCGGATCGGTGGTGTCGTCGTAGCCGAGCTGCACCAGCAGGGTGAACAGGAAGGTGGCCAGGCAGACCGAGAAGGTCGCCTTGGTGATCCGGCTCCGCACGTAGAGCCGCAGCACCCGGGGGCTCATCTGACTGGCCGCCATCTGCAGGGCCACCAGCGAGATCGAGAAGACCACACCGATGAAGGTGAGCATCGCCGAACTGACCGTGGAGACCACGGCCTTCGCTCCGCTGGTGAAGGCCAGCAGGTCGGCCGCGCTGCCGGTCTCGGCGATCTCCTCGTGCACCAGCTCGGCGTCCAGCCAGCTGGTGGCGCCGGCCGTCAGCACCGCCGCCAGACAGGTCAGCAGCGGGGCGAACCAGAACGAGTCCCGCAGGTGCTCGCGCAGCGGCGACAGCGGTCGGTGGCGCAGACGCCTCTGCCTGGGCTGCTGACGGTCGGTCATCTCGTCAGCCTAGGCTCAACGCCTCACCCGGTCGGTGCGCCGTACCGCCGACCGGGTGAGACGGCGGGTCAGAAGGTGATCGTCCGGCCCTCGGCGGCGGCCTGCCGGGCGGTGTAGGAGACACCGTGCACCTTCAGCCCGGCCGGGTCGAGCAGGGTGATCGACCCGCCGTGGTTGCCGAGCTCGAAGCCCCGGCCGCCGTTCACGGTGAGCACCGCGCCGGGGGCCAGCCGGGCGGCCGGGATCGGCAGCCGGTGCTTGGCCTGGTCGGCGAGCTGCCAGCCCGTCAGGTCGACCGGTGCGGCGGAGGCGTTGAGCAGCGTGACGGTCTCCCGCTCGGGCGCCGGACCGGCCGGGTTGACCAGGGCCGCGACGATCCGGACCGCCGTGCCGCCGGGATCGGCCGGGTCGGTCGGCCGGCCCGGCGTGCTCGGCAGGGTGTGCCCGGTGCTGTCGTCGGTGTGCCAGCTCTGCGACTGGAAGGCCAGGAACACCGCCACCCAGCGGTCCTCGGCGGGCAGGTGGATCAGCAGCCCGCCGTCCTGGTAGACCCCGTCGTCGCTGCGGAACCGTCCGCTGTTGCCCTGGTTCAGGTGGATGTCGTGCACGCCGTTGCCCGGCTTGAAGCCGAACGCCTTGTCGGGCACGTTCGCCTCGGGTCCCCAGCGCTCGCCGAACAGGTAGACCGCCGCCCCCGGGTCGGCGATCGCCCGCTGGACGAAGTGGTCCAGCAGGTCGGCCAGGTCGTTGTCGACCCCCGGCAGGTCCGGCGGCAGGGTGCGCAGCCGGGCCGGGTCGAACAGGTTGCCCCGGATGAAGTCGAGCGCGGCCGTGCCGGGCTCCGCGGGCAGTGCGGTCCACCCGCTGCCGGGCGCCGGGAGCAGTCCGGTCAGCGGGTGCCGGAAGTCGTCCACCACCACGTACAGCAGCTCCGGAGGAGCCTGCTGGGACAGGACGTTGACGGCGGCCCGGTAGTCGGTGCCGTGCGCGTCGCGCAGGTGGATCTGGAAGTGCGGGCTGTCGGAGGCGCCCTCCCGGCGCCGGTCCACGGCGGTGGCGGCGAGCACGCCGTAGTTCTTCAGGGGCACGGTGGGGTCCTTCGGCCGAGGCCACGTGGGCCTGCTGCGGTGGTCCTCACCGTTATGCCGTACCGACCGGGGCGGGTGCAGCGGAATCGCCGGATGTTCACCCGCCCCGACAGCCTGCGGGGCTACCAGTTGACCCGCCACTGCTGCGACTTGTTACCCGGGGTGCAGGTCTGCATGGTGACGGCCTTGCCGGCGCCGTTGTCGGTCATGCAGAGCGAGCTGCTGTAGTCCTTCAGGTAGATGCTGCCCGAACCGGTGTTGATCAGGCCCCAGCTGGTCAGGGCGCTGAAGTCCGGGTTCACCTCGACCGCACCGTCGCCCATGCCCTGCACCAGCATCGGCTTGGCGAGGTTGCACGGGTAGAGGTAGTACCAGCCGCCCGGTCCTTGGTCCGATCGCATCCAGCCGAACTCGGTCCGACCGCCCATCACCGCCGTCGTGCCCGCCACCGGGTCGCCGGCCAGGCCGAGCTTCATGCCGCTGCCCACGCCGGTGACGTAGCTCCAGCCCTTCCCACCGCACTCCGCCGGGACGCTGGGTGCGGGCGGAGGTGTGGTGGGGGCCGGGCTGGGCTTGGTGGGCGCCGGGTTGCTGCCGCCGCCCCCGCCGCCGGGCGTACCGCCGCCGTTGTTGTTGCTGCCTGCACCGCCGTTGTTGTTGCCGGCACCGCTGCCGGTGCCGCTGCCGGTGCCCGTGCCGCCCGCGTTGCCGCCCGCGTTGCCGCCGCCGGTGTTGGGGACCGTCCCGGCCGGCTGGTTCGCGGGTGCCTGCCCGGCGTTCGGGTCGGCGGGTGGTGCGCTGGCTGGGGCGGCGGGCGTCTCGGCCACCGCCGAGGCCGGAGGGGAGGAACCGGCCGGTGCGGTAGCGGAGTTCGAGCCACCGACGACCGGCGCCGACTGGCTCGGGGTGTTGCCCTTGGCCTGGCTGCCGAGCGGGCTCCGGTCGATCAGCAGGGCGCCGCCCGCCCCGGCCGTGATCACGACCGGGACGATCAGCGGAACCAGCACCCGGAAGCGCCTCCGCTTGGGCTCCGGCCGGGTGCGGGCCTGGTCGCCGACCGCGGCCACCACCGTGACCGGGGTGGCCAGCAGCGCCGGCGGCGTGCCGACGGCGGTGGCCGGGACCGTGACCGGGCCGCCGGTCCCGGTGAGCGCGGCCCGGGCGGCGGCCGCCATGGTGGCGGCGTCGGGGTAGCGGTGCTCCGGCTGCTTGGCGAGCGCGGTGGCGACGAACTGACGGACCGCCGGGGAGAACGACGGCGGCAGCCCCGGCGCGGGCTCCCGGACATGCTTGAGCACGATCTCCAGCACCGACTCACCGCCGAACGGCACCTGGCCGGTGAGCAGTTCGTAGCAGACCACGCCGATCGAGTACAGGTCGGAGAGCGGGGTGGTGACCGCCCCCTCCGCCTGCTCCGGAGCCATGTACAGCGCCGTCCCGAGCACCGCGTGCGAGGCGGTGATCTTCGTACTGGTGGCGGCCGTGGCGATGCCGAAGTCGGTCACCACCACCCGGTCGTCGGCGCGCACCATCAGGTTGGACGGCTTGATGTCCCGGTGCACGATGTCCTGCTGGTGCGCGGCGTGCAGCGCGTCCAGCGCTCCCGCCAGCAGCCCGAGCGTGCGCTCGGCCGACAGCGGACCGTCCGCCGCCAGCACCTCGTGCAGCGGGCGGCCGTCGATCAACTCCATCACGATGTACGCGACCTGGCCGCCGGGGCCGTCCACACTCTCGCCGTAGTCGTGCACGTCGACGATGCCCGGGTGGCTGAGCGCGGCGAGCATCCGGGCCTCGCGCCGGAACCGCTCGGCGAACTGCTCGTCCTCCAGCAGCGCCGCGTGCAGCACCTTGACCGCGACCTGACGCCCCAACACCTCGTCCTCGGCGCGCCAGACGTCGCCCATCCCGCCGCCACCGATCCGCTCGGTCAGCGTGTAACGACCACCGAGAACGGTCCCCCGACCCCACATGCCCCGACTCCCTTGTCATGCTCGGCCCCAACGAGCCGCCATTCGGCCACAGTCTGCCAGAGCCCCCCCGGAGGTCCAGACCCCGGGCCCGACCGTTACCGCCCTGGTGCAAGGCCCGTACGTGCCGGAACGGGTCAAGGGACGGGCACCTCCTGCAACTTGTTACCGGGTCGCACGTCGCGGCTCCCCCCGCCGCCCTGCCGTGCCGGCGATGCCATTGGATAGCTGCACCGCGCCTCGTCGGCGACGGGGATCGCCCGATCACTTTTCACGTCACGGGGCTTGACCCGCCATCAGCCGGCGCAGCACCAAGGCGTCCGGCGCCAGCGCGGTCAGCAGCGCCGCACCCTCCCCCGGCAGCGCCAGCAGCGCGGCGTCGCCCTCGGTGGGCGCCGCCGGGGCGGGCAGCCCGACGGTGAGCAGCTGGCCGACCGTGCGGTGGCCGCCGAGGCAGGCGGGGCCGTCCCAGCCGGGGGCGCCGGGGCCGAGGTCGGTCTGCTGGTCGAGGATCACCCGGCCTGCCTGACGGACGGTCAGCCGAGAGGTCAGCCGCCCCGGGCCGGTGCCCCGGGTCCAGTCGTGCAGTCGGCCGAGCACCTGCTCCTCGCGGTAGCGCAGCCGGGCCCCGACGGCCAGCTCGATCCGGGTGGTGAGCACCAGGTGGCTCCCGGCGGCGGCGATCACCGGCTCCGGCGACCAGTCCAGCAGGGCGCCCGCACCGACCGTCAACCGCTGTTCCAGGTGGGCGGATTCGGGCCCGGGCAGGCTGATGGTGGCCGCCGCGCTGGTCAGCCGCAGCTCGGCGCCGGGGCGGACGTCGACGTGCACGGCGAGCCGGTCGCCGCCCAGCGGGGCCGCCATCGAGCCGATCAGCACCACGTGCGCGCCCGGCCCGGCGCCCAGGGTGCGGCGGAGCGCGAACGGGCCGCCGCCGGCCAGCACGGGCAGGGCGGTGCCGCCCCGCCCGTCCGGCTCGGCGGTGACCCGGGCGGCGGCCGCCAGCGCGGCGGTCAACGCACCTGCCAGTCCGCCAGCCGCTCGCGGACCCAGGCGACCACGGGGGCGATGCCCTCGGGGTGGGAGAGGGCGGTGAAGACGGTCGGCAGCTCGCCGCGCTGGGCCTTGGCGTCCCGGGCCATCACCCCCAGGTCGGCGCCGACCAGCGGGGCCAGGTCGGTCTTGTTGATCACCAGCAGGTCGGAGGTGGAGACCCCGGGGCCGCCCTTGCGCGGGATCTTGTCGCCGCCGGAGACGTCGATCACGAAAATCTGGTGGTCCGCCAGGCCCCGGCTGAAGGTGGCGGTCAGGTTGTCGCCACCGGACTCGACCAGGATCAGGTCGAGCGGTCCGACGGCGGCCTCCAGCTCCTCCACCGCCTCCAGGTTGGCCGAGATGTCGTCCCGGATCGCGGTGTGCGGGCAGCAGCCGGTCTCCACGGCGGTGATCCGCTCGGGCGGCAGCACGGCGTTCCGGAGCAGGAACTCGGCGTCCTCGGTGGTGTAGATGTCGTTGGTGACCACCGCGAGCGAGAGCTCCTCGCGGAGCACCCGGCAGAGTGCGGCGACGGTGGCGGTCTTGCCGGAGCCGACCGGGCCGCCCAGGCCGATCCGCAGCGCGCGCGGGTGCTGGTGGGTGGCGGTGTGGGTGTGGGTGTGCCGGACGGTGGCGTCGTAGGGGTCGACGTGGTCACGATGCAAAGAGTCGTACCTTCCAGGAGCTGTGCTGCTCGGCGTAGACGTCGAGCAGCGGAGCGGAGGCGGCGGGCAGCTCGCCGGAGCGGGCGGCGGCCACCGCGCGGGCGGTGACGTCATCCAGCGCCGGGGCGAGCCGGGCGAGTTGGGCGGTGACCAGGTACGGGTCCAGACCGAGCAGCCGGACGCAGGCGGTGGCCGGACCGTTGACGCTCTCGTACGCGGCGACGGCCGCCGCGTCGGCCGGGGTGAGCCCGGCGGCGTGGGCGGTGGCGCCCAGCACCACCGGCTGGTGGGCGCCGCCGGGGTGACGGTCCTTCAGTCCGTCCAGCAGCGGGTGCGGCCAGGTGGCCCGGGCGGCCCGGAGCAGCTGGCGGCCGAGCCGGCGGCTGGCCGCGCGCTGCGCCGGGGACGGGGTACGGGCCTCGGCGGCCTGGTCCACGGCGTCCAGCGCTCCGGCGTCGGGATCGAGGGCGGCCGCCGCCGCGAGGGCGGCGGCGGTGAGTCCGGTGGTGTGCAGGCGGCCGGTCAGGAAGGCCGCCATCGACACGTGGTCGTGCACCCGGCCGGACTTCACCGCGGCCTCGGCCCCGCCGGAGTGCGCATGGCCGCCGGCCGGGAACCGGCCGTCGGCGAGCAGGAGCAGTGCGGCTGTCATGTCAGAACGCTCAGAACAGGAAGTACCGCTGGGCCAGCGGCAGTTCGGCGGCCGGGGCGGGGGTGACGGTCTCGCCGTCGATGGTGACGGTGAAGGTGTCGGGGTCGACCCTGACCTCGGGCCGGGCGGTGTTGTTGACCAGGTGGTCCTTGGTGACACCGCGGGTGTTCCCGATCGCGGTGAACGGCTTGGTCAGGCCGAGCCGTTCGGGCAGGCCGTGCTCGATCGCCGCCGGGGCGGTGAAGTTGACCGAGTTGGCGCCGGGCGCCCGGCCCATGGCGCCGAACATCGGCCGGGGGAGCACGGGTTGCGGGGTCGGGATGGAGGCGTTCGCGTCGCCCATCTGGGCCCAGGCGATCTGCCCGCCCTTCACCACCAGGTCCGGCTTGACCCCGAAGAAGACCGGCGACCAGAGCACCAGGTCGGCCAGCTTGCCGGGTTCCACCGAGCCGATCTCGTGGTCCATGCCCTGGGCGATCGCGGGGTTGATGGTGTACTTGGCCACGTACCGCCGGGCCCGCCGGTTGTCGGCCCGGCCGTCGCCGGGCAGCGCGCCCCGGCGGGCTTTCATCACGTGCGCGGTCTGCCAGGTGCGCATCACCACCTCGCCGATCCGGCCCATCGCCTGGGAGTCGGAGCTGATGATGGAGATCGCGCCGAGGTCGTGCAGGACGTCCTCGGCCGCGATGGTGGAGGGGCGGATCCGGGACTCGGCGAACGCCAGGTCCTCGGGCACGTGCGGGCTGAGGTGGTGGCAGACCATCAGCATGTCGAGGTGTTCGTCCACCGTGTTCACGGTGTGCGGCCGGGTCGGGTTGGTGGAGCTGGGCAGCACGTTGAGCTCGGAGACCACCGTGATGATGTCCGGTGCGTGCCCGCCGCCCGCACCCTCGGTGTGGTAGGCGTGGATGCCCCGGCCCGCGATCGCGGCCAGCGTGTCGGCTACGAAGCCCGCCTCGTTCAAGGTGTCGGTGTGGATGGCCAGTTGGGCCCCCGACTCGTCGCACACCCGCAGGCAGGCGTCGATCGCGGCGGGGGTGGCGCCCCAGTCCTCGTGGATCTTGAAGCCGAGCGCCCCGGCCCGCAGCTGGTCGTGCATGGAGACGGTGTTGACCGTGTTGCCCTTGCCGAGCAGCCCCAGGTTGACCGGCACGCCGTCCATCGCCTCGAACATCCGGGCCAGGTGCCAGGCCCCCGGGGTGATGGTGGTGGCCTTGCTGCCCTCGGCCGGTCCGGTGCCGCCGCCGACCAGCGTGGTGATGCCCGAGGAGAGCGCCTCGTCGGCCAGTTGGGGGCAGATCAGGTGCACGTGCGCGTCGATCGCGCCCGCGGTGAGGATCTTCCCGTTGCCCGCGATCACCTCGGTCTCCGGGCCGATCACCAGCTGCGGGTGCACGCCGTTCATGGTCTCCGGGTTGCCCGCCTTGCCGAGCGCGGTGATCCGGCCGTCCCGGATGCCCACGTCGGCCTTGACCACACCCCAGTGGTCCAGCACCACCACGCCGGTGATCACGGTGTCCGGCGCGCCCTCGGCCCGGCTGGTCCTGGCCTGGCCCATCGACTCCCGGATCACCTTGCCGCCGCCGAAGACCGCCTCGTCCCCGCCGGCGCTGCGGTCCTCCTCCACCTCGATCAGCAGGTTGGTGTCGGCCAGCCTGATCCGGTCGCCGACCGTCGGGCCGTACAGCGCGGCGTACCGCTGCCTGCTCAGCCGCAGTGCGTGGTCAGTCATCCAGCCCACCCCCGGTCTCCCCGCGCAGCCCGTACACCTCGCGCCGTCCGCCGATCGGCACCAACCCGACCTCGACCGGTATGCCCGGCTCGAACCGCACCGCCGTCCCGGCCGGGATGTTCAGGCGCAGCCCGTACGCCGCCCCGCGGTCGAACTCCAGACCCGGGTTGGCCTCGGCGAAGTGGTAGTGCGAGCCGACCTGCACCGGCCGGTCGGCACCGTTCACGACGGTCAGCACGGTCACCGGCAGTCCGGCGTTCAGGCCGATCTCGCCCTCGCCGTACAGGACTTCACCGGGGGTCACAGGATCGGCCCGTGCACGGTGACCAGCTTGGTGCCGTCCGGGAAGGTGGCCTCCACCTGGACGTCCGGGATCATCTCGGCGATCCCCTCCATCACGTCCTTGCGACCCAGCACGTGGCGGCCGGACTCCATCAGCTCGGCGACGGTCCGGCCGTCCCGGGCACCCTCCAGCACGTGCGAGGTGATCAGGGCGACCGCCTCGGGGTGGTTGAGCGTCAGCCCGCGGGCCTGCCGGGCGCGGGCCACGTCGGCGGCGACGTGGATGAGCAGGCGTTCCTGCTCGTGGGGAGTGAGCCTCATTCTGCACACACCTAGGGAGGGGGGTTTTCGGCATACCGTAGCGGACGCGCCGAGCACGCACCACAGGCTCCCAGCTGGGCTTCTGACACTCTTTTACAGCTTTTTACGGTGTGATTTCCGGGCGATTTCCTTTTCCTCTCACCGACATTCCCCCGACTCTTCCGAGCCTTTTCCCGGAGCCGTCGCCGCACCCCGGAGCGCCCCGACGTCACGCGAGCTTTCCACAGGGTTCGCCCGGAAGGCGGCGACAGCGGCCCGCCCGGCTCCTACCGTTCGGTAGGTACCGACATCGACCCGGGAGACGACATGACGGAGCTTCACACCCCTGAGCAGGCCGACGCCTCACGCCGCTGGTTCCTGCGCACCAGCGGCGTGCTCGGTCTCGGCGCGGCCGCACTGAGCACCGCCGGCGTCGGCGTCGGCGAGGCCCTGGCGGCCGACGAGGGGTCGGCCGAGCGCCGCCCGGCCGGCAACCGCTCCCCGGTCCGCACCGGCACCGGCCTGGACCGGCTGCCGCACCCGCTGGTGGTCGGCCACCGGGGCGCCAGCGGTTACCGCCCCGAGCACACCCTCGGCTCCTACCAGCACGCGCTGGACCTGGGCGCCGACGTGATCGAGCAGGACCTGGTGCCCACCAAGGACGGTGTCCTGGTGGTCCGGCACGAGAACGAGATCGGCGGCACCACCGACGTCGCCGACCACGCCGAGTTCGCCGCCCGGAAGACCACCAGGACCGTCGACGGCCGCGCGGTGACCGGCTGGTTCACCGAGGACTTCACGCTCGCCGAGCTGCGCACCCTGCGCGCCAAGGAGCGGCTGCCGCTGCAGCGTCAGCACAACACCCTCTACGACGGCCGCTGGGCGGTGCCGACCTTCCGCGAGGTGGTCGAGTTCGCCCAGCAGCGGTCCCGCGCCACCGGCCGCGAGGTCTGGCTCTACGTCGAGACCAAGCACCCCAGCTACTTCCGCTCGATCGGCCTGCCGCTGGAGGAGCGCCTGGCCACCGAGCTGCGCCGGGCCGGGCTGGCCGGCCGCAACGGCCGGGCGATCCTGCAGTCCTTCGAGCCCAGCAGCCTGCAGCTACTGGCCAAGCTGGTCGACAACCCCCGGATCCAGCTGCTCGGCGACGCGGCCACCCAGCCGTACGACTTCGTGCTCGCGGGCGACAAGCGCACCGTCGCCGACCTGGTCACCCCGGACGGGCTGCGCTGGATCGCGGGCTTCGCCCACGGCCTCGGCCCGACCACCAACCTGATCGCCCCGGTCGACCCGGTCACCGGCAAGCTGCTCCCGGTCACCACCCTGGTCGCCGACGCCCACGCCAAGGGCCTGCTGCTGCACCCCTACACGCTGCGCAACGAGAACGCCTTCCTGCCCGTCGACTTCCGGCGCGGCACCGACCCGAACGCCTACGGCGACCCGATCGCCTGGGCCCGCCTCCTGATGGAGCAGGGCGTCGACGGCTTCTTCACCGACCAGGCCGACACCAGCGTCCTGGCCCGCGCCGACTTCTGGACCGCCCACCACGCCGGCTGACCACCGTCCGGTGGGTCCGGCCGCCCGCCCGGCAGGCAGGCGGCCGGGCCGGTCTCAGAACTGCTGGACGTAGTACGGCTCGACGGTCATCCAGCCGTTGCCGCGCGCCCCGTTCAGCTGACCCGAGCTGGTCCGGGCCAGGGTGTACCAGGACTCCACGTAGTCCGGGTCGTCGGTCCACCAGGACTCGGGCAGCGCGCCCAACACCGCGTTCACCAGCGGGATGTAGGCACCCTGGTCGGCGATGGTGAGCAGGACGGCGGCCACCGCCTGGGCGAGGGCCAGGTAGTTGGTGTCACCGTCGTCCTCCATCAGGACGACGTCGGCCAGGTTGTACTTGTAGCTGGACCAGTTCACCAGGATCTGGTTCGGGTAGTACGTGGTGCCGTCGTACTGCAGGTACGGCATGGCGACCGAGTCGACCCGGACCTTGCCGTCCTGGCCGAAGCCGCTCACCAGGGCGAACATCTCGGCCGCGCCCTTGAACCAGGGCTCCTCGTCGTCGTTCACCCGGACGGACGTGATCTTGGTGCCCCACCAGCCGCCGGCCGCCTGCGCGGCGGCGGGCCCGTCGGTGGATGCCGCACCGAGCCCCCGGGCCCGCAACTCCCGTTGCAGGACGTCGATTCCGGCGGTCAGGGTCTTGGCCGTGTCGAGGTCGACCAGGTAGACCGGCCGGGCCGGCACCGAGCCGGTGTCCAGCGGGTAGGCCCGTCCGGCGGTGTCGTAGGCCCGTACGGTGCGGGCGTGCTCGTCGGTGGCGGCGGTCGCCACCAGCGGTGCGGCACCGGCGTCCAGTGCGGCCCGCATCGAGGGGTCGGCCAACTGGACCCGCAGCAGCGGGCCGAGGCCCGCGCCGAGGCCCTTGGCGGTGGCGATGCCCCGGTCGGCCCGCGCGACGGCCTCGGCCAGGCCTCGGGCGGCGGAGCCGGGGACGGCGGCGGCCAGCGGGGCGAGTGCGGCGGGGCCGCTCCCGGGCGCGGTGGTGCTGCGCAGGCGCTCGCGCAGGGCGGGGTCGGTGAGGGCGGTCGCCAGGGACCGGGCCACCTCGTCCTCGATCGCCGACACCCGCCCGGCGGCCGGGGCCTGACCGACCGTGACGGGGTGCGGAGCGGGTTCGGCCAGCGCCGGGACGGTACCGAGCGCGAGCAGGGACAGGGCCGCGAGGGCGACGACGGCGCGCCTCGGACGGAAGTGCGGCATGCGGGATCTCCAGACTCGTCGGGGGAGGTGTCGGAGCATCGGAGCACGGTGCGGTGGGGCGTGCGGAACGGCATCGCGCACCGGAGCGGCGGCGCCATGACAAGTGAAGGGCCTCCCCGACGCCAGATCAACCCCCGTTCAGCGAACGGCCGGTCCGGCCCACCTGAACGCCGCGTGCTCCCCCGGGGCCGGGCCGGGTCACCTCGGCGCGGCGCCGAGATAGCGCAGCACGGCCAGCACCCGGCGGTGCTCGCTCTCGGTCCGGGGCAGGTCCAGCTTCGCGAAGATCCCCGCCACGTGCTTCTCCACCGCCCGCTGGGTGACCGTCAGTTCGGCGGCCACCGCGGCGTTGGTCAGCCCCTGGGCCATCAGCACCAGCACCTCGCGCTCGCGCGGACTCAGCGCGTCCACCCCGCTGCTGTGCCGACGGATCGCCATCAGCTGGGAGACCACCTCCGGGTCGAGCGCGGTGCCGCCCGCCGCCACCCGGTGGATCGCGTCCACGAAGTCGTCCACGTCGGCGACCCGGTCCTTGAGCAGGTAGCCGATCCCGGACGCCCCGGTGGCCAGCAGCCGCGCGGTGTACCGGGTCTCGATGTACTGGGAGAACAGCAGCACGCCCAGTCCCTGGTGCTCCAGCCGGAGTTGGATCGCCGCCCGGAGCCCCTCGTCGGTGTGGTCCGGCGGCATCCGGACGTCGGCCACCACCAGGTCGGGACGGTGCTCCGCGACCGCCCGGTGCAGTGCCTCGGCATCGCCGACCGCCGCCACCACGTCGAAGCCGCGCTCGCCGAGCAGCTGGACCATGCCCTGCCGCAGGACGACGGAGTCCTCGGCCATCACGATGCGCATGCTGCTCTCCGGGGTCGTCGGCGTCAGGTGGCACCGGGTCGGGCGGGAAGCTCCACCGTAACGGTCGTCGGCCCGCCCGCCGGACTGTCCACCCGCAGGCTCCCGTCCACCGCCCGGACCCGCTCGGCCAGCCCCGACAGCCCGCTGCCGCCGCCCGCCGTGCCCGGCAGCAGCACCGCCCCGCCCCGGCCCTCGTCCCGGACCACCAGCCGCAGCAGACCGGCCGACTGCCGGGCCGTCAGCTCGATCAGGTCCGCACCGGAGTGCCGGGCGGCGTTGCTGAGCAGCTCCGAGGCACAGAAGTAGGCGATCGTCTCGACCTCCTCGGGAAGGCGCCCCGCCAGCCCGGTGCGCAGCCGGACCGGCACGCCGGTGCGGGCCGCGAGCGTCTCCAGCGCGGCGTCCAGGCCGGTGTCCAGCACCGGCGGGTGGATCCCCCGCACCAGGTCACGCAGGTCGCCGACGGCGGTGCGGGCGTTGCCGAGCGCCTGGTCGACCAGCTCCCTGCCCCGGCTCAGGTCGGCGGCCGGGATCGTCCCGTCCGGACCGAGCCGGTCGAGCCTGGACCGGGCCGAGGCGAGCGCCAGGGTGACCGCGATCAGCTGGGCCTGGGCACCGTCGTGCAGGTCGCGTTCGATCCGGCGCAGCGTCATCGCCGAGTCGTGGACGACCACGGCCCGCCGCTCCTCCAAGTCCCTGACTCGCTCGGAGAGTCGGCTCGGCCCGAGCAGCGCCCGGCCCAGGTACCGGGTCAGCACCAGCAGCCGCCGGCCCACCCAACCCGCGAACGCCAGCACGCCCAGCCCGGCCAGGGCGACCAGCAGCGAACTCGGCACGGTGTCCAGCGCCAGGGTCCCGAGGCTCAGCCCCCGGTGCCCGTCCGCGCTGACGGACCGCCACCACAGCGGGTAGAGCACCCCGGCGAGCCCGTACAGCCGAAGGCCGACGGTCACCGCCAGCACCAGGACGCTCAGCGGCGCGGCCAGCAGGACGAAGGCCAGCGTCCGCCAGCTCGCGCCGTCGGTCAGCCGGGCCCGCAGCGCCGTGCCGCCGCCCGCAGCGGGACCCGGCGGCGCCGGGACGTCCTCGCCGAGCAGGCCGCGCAGCAGCCGGCGGTGCACCGCGCCGATCCCGCGCCCGGCGGTGAGCACGGCGGCCAGCAGGGGCAGGCCGAGGTGGGTGACCGACAGCACCAGGGCCACCGCGAGCACCGGGTAGAGCAGGGCCACGCCGAGCAGCCCGGGAAGCGGGCCGGCCAGGGCGTACCCCAGCTCGCGGAGGTCGGCCCGGCCGACCGGTACGCCGAACGCCCGTAGCGTCCGCCGCGCCCGCGCACCGCTCACCTCGTCCACCCGCTCCCTCACGTGCTCACGCCCGAGGCCGGACGGATCGTCAGCAGCCGGACCAGGGGGCCGACCGAGGAGACTACAACGAGGCCGGTCACGGCGAGCGCCAGGCCGCCCCAGACCTGGACCGGCAGCTGGGCGGGCCCCGGCGCACCGAGCCGTACCAGTGGTGCGGTGGCGGCACCCGCGACCGCCGCGCCCAGCCCGAAGGCGGTCCCGGCGACCAGCGCCGCCTCCAGCAGCGCCATCCGGACCAGTTGGGCAGGACCCGCGCCGATCAGCCGCAGCAGGGCGACCTCGCGTCGGCGTGCCAGCATCAGCATGACCAGCGTGTCCACCGCCACCAGGGCGGCGAATCCGCCGTAGAGCGCGGTCGCGAACAGGTCGATCCACGGCGGGTCCTGACGTCCCACCAGGCTGCCGAGCTTGGCCAGCGTGAAGGCCACCACCAGCGCCACCGGAGTGATCGCCGCCGACAGCCGCCGGGACCGGGCCCGGCTGTTGGCGACCGCCAGCTCCCCCGGCGCCCCGCACAGCCGCAGCGGCACGGCGGCCACCGCAGCCGCCAGCCGGCCGAGCAGCGGGCCGGCCAGCGCGACCGCGACCAGGTACGCGAGCAGCAGCAACGGGACGTGTTCGGCCACCTCCTCGGCCGGTTCGGCGGCCACCGCGGACTGCAGCACCACCGCCCCCGCCAGCGCCGCCGCCGCGAGCACGCCCCGCAGCCACAACGGGCCGCCGCCGGGACCGGCCGCCTCGCCGAGCGCGGCGGCCGGGCGCAGCCGGGCCGCCCGCTGTGCGGCCAGCAGGCCGCCGAGCAGTGCGGTGACGACGAGGACGACCGCTGCGGCCACGGCGGGCGGCCAGCCGACGGTCAGTCGGAGCCCGGTCGGCACCAGGCCCCGGTCGGCCATCGCGCCGAACCACCACCGGGCCAGCAGCACACCTGCCCCGTAGCCGGCGGGCAGCGCGGGGGCGGCGGTGAGCAGCGTCTCGGCGACCACCGCGCGCCGGACCTGCCACGGGCCGGCGCCGACCGTGCGCAGCAGTGCGGTCTCCCGCTGCCGCTGGGCCACCGCCAGGGCGGCCACCTGGGCGGTGGCGAAGATCGACAGGTAGACGGTGACCAGGGTGAAGCCGATCCCGATGGTGGTCAGGTCCTCGCGCTGCGGGGACGGCGGCGCGGCGGACGCCGTGACCAGGACCGCCACCGAGGCGGTGATCACCGTCGCGGACAGCACCAGCGCGGCGAGGACGCCGACGGCTGCGGCGGGACGGGAGCGCAGCGAGGCGCGGGCCAGGCCGGTGGTCACGCCGCGACCTCCGGTCGGACCGACGGCGTGGTCAGGGCGCGCATCCGGGTGGCGATCCGGCGGGCCGCCGCCTCCCGCTGCTCCTCCCCGCCGTCGGCGCCGGGCCGGTCGGCGCCGGGCGAGTCGGCGCCGGGCAGGTCGGCCACGATCCGGCCGTGGTCGAGCACCAGCACCCGGTCCGCCCAGGCCGCTGCCGCGGTGTCGTGGGTGACCATCACCACGGTGGCGCCGCGGGCGTCGACCGAACGCCGCAGCAGGCCGAGGACCTCGGCGGCGGTGACGGAGTCGAGTGCACCGGTGGGCTCGTCGGCGAACAGGACCTCGGGCTCGGTGATCAGGGCCCGGGCGATGGCCACCCGCTGCTGCTGCCCACCGGAGAGCTGACCGGGACGCTGCCGGGCCCGGCCGGCCAGGCCGACCTCCGCCAGTGCCCGGGCGGCCTGCCTGCGGTCGGCGCGGCGTCCGTCCAACCGGATTGGCAGCAGCACGTTCTGTTCGACCGTCAGGGCCGGGAGCAGGTTGAACTGCTGGAAGACGAAGCCGACCCGGGCTCGTCGCAGCCGGGTCAGCCGCCGTTCCCGCAGGCCGGTCAGCTCCTGTCCGCCGAGCCGGACCGAGCCACTGGAGGGCCGGTCCAGGCCGGCGGCGCACTGCAGGAAGGTGCTCTTGCCCGAGCCGGACGGACCCATCACGGCGGTGAAACTGCCCCGGGGCAGCCGGAGGTCGATGCCGCGCAGGGCGTGCACGGCGTTGCCGCCGCGTCCGTACTGCCGGGTCACACCGTGCAGGTGCAGGGCGTCGGGCGGGGTGGGCGGTTCGCGGTCCGGCATCGCGGGCTCCTTCGGTGGCCGGCGGTCGCCGACGATGCTTCGAACCTACGGATCCTCAGGTCGACCAGGCACTGGGGTGGCCACCCGAGTCCGGGGTTCGGAAATACCGAACCCCGGCGGTCCGCGCCGATTGACCGGAATATGCAGACCGGTCTATTCTCGCCGCCATGGGAGCCAAGGGCGAGGAGACGCGGGCCCGGCTGGTCCGGGCCACCCGGGACCTGCTGGAGGCCCAGGGGTACGCCGCCACCGGGCTCAACCTGGTGCTGACGGAGAGCGGCACACCGCGCGGCTCGCTGTACTTCCACTTCCCCGAAGGGAAGGACCAGTTGGTGACCCAGGCGCTCACCGAGGCCGGGCGCGAGATGAGCGATCTGATCGAGCTGCTCCGGGACACCCGCACGGCGGGGGCGGCGGAGGTGATCAGCCGGCTGATCGGCCTGCTGGCCGGCCGGATGGAGCAGTCCGACTACCGCAAGGGCTGCCCACTGGCCACCGTCGCACTGGAGGTCTCGGCCACGAACGAGTCGCTCCGCCGCCTGTGCGCCGACACCTACGCGACCTGGCAACAGGCCCTGGCGGACCTGCTCGTGACGGAAGGTCACTCCCCCGCCCGGGCGGACGCCGCCGCCGGAGCGGTGCTCGCCCTGCTCGAAGGCGCCCTCCTGCTGGCCCGCGTGCAGCGCAGCCGCCTCCCGCTCGACCAGGCGGCCCGCTCCGCCGAGCTGCTGCTCGCCTGAGCCTGCCGGGGCCACGCTCCGGGCACCGCCCCCGAAATTATGTAGACCGGTCTATTCAGGGAGAACGCATGACCGCAACCACGCTCGTGCTCGGCGCCAACGGTTTCATCGGCCGCTGGCTGGTGCGCGAACTGCTCGTCCAGGGAAACCCGGTGGCCGTCGGCATCCGGTCCGGCCGGGATGCCGAGCTCCGGCGCTGGCTGACCGGTCACGACACCGCGACCGACGCCCTCACCACCGTCGCCGCCGACATCACCCGCCCCGACCTCGGCCTCTCCCCCGCCGATCACGAACGGCTGACGGAAGTCCGCGACATCCACAACCTCGCCGCCCTGTTCCGCTTCGGCCTCCCCCGCGACGAGGCCCGTACCGCGAACCGGGACGGCGCCGTCCACGTCCTGCGCTGGGCCGCCGCCCGGCCAGCCACCCGTCGCCTGGTGCACCTCTCCGGCTACCGGGTCGCGGGCCACCCGTCCCCGCTGCCACCGGACCGCACCGACCGGCTGTACCGCCGGCTCGGCGCGTACGAGGCGTCGAAGATCGAGGGGGACAGCGCCGTCCGCGCCCTCGCCCCCGAACTCGGCTTGCCGCTCAGCGTGGTGAGCCCCAGCACCGTGATCGGACACTCCGTCACCGGCGAGGCCGGCCAGTACCTCGGCCTGGCCGCCCTGGTCGAGCAGCTGTACCGGGGCCGCCTTCCCGCCCTGGCGGGCAGCCGACGCACCTTCGTGCCCGTGGTGGCCGCCGACCACCTGGCCCGCTTCCTGGCCGCCGTCCCGCAGTACGACCGGGGCCCGCTGCACCAGCACACCGTGCTCGACCCGGCCACCCCCGAACTCCCGTCCCTGATCGCCCTGCTGGCCGACCACCTGGGCGTCCGGGCGCCCCGGCTGCGGCTTCCGGTCGCCCTGGTCCGCCACCTCCCCCGGGCCCTGACCGGCGCCGACCCGGAGACCCTCTCGTTCCTCGCCACCGACCGCTACGACACCACCTCCGCCGACCACTTGGCCACCGCCGCCGGCCTCCACCACCCGCCCGTCGCCGAGACCCTCCGCCGCTGGGCCGACCACCTGGTCGCCACCGACTTCGGGCGACCCGCCTGAGCACCGCACCAACCCGTGCCAGCCGCCCGGCGGGCCGGTCGCCGGCACAACACCTGCGCGGCGCGTACGAATTGGGTACGCTCTCGGCCGCCGCAGGTACGTACCTGACAGTAGGTCTAGTTCAAGCCGAGTTCACCGGATGCTCTCCCGACGTCTTGAACCACGTGAACAAGCCCGAGTTGACTACACAACATCTCGTCGCCCGACGAGCTCCCTCACCTCTTCACGGAGCCTCGATGCCCCACACCTCCGCCCGTCGCACGGTCGCCCTCGCCGCAGCCGCGCTGCTCGGCACGCTCGCCGCCGCCCCCGCCGCGCAGGCCGAGCAGGCGCCCGTCACCGTCGCGCCGCTCAAGGTGCTGACCTACAACACCTTCCTGATGAGCACCGGCCTCTACCCCAACTGGGGCCAGGACTACCGGGCCAAGGAGATCGCGGCCGCACCGTTCTTCCAGGGCAACGACGTGGTGGTGCTCCAGGAGGCGTTCGACAACGCCGCCTCGGACAAGCTGCTCTCGCTGGCCAGAACGGCGTACCCGTACCAGACCCCGGTGGTCGGCCGCTCCACCAGCGGCTGGGACGCGACCGGCGGCAGCTACAGCTCCACCACCCCCGAGGACGGCGGGGTCACGCTGCTGAGCAAGTGGCCGATCCTGCGCAAGGAGCAGTACGTCTTCAAGGACGCCTGCGGCGCCGACTGGTGGTCGAACAAGGGCTTCGTCTACGCCGTACTGAACGTCAACGGCCAGCGCACCCACGTGCTCGGGACCCACCTGCAGTCGACCGACTCCGGCTGCTCCAACGGCCAGCCCGCCACCGTCCGGGCGGCGCAGCTGACCGCGATGAAGAACTTCGTGGACGGCAAGGGCATCCCGGCGAACGAGCCGGTGCTGCTGGCCGGCGACCTCAACGTGAACTCGCACGACTCCGAGTACCCGGCCCTGCTCGCCAACGGCAACCTGGCCCCGGCCACCAGCCGGACCGGCTGGGTCAACTCCTTCGACACCGCCGACAACTCGATCGCCGCCTACCGCTACCCGGGCGAGCCGAAGGAGGACCTGGACTACGTGCTCTACCGGGCCGACCACGCCCGTCCGCAGAGCTACGGCAACACCGTGCTGCGCTTCCACAGCAAGCCGTGGACGGTCAGCAGCTGGGGCACCAGCTACACCTACAGCGACCTCTCCGACCACTACCCGGTGATCGCGGGCTGACCAGGTCCTCCGCTCGGGCCGCCCCTCCGGGGGCGGCCCGAGCGTCAGTGCGCCACCGCCCGACCCTCCACGTGCTGCTTGAAGTCCCTCAGGCAGCGCTGCACTTCGTGGGCGATGAAGCCGAGCCAGTCCCCGACCGCGTCCAGCACACCGTGCGGGGTGTGGTCGATCTGCAGCATCACCCGGCTCCGGCCGGTCTCCAGGGCGTGGAAGGTGACCACCCCGGAGTGCTCGACCCCGGCCACCGAGCGCCAGGCGATCCGCTCGCCCGGCACCCGTTCGGTGACCTCGGTGTCGAACTCCCGACGGACGCCGTCCACTCCGGCCACCCAGTGCACCGTCGCCCCGGGGGCCGCCGCCACCTCCTCGATCCCGTGCATGAACTCCGGGAACGCGGTGAACCGCGACCACTCCCGGTAGGCGTCCTCCACCGGCACCGACACCTCGACCGACTCCGCTATGTGCGACATGGCAGCACGTCCCTTCCTGGGGTTGTCGCCCTCCGTCTGCCCCCGTCGCGCTCTTCCACTCCGGCCAACTCAGCTGTTGTCCAAGGGTCTTGACGGCCCTTCTGCTTGACCTGGCCACTGCGGGGTACACGCAGGGGACCGCGCGCCGACCGGCAGCGGCACTGGAGGCTGGAACGTGACCACAATCAGCGGGGAGACTCCCCGGGCCGACCACCCGGTAGAGCCGGTGCCGGAGTACGACCGGCCGCCGTTCCTGCACCGACGCGGCCTGCTGTCGGTGCTGGTCCGCGGCACGGTGATGCTGCTGGCGCTGGCCGCCACGGTGGCGTTCGCGGTCGCGCTGGCCCGCGTCACCCTGCTGCCCTCCCCGGCCTCCCGGAGCATCGCGCACGCCAACCTCCGGCCGGGTGCCTCCCTCCGGGCCTACCTGGACCAGCCGGCCGTCCGCGCGGCGGTGCAGCAACTCGGCGGCAACCTGCTGCTCGGCGCCCCGTTCGGGCTGTTGTTGCCCGCACTGTTCCCGCAGGCCCGTAGTCTGCTCCGGGTCACCGGACTGACCGCACTGATCATGGTGACGGTCGAGACCGCCCAGGCCCTCCTGGTCGAGGGCCGGGCCTTCGACGTCGACGACATCCTCCTCAACACCACCGGTGCGCTGGTCACCTGGCTGCTGATCGGCCACCGCCTCAGCCGTGCCCTGCACGTCCGCCGCACCACCCCCAAGGAAGGAAGACCATGGCACCGTTCGGACGCCTCCGTAACAGACCCCGCCCCGACCGACCCGACACCGACACCGACACCGGCCGCACCGGATCCCGCCGCGCCTTCCCCTGGTACCTGAGCCTGCCCGTGACACTGGCCGTGCTGTTCGCCCTGTTCCTGGCCGGGGCGAAGCTCGACCTCTTCCCCAGCCTGCCCAACCCGTTCGAGAAGCGGAGCGTGGACCGGAGCCAGCCCGTGCTGCTGCAGTCGATCCAGCAGATGAAGCGCTTCACCGGTGCCCAGGGCAACTTCCAGGTGATCGTCGACCTCGACCACGAGGCGGCCTTCCTGCCGTCCCAACTGCTCGGCAACCGCACCCTCTACGTCGCGGCCGGGACGGTGGACGCCTACGTCGAACTGGGTGGCCTCGGCCCGCAGTCCGTCACCGTCTCCGAGGACCGGCGGACGGTGGCGCTCACCGTCCCGCACGCCCAACTCGCGCCACCGTCCATCGACCTCAAGCGCTCCTACGTCTACCTGCAGCAACGCGGCTTCTTCGACCGGATCGGCGACTTCTTCAGCAGCAACCCCGGCAACCAGCAGCAGGTCGAGGAGCTCGCCACCAAGAAGATCCAACAGGCGGCCACCGAGACCGAGTTGATCCGGCAGGCCGACGACAGCACCCGCACCATGCTGACCGGCCTGCTGCACTCCACCGGCTTCACCACCGTGACGGTCACCATCGCCTGACCGCCGCCGAGGCTCCCCGGCCCCGGACCGGCCGACGGCCCGTTGTACTGTCTGATCGGCCGCGACCGGGGCCGACAGACCGTCAACGGGGGACACCATGGACATTCGGGCCGACTACACGGCGACCGAGGCGGACCTCGCCGAGGCGATCCGGAACCACACCACCCGGAGACCGGTGCGGCGTTGGCTGCTCACCGGCTTCTGGGTGCTGGTCGGTCTCTTCGGCCTGCTCGGCCCCTGGGTGGTCACCGTGATCGCGGTGACCGGGCTGGCGCTGATCTGGGCGACGCCGGCGCTGCACCGCAAGATCGTGCTGATGACGGCACGGCGGTTCAGCGGCCCCACCGTCGTACGGATCACCGGCGAAGGGCTCGACTACGCGGTGGGGGCCACCCGGCACGAGGTCCCCTGGGCCTCGGTGACCCGGGTGACGGACAACCCGGTGGCCTGGGCGGTGGCGAGCAACCTCAAGACGACCGCCCGGGTGCCGGTGGGAGCCACCGTCCTCAAGGCCGGGCTCACCCCGGAGCAGCAGGCGGAGTTCGCCGCCTTCCTGGCCGCCGACTCCCGACTGGCCGGAAAGGTCCACGGCCCCGTCGGGACCCAGTTCGCCTGAGTCCCGACCTCTTCCGGCCAGACCACCGGCGCGGCAGCGTGCGCCGCCCCCTTCACGAGGAACGGACCAATCCCGTGGACATCGTCTTCACCAGCCGGGTGATCGAGTGGCGAGGGCCTTCCCCGTTCTACTTCGTCCCCGTGCCGGCCGAACAGGCCACCGAGGTCCGCCAGGTGGCGGCGATGGCCACCTACGGCTGGGGCGTCGTCCCGGTCGAGGCCAGGATCGGTGGGACCGCCTTCGCCACCTCGCTCTTCCCCAAGGACGGCGGCTACCTGCTGCCGCTCAAGGCGGCCGTGCGCAGGCCCCTGGACCTCTCGGCGGGGGACGAGGTGCACGTGGCGATGACCGTTCGCCTCTGAACACCGGGCTCCCGGCCGTCTCCGGCGGCGCGGTTGTCCGTCCGACGGTCCGCCACCCGATCGGATCGCGTCGGGGTGCGGCTCGCCCGGGGTCCGTCCTACGGTGCCTTGGGGGTCCGACCTACGAGAGGTGAGCAGTCCCATGGCAGGAAAGTTCGAGCTCTACACCGACACGTCGGGCGTGCACCGGTTCCGGCTCAAGGCGTCCAACGGCACGGTGGTGATCACCAGTGACCCGCACGAGTCGAAGGAACAGTGCATGAAGAGCATCGACTCGATCCGGAAGCTCGCGCCGTACGCGCAGGTCCAGGAGTCGGCCGCGGCCCCGGCCTGAGCCCCTGACCAGCCCGGAGGGCCGGCCCCGTACCTGACGGGTCCGGCCCTCCGGCGTGCGGACGGTCCGTCAGTAGACGCTGACGCCGTACGCGCTGAGCGCCTCCACCACCGGCTGGAAGAAGGTGGTGCCGCCGCTGGAGCAGTTGCCGCTGCCGCCCGAGGTCAGGCCGTGCGCGGTGTTGCCGGAGAACAGCGCGCCACCGCTGTCGCCGGGCTCGGCGCAGACCGTGGTGCGGATCAGGCCCCGGACGCTGCCCTCGGCGTAGTTGACGGTGGCGTTCAGCGCGGTGACCTTGCCGCTGTGCACCTTGGTGGTGCTGCCGCTGCGGGAGACGGTCGCCCCGACGGCGGGGGTGCTCGCGGCGGTGATCCGCCGGGTGGTGCCGTTGTACAGGTCGACCGAGGATGGCGGGGTCGAGCCGTCCGTGTACCGGACGATGGCGAAGTCGTCGCCCGGGAACCGGGAGTTGGCCGTGCTGCCGAGCTTGGTGGTCTGGCTCTGGCTGGTGTACCAGGAAGCCACCGCGTTGCCGCAGTGACCGGCCGTCAGGAACGAGTACGTGCTGCCGCTGCGCACGTTGAAGCCCAGCGAGCAGCGGTAGCCGCCGCCGTAGATCGCGTCACCACCGGCCAGCTTGGTGCTGAAACGTCCGGCCACCTGCTCCACCCGGACGGCCGTACCCAGCCGCCCGGCGGCCTCGGTGACCCGGGCCAGCTCGGCGCCCCGGACGCTCTCGTCCACCGAGAGCAGCACCTGGTTGGTGACCGGGTCGACCGCCCAGGCCGTCCCGGGGACGGCGGCGGAGCGGTCGAGCTCGGCCGTCGCGGCGGCCAGCTGTGCGCCGCTCCGGGCGACCAGTTGGGCCACCGCCCCGGTCGCCCTGACCTGCTCTGCGGCGGACCGGTCCGTGACGGTGACGACCAGCCGGCCGCTCCCGTCCAGGTACGAACCGGCACTGCGCTCCTCGCCCAGCGACTGCTGGAGCGCGCCGGCCACCGCAGCGGCCTGCCCGCCGACGGGGGTGGCGCGAGCGACGGCGGCGGACGGGAGGGCTAGCGCGGAGCCGGTGACGAGCATCGCGACGGCGGCGAGCAGGACGGCGGGGCGGCGGTTTCTCATGGTGTCGTCTCCCTGATGGGGGCTGGGACCTGGCTGCTGAGCACCACCATCGAGCCGCCCCATGAGCACGTCAACCAGCTCGCTCCTGCCAATCCATCCGGCAACTCCCCTGCCATCAAACGGACTTGTCAGCACCGGCACCCCCAGGGGCCTGCCTCGCGTCCGGGTGGCCGGGCCCGCGCCCGGCGGTACCCCGAATCCCCCGGGCGGCCGGATCTACCCGCTGGTACCTTCGCACCGAGATCATCGCGCCGGTGCACCGCACCGACCCAGGGGGGCCCGAATGGAAACCGACACACCCTCAGCTCCGGCCACGGCCGGACCGCCACCGCCCCAGCCGCCGGGGGCTGCTCCCGGCCTGAGCACCAGGAGCGCCGTCCTCCAGGCGGTCGCCGCCCTCGGGCTGGCCGCCGCCGCCCTCGGGAGCGTCTGGGGCGCCGGCCTGCTCGACCCGGCGGCCGCGCACGACGAGCCCGCCGTGTGCTACCCGCCCAAACCCGCCGACGATCCCGGGTACCCGGCCCTGTGCGCCGCCCTCAACCGCCCCGACCTGCCGGTCCTGCTCGGCGCGCCGGAGACCCCCGTGTCGATCGCCCAGCCCGGCAGCGGGCCGATCACCCTCGCGGACGGCACGGTGCTGTCCGACCCCTCGGCGCGGGTCCAGCTCGGGAAGGTCTTCGTCCAGGTCACCGACAACCGCAGGATCTCGCTCCGGAACACCATGGCCTTCCCCGACCCGAGCCTCCTGCCGACCACCGTGCTCGGCCACCCGGCCGCGACCTTCTCCGACCACACCCTGGTGTTCGCCCTCGACACCAGGAGCACCACCACCGCCGGCAGCGGCGGCATCGCCCGGCACCTGGTGGTCGCCAAGGGTCCCGACGCCGACGGCGGGTCCTTCGAGTTCGTCGTGTGGCGCCAGGACCGCGGCACCCCGGACGACGCCGCGCTGTTCCGGGTCGCCACCCAGGTCCTTCCCACCCTCCCGGGCTGGGTTCCCGGTCCGTAGCGCCCGCCTGACAGAGTGCAGCGCCGGGCCGGAGGTGCGTGGCACTCTGTCCGTGGTCCCGGCCTTCGCCCGGACGATAGCCTCCCGGGCACGTCACCGAGTGAAGGCAGGTCCCCCGTGGGCTCCAACGGCAGCAGTCCCGTCGTCAACGGCGGTGTGTCGTTCTGGTATTCGTCGATCGGACTGCCCGCAGCGCGCCCCGGTCTGACCGCCGGGACGGACGTCGACGTCTGCATCGTCGGCGGCGGCTACACCGGGCTCTGGACGGCGTACTACCTGAAGAAGGCCGACCCCGGGCTCCGGGTCACGGTGCTGGAGCAGCGGGTCTGCGGCTACGGCGCCTCCGGCCGCAACGGCGGCTGGCTGTACAACGGCTTCGCCGGCCGCGGCGCCTTCGCCCGCCGGTACGGCACCGACCGGGCGCAGGCGATGCAGCGGGCGATGGACGACTCGGTGCGCGAGGTGGCGGACGTCGCGGCGGCGGAACGCATCGATGCGGACCTGGTGCTCGGCGGTGTCCTCGAAGTGGCCAGGACGCCCGCCCAGCTCGCGCGGATGAAGGCGTTCGCGGCCGACGAACACGCCTTCGTGGAGGACGAGTTGACCGTCCTATCGGCCGCCGAGGCCAGCGCCAGGATCAAGGTGGACGGCGTGCTCGGCGGCACCTGGACACCGCACGGCGCCCGGATCCAGCCCGCGAAGCTGGTCCAGGGCCTGGCCCGGGTGGTGCAGGACCTCGGTGTGGTGATCCACGAGGGCACCGAGGTGACGGCCGTCCACCCGGCCGCCGCCGGTCGCCGGGCCCGGGCCGAGACCGCCGCCGGGACGGTCACCGCCGACTACGTGCTGCGCGCCACCGAGGGCTTCACGGCCGGCCTGCGCGGCGAGCGCCGGACCTGGCTGCCGATGAACTCCGCGATGATCGTCACCGAGCCGCTGCCCGCGTCCTTCTGGGCCGCGACCGGCTGGCAGGGCCACGAGGTGCTGGGCGACTTCGCGCACGCCTACATGTACGCGCAGCGCACCGCCGACGACCGGATCGCGCTCGGCGGACGCGGCGTGCCGTACCGCTTCGGCTCCCGGACCGACACCGACGGCACCACCCAGCAGCGGACGGTGGACCAGCTCCGGGAGATCCTGCACCGGTTCTTCCCCGGCACCGCCGGGGCCCGGATCGACCACGCCTGGGCCGGCGTGCTCGGCGTCCCCCGGGACTGGTGCGCCACCGTCGAGCTGGACCGCGGCACCGGCCTGGGCTGGGCCGGCGGGTACGTCGGCAGCGGCGTCACCACCACCAACCTGGCCGGCCGTACCCTCCGCGACCTGGTCCTCGGCGACCGCACCGAGCTCACCGAACTCCCCTGGGTCGGCCACCAGGTCCGCCGCTGGGAGGTCGAACCGCTCCGCTGGCTCGGCGTGCACAGCCTGTACGCCGCCTACCACGCGGCCGACCGCCAGGAAGCGGCCGGGCGCGCCACCACCTCGCCGATCGCCCGCTTCGCCGACCGCGTCTCCGGCCGCTGAACCAACGGCGGTCACCGACCGCGTCTCCGGCGGCCGCGGCGGCCACGCCCGGCCGGGGTACGTGACGCGGGCAGGTCAGCGGATCACAATGGGGCAGCGCACCGAGCTCCAGGAGGCACCGGATGACCGAGCCCATCGCCGAGGTACTGGCGGACCGTCAGGTCCAGCGGGTCCGGGCCGGGGCCGGCCTGCGGCTGGAACTGGCCGGGGCGGTCACCGTCCTGATCGACAGTGACTTCCGGCTGCTCGCCGCCGGGGGCGTGGAGCACTTCTACCCGCAGCTCGGCACCGGCGTGAGCGGCGGCCTGACCGTGCTGACCGGCAGCCGGCTGACCGGCGCCTCGGTCAGCCCGGCGGGCGGCCTGGAGCTCAGCTTCGACTCCGGGCGCCGCCTGGTCGTCCCGCCGGACACCACCGAGCACCCCTGGCAGGTCATCGGCCCCGACGGACCGCTCTTCACCGCCGAGCCCGGCGGCTACCTGACCGGCTGACCCCGGCCGGCCGCGCGGCGACCCCGGCCCTACCGTGCCCCACTCCCCGGCCGTACCATGCTCCGGGTACACGGCCACGGGGGGAAACGGGAATGTTCGGGATCGTCAGACCGTGTCGGCACAGCCTGCCCGAACCGCTTCGGGCCGCCTGGCTCGCGCACCTCTGCGGGCTCTGCCTGGCCCTGCGGGACGGCCACGGCCAACTGGCCAGGACGGCCACCAATTACGACGGACTGGTCATCTCGGTGCTGGTCGAGGCGCAGTCCGCGCCCAGCCGCCGTCAGGCCGGGCCCTGCCCGCTGCGCGGGATGCGCGGCGCCCAGGTGAGCGACGGCGAGGGCGCCCGGCTGGCCGCCACCGTCTCGCTCGCGCTCGCCTCGGCCAAGGTGCGCGACCATGTGCTGGACCGGGACGGGGTGTTCGCCCGCCGCCCGGTGGCGAGCACCGCCCGCGCGGTGGCCCGGCGCTGGGACCGGCAGAGCGGCCGGGCCGGTGACCGGATCGGCTTCGACACCACCGTGCTACTCGAAGCGGCCGACCGCCAGGGCGAGTTGGAGCGGACGGCGACGGCGGGCAGCCCACTGCTCGCCCTCACCGAACCGACCGAGACCGCCACCGCGGCGGCGACCGCGCACACGGCCGTGCTCGCCGGACGTCCGGACAATGCGGCCGCCCTGCGCGAGGTGGGCCGGCTGTTCGGCCGGCTGGCCCACCTGCTGGACGCCGCCGAGGACCAGGCCGAGGACGACGCGAACGGCGCCTGGAATCCGCTGACCGCCACCGGCACCAGCCGCACGGAGGCCGAACGGCTCTGCCGGGACGCCACCCACGGCATCCGACTCGCCCTGGCCGAGGTCGAGTTCACCGACCGGGCGCTGGCGCACCGGCTGCTGGTGCACGAGACCCGACGCGCGGTCGACCGGGTCTTCGTCCGGACCGACCACGAGGCCCACGAGACCCACCAGCCCCACGCTCCCGAGCGACCGCCCGCGCCGCGCGATCCGCTGACCGGCTGCGCGATGTGGGCGCTGCTCGCCTGCAGCTGCCAACTGCTCTGCTGCGAACACCAGGACCCGTGGTCGCGTGAGCGGCGCGAGGGCTTCTGCCAACGCAACGACTGCTCCGACGGGTGCGACTGCCTCGGCAACTGCGACTGCAGTTGCTGCGACGGCTGCGACGGCTGCGACTGCTGTGACGGCTGCGGGTGCGACTGCTGACCCAACGGCACCGCCCGGCAGTCACTGCGTGCTGCAGCGGCTGCCGGGCGGCCCGGGGACGGTGTCGGTGTCGGCTCAGAACTGGGTGCTGACGGTGACGCCGCTGAAGTCCGTGCTGGCGTACAGGCTCAGGTAGCGGTACCCGGCCGTCGGGTTGTTCACGGTGATGCTCTGGGTGGTGCCGGGGCTGGTCGAGGACGCGGTGAAGGCGTTCGGCGAGGCCCAGGTGTTGGCGTTGTAGTAGAGGAACGCGGTGCCGGTGCCGCCGGAGGTGGTCACCTTCAGCGTGGTGGTGCCGGCCGGCAGGTAGACGTACAGGTAGTCGCTGTTCCCGGCGGTGGCCGAGCGGTTGGCCCGCGAGCAGTTCTGACCCATCGCGTCGGTGCGCGCCTCGGTGCAGGTCGGCAAAGTGACCGGGCCGCCACCGGTGAGCACGGTCACCGAGGTCGGCGTGGTGCCGCTCCGGCCGTTGCTGTCGGTGGTGGTCAGCGCGACCGTGTAGGTGCCGGCCGCCGCGTAGGTGTGGCTCGGGTTCCGCAGGTTCGAGGAGGTACCGTCGCCGAAGGTCCAGTTCCAGGCGGTGATCTGGCCGGGGCCGGTCTGCACGGACTTGTCCGTCAGGGTGACCGTGCCGCCGTTCACCGACTGGCCGAACAGCGAGGTCGGACCGGTCGCGTAGCAGGCGCCGGCGGCGCAGCTGGTCAGCCAGGCGTCGAAGTCGGCGTCGTAGCCGGTGCCGACGTTGTTGTAGACCGCGTAGCCACCGGTGTAGTCACCGACCCGGAAGCGGTTCAGCATCGCCTGGACGTCGCTCGGGTGCTTCTCGAACATGTAGCGGACCGCGAGGTAGCCCCACGGGTAGACCCGGGTCGAGTCCGAATTGCCGTACGTGTTCTGGAAGATGGTGCTGAGCTTGTAGGTGTGCTTGCCCGCCTCGACCATCGCGTCGGTGTCGGTGGCACCCCGGTAGGTGAAGGAGACGTACTCGGCGACACCCTCGACCCACCAGATGTCCGGCACCGAGGTCTGGGTGCCGAAGCTGCCCTTCATGTCGTGGATGCCGTCGAGGTAGTGGGTGTACTCGTGGTTGAGGTTCCACACCCGTGCGGTGTCGTTGACGTTCCAGGACTTCTGGTACATCACCGTCACGGCCTGGTTGTTCGGGTCGGTCGGGTCCATCACGGTCTGGCCGCCGTTGTCGGTGGAGTTGCCGTAGATCGCCCAGGAGTACGTGGTGTAGTCGGTCTTGTTCGCGAAGATCCCGAAGATGACCGTCTTGTCGTACTGGTTCGGGATCGGCCCGTTGTCCTTGACCAGGTTGTGGAAGAAGGTGTCCTCGCCCCGCAGGCTGGTGCAGACCGCCGCCAGCTCGGTGGCCGAGAGCGACTGGGCCTGGAGCGTGCGGTTGTCACAGACCAGCCGGTTCGGCAGGACCGCGGCAGCCAGCTTGGTGGGCAGGTTGCAGGTGTTGTAGTACGAACACTGGCCCGGGTTGTACTGGTTGGCCTGGTACGCGGTGCCGACGTACAGCGGACCGGTCTGGCCGAGGATCGGGCTGGCGTCGAGCACCCGCTTCACCAGCGGCTTGACCGCGGTCTCGACGGCGGTTCCGGTGCCCGCCAGCCGGCCCAGGTCGTTGCCGGCGTTCACGTCGAGGGCCGCGTTCGGCCCGCCGAGCAGGTCCTGGTGGTTGACCGCGAAGTCCGCCAGGGTGGTGGCGATGCTCGGGTCGGCGGTGACCGCCTGGACGAAGTCCGGGTTCCAGCTGCCGCGCCAGAGCGCGTACCGCAGCGGGGCGTTGACCGCGCTGACCATCGAGGGGATGGCGTTGTACGAGTTGTTGTAGGCGGTCAGGAGCTGCTTGTAGACGCCCAGGTAGCTGCCCTGCAGGTTGGCGCTGTCGGTGTAGATCAGCACCTGCTTGAGGATGTTGCCGTTGGCGTCGCTGACGTCCTTCCAGCGCGTGCCCGCGAAGAACGCGTCCATGCCCGCCTTGGAGGCGGCGGTCAGCGTGGCGTCGTAACCGCCCACCGAACCGGCGTAGTTGGACTGGACGTAGTAGCCGGCCCGGAGGAACAGCACCAGTTGCAGGATGCTGTTGGTGTTGTCGCCGGTGTAGGCGGTGGCCCGGTTCTTGAAGGCGGCCGCGACGGGCATCATCTGCGACTGCTTGAAGACACCGCCCGCCGGGGTGCCGGTGAGGTCGAACAGCGTGCTGACGCAGTCCGTGGTCGAGCTCTCGACGAACGCGACCAGGTCGGCGCCGGTGCGGGTGGTGAAGTCGGCTGCGGTGCAGCTCTGCGCGGCGGCCGCCGCGGCGGCGAGCCCGGCCTTCTTCTCGACCGCCCGCGGGGCGGCCTGGGTGGTGGGGGCGGCGACCGGCTCACCCATCGCGGCCTGGCTGAGCTGGGCCGGCGACAGCGGGGCGGCGGGCGAGCCGAACTGGTCGGAGTCGGCCGCGAAGGTGGCCAGACCGGCCGGCTTCGGGACGAGGGGGGCGGCCGCAGCGGCGGCCGGCTTGCCACCGGACGTGCCGGGCGCGGCGATCGCGGTGGCGGGAAGCAGCGAAGCGACCGTGGCGACGCCGGCTATGACGCCGGCTGCGAGGGTGGATATCGGTAGACGCAGGCGCACTGCCAAGTCCTTTTCCTGTGGGGGGCACTCACTGAGCATCAGGCGGGACAAGCGGGGGACGTGGCGTGCATCCTGCCACCGAATGGCCATCAGAACAATGTCACAGGTCATATCTCACAACTGTTGATGGCCATTCCGGTCCACCCGCCGGGCCGACGGCGCAGGAACCGGCCATCTCCCGGGCGACGACGGCCCGTTGGCCCTACGGGGACGCCTCGGGCGGTCGCATCGAAGCCGCTCCGGCAGGAACCGCAGCGCGACCGAGTTCCACACCAACTGCGCATCTCGGTCCACACCGCCCCCCTCCGGAGGGCATCGGGATGTCCGGCACCCGGACACCAGGCGGAGTCGGCTCGTTGCGGCATCGAACTCGGCGACCAGTGCGGAGAGTCCGGCGATCGAGTCGATGCGGGACGCGGGAGCTGACGACCCACCGCTCGGCAGGCAGCAGTGAGCGGCCCATGGGCTTCTCCGGAGACGGTGGGCGGATGGGCCTTGCGGGGAGCGACATTACTCAGACCTGTCAGAACATGCAACGCATCAATGAAAGCTTTCTACGCTCACGTCAGAGTGTCACTGCAAGACGGCAGTTGATTCCAACGTGTCCGAGCCGCTCCTGGTACGGTCGCCCCAACCCGACCACCCTGCCGCGCCGAGCCGCTGACCTGCCGATACACCCCGCCGCCCGGGCCGAGGCCAGCGGCCGAGGCGGGCCGAAACCGCGGTCCTGACCACCGCACCCGACCCCCACCCAGGTCATGCAGGACCGACCGACCCCACCGCAACTATTGACACTGCTTCACCGCGAAGTACTCAATAGGCAACACACTTCAACGTCTTCCAACACCTCCCGGCCGACCCCCGCGCTGCCTGACGCGAAGCAGCAGCGGGCGATTCGGCCTGGGCGAACCCAGGCTCCGCGAGCCGAGAGCAGCGGTGCCCCCCTCCCCGGGCGCCGACGATCCGGCCACCCGCACACCCCACACCCCCACAGCCGGGCGGTCCACGTCGACCGTCCTCGTACCAAGAACGCCCCCACCCTCGAAAGGACCGAACGCACATGCGCCGTTTGGCTTGTGCACTAACCGCCGTACTCGCGACGGTCGGCACCGCAATCACCCTCCCCCACGCACCTGCGGTGGCGGCGACGACGGCGACGCCCTACGTGTTCGAAGTCGAGAACATGTCGCTGACCAACTTCGCGACCGACACCGTGAACCACACCTGGAACGGCAACGCGGTCGACAACGTCACCTACGCCCGGGGCGTGGCCGGCGGGACCAGCAGCGCCAGCAAGACCTTCGGCGGCGTCGCGGGGACCTACGACCTGATCACGCGCTACAACGGCAAGACCGCGAACGGGGTGACCTACAAGCTCTCGGTCAACTCCGTTCCGGTGGACACCTGGGCGACCTCCCAGCGGTACGGCCGGGACTACACCGACCCGATGAACATCGACACCCGGACGTCCGGCAGCGTCAAGCTCAAGGCCGGGGACGTCATCGAGCTGACGGCCACCTCGGCCGGCGAGGTGCCCCGGGTCGACCGGATCACCATCCAGCAGCACGTGGGGGCGCCGACCAGCACCCTGACCATCGACTCGCCGAACGCGGCCCTGAACGACGGGTTCAACTGGGGCAAGGACCGGGCCCTGGGCATGACCTTCTACCCGGGCAACCCGATGATGGGTCACGAGCCCGAGTGGTGGCGCCTCAAGGACGCCACCCACCAGGAGAACCAACCGGGTTACTGGGGTGCGTACACCAACCGGGAGTCCTACTACAACCGGGACATCTCCCACCAGTCGGACGGTGCGCACGCGCTCGGCCTGGACACCGAGACCTTCAGCATGCTGAAGACCTTCGCGGGCGACGCCTCGAAGCCGGGCCAGAACGGCTGGCCGCTGTGGGCGCACAGCCCCACCGGCGCCATGTACTACATCGACGGCACCGGCTTCCGGGAACTGCCGTCGCCGTTCAACCTGATGACCAAGGCGTACAAGCAGTACCAGTGGACGGGCAACGCGGACTGGATCAACGATCCGACCCTCGCCGCGTACTACGACTCCACCATGGGTCCGTTCCTGGCCAGTCACGAGGTGAGCTGGAACGACGCCGACCCGTCGGCCGAGCAGCCGGTTTCGCGCAAGCAGGCCGGTGAGTACACCGCGACGTTCTTCGAGTTCCCGAACGAGAACCTGGTCTCCGCGGCGGACTCGCTCGGGTACCAGTACCAGTCGATGCTGGCGTACGCGGAGATCCTGAAGGCGAAGGGCGACACCGCCGGCGGCGCGAAGTGGGCCGACCGTGCGCAGCGGGTGCGCAACCAGTTCGAGGCGAAGTGGTGGGACTCCTCGAACAACCGGTACATGCGCGGCAAGGACGCGGCCGGTACCGGCTACAGCAGTTGGGGCCACGAGGCCAGCTTCCTGATGATGCTGACCGGGCTGGGCGACTACGGCAGCCGGACCAGCGGCTACCTGGACTTCATCGCCGCCAACGACGACAACCTGAACGTCGAGGCGACCTCCTACCTGCCGGAGATGTACTACCAGTACAACCGGTCGGCCGAGGGCTGGGCCTGGCTCAAGAAGCTCATGGCGGGCAAGGACAGCTACCCGGAGATCTCGTTCCTCGCGGTCAGCAACACCATCGACGGCATGATGGGCGTTCAGCCGGACGCGCCGCACGACAAGGTGGCGACCGTCTCGCGGCTGACCTCCGACACGCCGTGGGTGGAGATCGACCACCTCAAGGTCGGTGACAACGACCTGAAGCTGAAGCACATCGGCACGACGGCCTCCGCGCTCACCAACAACTCGGGTGGCACGGTGAACTGGGAGGCCCAGTTCTACGGCACTCCCGCCACCATCACCGTGAACGGCGTCGCCCGGACGCCGCAGACCAAGTCGCTGTACGGCCAGACGGTCTCCTACGTGACCGTGCCGGTGTCCGCCGGTGGCTCCGTGACCGCGATCGCCGGGACCCCCGGTGCCGACATCACCGCTCCCACCGCACCGACCGGCCTCACCTCGACCAGTGTGTCGTCGAGCAGCGTGGACCTGAAGTGGACCGCGGCCACCGACAACGTCGGCGTGACGAGCTACAACGTCTACCGCGGCGGCACGCTGGCCGGTTCGTCGACCGGTACCAGCTTCACCGCCTCGGGCCTGACCGCCTCGACCCCGTACACCTTCACGGTGAAGGCGGTGGACGCCGCCCAGAACCGCTCCGAGGCCGGCAGCCCGCTCGCCGTCACGACCGCGGGCAGTGGCAACGGGCAGGCGACCGACCTGAGTTCGCTCACCTGGACCGCCGCGCAGAGCGACTTCGGCACCGTCCAGAAGGACCGGAGCGTCGACTCCAAGCCGCTCAAGCTGAACGGCACCAGCTACGCCAAGGGCCTCGGCACGCACGCCAACAGCAGCATCACCTTCGCCCTGAACGGCGGCTACAGCCGCTTCCAGTCCGACGTCGGCATCGACGACGAGGTCACCTCGAACGGCACCGTGCGGTTCGAGGTCTGGGGTGACGGCGTCAAGCTCTACGAGACCCCGGCCGCCATGACGCCGTCGAGCGCCACCCAGTCCGTCGACATCAGCGTCGTCGGCGTCAACTCCCTGGTCCTCAAGGCCACGGACGCGGGCGACGGCATCAACAGCGACCACGCCGACTGGGCCGGAGCCAAGATCATCGGCTTCCCCCCGACGCCGACCCCGCTGAGTGACCTGAACTGGACCGGCAGCCCCGTCATCGGTTCGGGCATCGTCCGCAAGGACACCAGCGTGGACGGGAACCCGATCAAGCTGAACGGCACCGCCTACGCCAAGGGCATCGGCACGCACGCCGTCAGCAGCATCACCTACGCCCTGAACGGCGGCTACAGCCGCTTCCAGTCGGACCTGGGCGTCGACGACGAGATCACCTCGAACGCGACCGTGAAGTTCGAGGTCTGGGGTGACGGCGTCAAGCTCTACGAGAGCCCGTCGGCGCTCACTCCGACCAGCGCCACCCAGTCCGTCGACGTGAGCGTCGTCGGCGTCAACTCCCTGGTCCTCAAGGCCACGGACGCGGGCGACGGCATCAACAGCGACCACGCCGACTGGGCCGGAGCCAAGTTGGTGCACTGACCCCGGGCCCTCGGGCCGGTGCCGGGGCCGCGTCCGCACCGGACGCGGCCCCGGCCTCTCTCATTCCGGGGCTGCGGTGACCGTCACTTCAGGCCGTTGTCGAGCGCCGTGATCAGGGCTCCGTTCGGTGTGTCACCGGACATCTCCCAGATCATCGCGCCCAGCAGGCCCTTGGACTTCACGTAGGCCGCCTTCTTCCCGATCGACCACGGGTCGTCGAAGGTCCACCACTGCCCGCCGGCCGAGGTGTAGGCGTACGTCGACACCGACTGCTCGTCGTGCAGCACGGTCAGCCCAGGGAAGGTGGTGAGCAGGTTGCTGTAGCCCCGCGTCCCCGCCTCCTCCGCGAACTGGCCCGGTGCCGCGCCGGTCGCCGCCTGCCACTCGCCCTTCGCGCCACCGTCGGTGACGCCCTGCCAGCCCCGGCCGTAGAAGGGCAGGCCGATGGTGAGCCTGCGCGGGTTGACCCCGGCGTTCAGGTAGGTCTGCACCGCCGCGTCGGTGCTGAACTTCACCGGGTACGGGTCCTGGGCGTCCGGGTACAGGTTGGCCTGGTGGCCGGTGCGGTTGGGCTCCCAGGAGTTGTCCGAGCCGGCCCCGTGGAAGTCGTAGCCCTGGATGTTGGCGATGTCCAGCGAGCTGAAGATCTTCGACAGGTCCCAGCCCTGGGCGATCTTGGCCGGGTCGGCGGGGGTGAAGGCGGTGAGCAGCTTGTGCGAGCCGCCCAGCGCGTCCAGCTGCTTCCTGAACTCGGCCAGCAGCGCGGTGTTGTTGGCCTTGTCGTTGACGCTCCAGTGGTTGCCGGGGTGGCCGTCGGGCGAGCCGGGCCACTCCCAGTCCAGGTCGACGCCGTCGAAGATCCCGGCGGCCACACCGTCGCCGCCCGCACCGTTGTAGGCGGGCAGGTTGCCCTTGATCCAGACGTCCAGGCAGGACCTGACGAACTTCTGCCGGGAGGCGTCGGTGGCCGCCACGTCGGAGAAGTACTTGGAGTACGTCCAGCCGCCGAGCGAGACCACCACCTTCAGGTGCGGGTACTTGGCCTTGAGCTTCTTCAACTGGTTGAGGTTGCCCCGGAGTTTGCCCCAGCCGTCGTCGGCCACCCCGTCCACGGACTGGGCCGCACTGAACGGCCGCCCGTAGTCGGCGTCCGCGTCCCCGGCGCCGGTCCCCTGGTCGGGGTCCTGCGGGTTCGCGGTGGTGCCCTTGGTGACGCCGGCCAGGCAGGTCAGGTTGACCGGGTCGATGTTCTCGAAGGCGTAGTTGATCACGTCCAGCTTGGCGGCCGTGCCCGAGGTGTCCAGGTTCTTCGCGAAGTACTGGCGTCCGTAGATGCCCCACTGGGTGAAGTAGCCGACCCGGGTGTACTTCCCCGCCCCGGCCAGGTCGCCGGTGGTGACGGTGAGCGGTGCCGAGGGCGGCGACTGGTTGTCCACCGCGTCCCTGGCCCGCACCGTGAAGACGTAACTCGTTGCCGGGGCAAGCGAGTTGACCGTGACCGAGGTGCCGGTCACGCTCTGCACCGGCACGCCGCCCTGGTAGACGTCGTAGGAGACCACCCCGACGTTGTCGGTGGCCGGGCTCCAGGCCAGCGTGACGGCGCCCGAGGTGACCGTGGTGGCGCGGAGGTCGGCCGGTGCGGTGGGCGGCACCGGGTCACTGGCCGGGTCGGTGGTGGCCACCGTGCCGGCCGGGCTCACCGGCCCGACGTTGCCCCGGGCGTCCTTGGCCCGGACGGTCAGGCTGTACGCCGTGGCCGGGCTCAGCCCGGTCGCGGTGCCCGAGGTGCCGGTCGAAGTGCCGACCACCGTAGCGCCGTTGAGAATTTCGTAGGAGGCGACGGGGTAGTCCCCGGCGCCGGCGGCGGCCCAGCTCAGCGCCACCGAACGGGTGGTCACGGCGACCACCGACGGCTTCCCCGGCGCACCGGGCGGGACGTCGGGGGTGCCGTCGCACTTGTCGCCGTTGACCGTACAGCCGGTGGGGGCGGCGATCGGGCCGGTGGCGACGAACCAGAAGCTGTACGGCTCGGTGCTGCTCTTCGCGGCGACCGTGGCGTTGTAGTACGCGTTCTTGGCGACCACGTGACGGCCGGTCACGGTCGCCTCGCCGTTGTAGCTGCTGCTCAGGGTGACGCCGGCCGGGAGGTCGAACTCCAGGGTCCAGCCGGTGACGGCGGTCGCGTTGTCGTTGCGGACCACCAGGGTGCCTTTCCACCACGAGCCGTTGTCGGCCGAGCTGAACGCGGCGGTGAGCTTCCCCGCCGCGTGCGCGGGCGGTGCGGCAATGGCGGTGAACGCGGCCACCGGGAGCAGCAGGGCGCCCAGCATCGCGGGCAGCCTGCGTCTGAGGTATCCGGACATGGTTCTCCTGTTGGTGTGGGGGTGCCTGACAGGTGGGTGCAGAACCGTGCGGGCCGTCCGGTCGGGAGTCGGCTTGTTTTCGCAATGTAGGAGGACTGGACCAACGAGTCAACAGGTCCATACCATTTGCCACGGCAGCCGCCCACCCGCCGACCCGGCCCCAACTGGACTCGTACTTTCACCGGTTGACCTGCCATCAGCGACGTACCAGCCATCCCCCACTGGAGGTACTCCCTTGCGAACCCGATCCCGGCTGCTCTCCGGCCTGGGCGCCGGTGTGCTGGCCGCCGCCGCGGCCCTGACCGCTCCCACCACCGCGCAGGCTGCCAACCTGCTGACCAACCCCGGCTTCGAGACCGGCACCCTGGCCGGCTGGTCCTGCTCCGGCGGGCTCGGCTCGGTGGTCGGCAGCCCGGTGCACGGCGGCACCAAGGCCCTGGCGGGCGCCGCGAGCGCGAGCGACAACGCCAAGTGCACCCAGACCGTGGCCGTCCAGCCCAACACCGCCTACACGCTGAGCGGTTGGGTCCGGGGCAGCTACGTCTACCTGGGGGTCACCGGCGGCACCTCGACCTGGACCCCGTCGGCCTCCGCGTACACCAAGCTGACGGTCGCGTTCACCACCGGGGCGGGCCAGACCAGCGCCCAGATCTACCTGAACGGCTGGTACGGGCAGGGCACCTACTACGCCGACGACATCAGCCTGGACGGCCCGGGCGGCAGCAGCGACACGGTGGCGCCGACCGTCCCGGCCAACCTGGCCACCACCGGCAGGACCTCCTCCACCGTCTCGCTCGCCTGGAGCGCCGCCACCGACAACGTCGGCGTCACCGCCTACGACGTCTACCGGGGCGGCGTCCTGGCCACCACGGTCGGCGGCACCTCGGCCACCGTCACCGGGCTCAGCCCCGCCACCGTTTACTCGTTCACCGTGAAGGCCCGGGACCAGGCGGGCAACACCTCCGCCGCCTCCGCCGCGGTCTCGGTCACCACCGACAACGGGACCCCGCCGCCCGGGTTCAAGCAGGCCGCGCCCTACCTCTACCTCGGCTGGGGCGAGCCGCCGGCGCCGAGCACGGTGCTGAACGCGACCGGCATCAAGTGGTTCACCATGGCGTTCGTCCTGGCCCAGAACGGCTGCAACCCGAGCTGGGACAGCCAGCGCCCGCTGCTCGGCGGGGTGGACCAGTCCACCATCGCCGCGATCCGGGCGGCCGGCGCTGACGTGGTCCCGTCCATCGGCGGCTGGAGCGGCAACAAGCTCGGCCCGAACTGCTCCACCCCCGAGGCCCTGGCCGGCGCCTACCAGAAGGTGATCGACGCCTACGGGCTGAAGGCGATCGACGTGGACATCGAGAACACCGACGAGTTCGAGAACGCCGCGGTGCAGGACCGGATCGTCAACGCCCTGAAGATCGTCAAGAACAACAACCCCGGCCTGCGGACCATCCTCACCTTCGGCACCTCGACCACGGGCCCGACCTCCTGGGGCAACCGGCTGATCGAGCAGTCCAAGGCGCTGAACGCCGGCATCGACGTCTTCACCATCATGCCGTTCGACTTCGGCGGCGGCGCCGACATGTACGCGAGCACGGTCGGCGCGGCCGAGGGCCTGAAGGCCAAGCTGAAGTCGGTGTTCGGCTGGGACGACGCGACCGCCTACGCCCACCTGGGCATCTCCGGCATGAACGGGCTCAGCGACCAGCAGGAGGTGACCGGCGTGGACACCTGGACGAAGATCCGCGACTGGTCCAACGCGCACCACACCGCCCGGCTGGCCTTCTGGTCGGTGAACCGGGACCGGCCCTGCCCCGGCGGCGGCGTGGTCGAGACCTGCTCCGGAATCGCCCAGAACAACTGGCAGTTCACCCAGATCACGGCCGGCTTCACCGGCTGATCGACAGCTGCGGCCGCGTGGCCCGTCGTCACCCGCTCCGGGTGGCGGCGGGCCTCACAGCCGCTCGACCCGGGGTTCCCCGGTGCTGACCACGCCGACCGCCGCGCCGTGCACCTCGTCCTCCCAGTCCAGCAGGTGCAGATCGCCGTACCGGCCGCGCAGCGGCGAGCCGTCCAGCTCCAGCCCGGACAGGTCGATCCCGGTCAGCGTGTCCAGCGTGGTCCGCCCCAGCTTGACCATCGCCTCCTTGCGCACCCAGAGCCGCAGGAACGCCCGGTCCGGCTCGGCGTGCTCCCGGACCCGGCGCAACTCGCCCACGCTGAGCACCCGTTCCATCACCTCGGCCGCCGTCCCCCGGGACGGCTGCTCGACGTCCACCCCGACCGGGTCGGGGCCGGCCGCCGCGGCCACCACCCCCCGGCCGTGCGAGAGGCTCACCCCGACCTCGGGGTACTCGGCCAGGTACGGCTTGCCGTGGTCGTCCCGCGCGCAGTCCGGACAGCGCTGAAGCAGTGTCAGCCCGGCGGCCGGGCGGCCCAGCAGCCGGGCGGCGGCCTCCCGGACCAGCAGGTGGGCCGCGACGAAGTCGGCCCGTGAGGAGGCCAGCCGGAACCGGCCGGCCCGGGCCCGCTCCAGGTCCGTCAACAGGTGCTCGCCGAGGTCCGGCCGGGCCAGTACCTCCGTACTGCCAGCCACCATCGCCAGCGGTGCCATCCGGTCCTCCACCTTCGCCGAAAGTCCGGCCGAGCCTACCCTCACGCCTCCGCCGCCTTCTGCCGCCGGTAGTGCCTGGCCACCCGGGCCCGGTTCCCGCAGCGGGCCGCCGAGCACCACTGCCGCCGGGGGTTGGCAGGCCGGAACAGCAGCACGCAGTCCTCCGCCGCGCACTCCCGGATCGCCGCCAGCTCCACCGGATCGGCGATCAACTCGGCCACCGCGCTCGCCAGTTCGGCCGCCAGCCGGTCGGCCGGCCGCCCCTGTCGCCGCTGCCGGTAGGCCAGCTCGGCCCCGTCCCGGGTCAGCTCGCCGACCACCGGCGCGGCGCCCAGCGCGGCGTTCAGACCGGCCAGCACCTCGGCCGGCACCGGGCCCCCGCCCCGGGCCCGGCCGATCGCCTCCGCCGCCAGCGCCCGGACGCCCCGGGCCGCCGCCAGCTCGGCCGCCCCGGCCTCGGCCGGGTCGGCGGGCAGCCCGCGCCCGGCCTGCAGCCGGAGCCAGGCCCGCAGGCCGGCCACGTCGGACAGCAGGTCGCCGTCGGCGGGGCGGGTGTTGAGCAGATCCAGGGCCAGCGGCTCGCCGGTCAGTGCCTCGTCCATGCCCTAATGCTACGACAACCACTTGACACGTTAGGCATCCCACGCAAAACTAATGCCACAAACACCCCAGGAGGCATTAGCCATGATCGCCCGCATCCGCCACCGCCACCTCACCGTCGACGGCCTGCGGATCTTCTACCGCGAGAGCCTCCCGACCGACCCGGACGCACCCGTGCTGCTCCTGCTGCACGGCTTCCCGTCCGCCTCGCACCAGTACCGCCGGCTGATCGACGCCCTCGGCTCGCGGTACCGGCTGATCGCCCCGGACTACCCGGGCTTCGGCCACAGCGACGTCCCCGAGTCCGCCACCACCGGCGGCCCCTTCGACTACTCCTTCGACCGACTGGCCGACATCACCGGGAAGTTCGTCGACCAGCTCGGCCTGGAGCGGTTCGTCCTGTACGCCTTCGACTTCGGCGCCCCGGTCGGCTTCCGGCTGGCCGCCCGTCACCCCGAGCGGATCGCCGGCCTGGTGGTGCAGAACGGCAACGCGTACACCGAGGGGCTGTCCCCGATGGCCCGCGACTTCATCGCGCTGCGCCCGGAGACCCCCGGCGCCGAGGAGGCCGTCCGCGGGCTGCTCACCCTCCCCGCCACCCGGGGCCAGTACGAGGGCGGCACCGTCGACCCCGAGCTGATCGCCCCCGAGGGCTGGACCCTCGACCAGCACTTCCTGGACCAGCCCGGCCGCACCCAGCCCCAGTTGGACCTGGCCTTCGACTACCACAGCAACGTCGGGCAGTACCCGGCCTGGCAGCAGTGGCTGCGCACCCACACCCCGCCGGCCCTGATCCTCTGGGGCGCCAACGACGCCTTCTTCCCGGCCCCCGGCGCCCACGCCTACCTCCGCGACCTGCCCGCCGCCGAGCTGCACCTCTTCGACACCGGCCACTTCGCCCTGGAGGACCACCTCCCGGAGATCGCCCCGCTGATCGCCGACTTCCTGGACCGGGCCTGGAAGTGAGCCACCGACGGCCTTTCACCCCGGGGGAGCGCATGAAGTCGCGCTGCCCCGGGGTGAAAGGCCGTCCGCGCGCCGTCCGGCGACGCCCCGGCAAATACGCCAGCGGCCGGTCCTGGCAGGCCCACTGAAACGTACTCGAACTACTGATCGCCGTTCACCACCGGCCAGGGGCATGGGACTTCGGCAATTTCCGCTACGCTGCGCCAGTCACGACGAGCTAGCAAGGCCGGACCGGTGGATGCAGAGTCGACGCTCTTCTCAATCTTCACGCCCGAGGGCCGGGAGAATCCCTACCCGGCACTGGCCCTCCTCAGACGAACCGTCCCACTGTATTACAGTGCGACTATCGGCTCGCATTTCCTGACCCGATTCACCGACTGCCAGTCCGTACTGACCAATCCCGATTTCCTGGTACCCGATCAGGAATGGTGTTCCCGCGAAGTCGCGGACTGGCCGGAGCACCCCGCCGCCGAGTTCTTCTACAGCTCGATGCTCGCCACCAACGGCCCGGCCCACGACCGGCTCCGACGGCTGGTGATCCGGGATTTCAGCGCCCGGCGGATCGCCGCCCTCGGCGGTGCGGTGGAGAAGATCACCGCCGAGCTGCTGGACGCCTTCGCCGACGCCACCTGCGCGGGCGGCACGGCCGACTTCCAGGAGCTGGTGGCCTCGCCGCTGCCGGTCGCGGTGGTCGGGGAGCTGATCGGGGTGCCGCGCGAGGACCAGGCCCGGTTCCGCCGGCTCGGCGAGGACGCCGGGCGGCTGCTGGAGCCGGTCCGCAGTCCGGCGGACTGGGCCCGCGCCGACCGCGCGGTGACGGCCCTGCGGGAGTACTTCACCGCCCTGCTCCGCGAGCGCCGGGCCCGCCCCGCCGACGACCTCACCTCGACCCTGGTCGCGCTGCACCGCACCGAAGGCCCCGCCGGGGACGGCGAACTGACCGAACGTGAGCTGGTCGACACCCTGATCCTGGTCTTCGTGGCCGGTTTCGAGACCACCACCGGGCTGCTCGGCCTGACGGTGTTCGCCCTGCTCGGCCACCCCGAGCAGTGGGAGCTGCTGCGGCGCCGGCCGGAGCTCGTCCCGGCCGCCCTGGAGGAGTCGCTGCGCTGGGACTCCCCCGTACCGATGACCGAGCGGATCGCCGCCCGGCCGGTGGAGGTCGGCGGCGTCCGGCTGCCCGCCGGGGCGAGCGTGATCACCGTACTGGCGGCCGCCAACCGCGACCCCGACCGGCACCCCGACCCGGACACCTTCGCCGTACGGCGTCCGGAGATCCGGGTGCTCAGCTTCAGCGCGGGAGCGCACTACTGCCTGGGCGCCGGGCTGGCCCGCCTGGAAGGCGCCACCCTGCTGCACCACCTGCTCGACCGCTTCCCGGGGCTGACCCTGTCGGAGCGGCCACCGACCCGGCGCAGCGGCGCCGGCCTGCGCGCCTTCGAACACCTGCCGCTCGCCCGCGCGAGGTAGCGCCCGGCCCGGTGGACCCGGGCCCGACCCACTCCTGCCGCCCCGAAGGGACGTCCGTGAACTTCCTGCACCATGAACGCGCCGCTCTGGAGACCTTCCTGCCCGGGCTGGACGCAGCCCTCGCCGACCAGCCGCTGGAGCGGCTGGAGTCCGCGCCCAGCCCGGCGATCCAGGCGTTCCGGGCGGCCGGCGGCCCCGGCCTGCTGGTCCCGGCCGAGCACGGCGGGTCGGGCGCGACACCGCTGCAGGCCGTCCGGGTGCAGCGGGCCGTCGGGGCCCGCTGCCCCTCGCTGGCGGTGGCCACCACGATGCACCACTTCTCGGTCGCCGGGCTGGTCCGGGCGGCCGACGGCAGCGGGCCCGAGGGCGCCCTGCTGGCCGCGATCGCCCGGGACAACCTGCTGCTGGCCTCCGGCTTCGCCGAGGGCCGGGCCGGCCAGAACATCCTCAAACCGCACATCACCGCGCAGCGCCGGGGCGACGTCGTGGTGCTGAACGGGAGCAAGATGCCGTGCAGCCTGTCCCGCTCGATGGACCTGCTGACCGCCTCGGTCACCATGACCGACCAGGACGGTGTCGAGCGGCTGGCCGTCGCGCTGATCCCCGCGCAGTCCCCCGGGATCGAGGTCAGGCCGTTCTGGCGGACGCCGATCCTGGCCGGGGCGGAGAGCGACGAGGTGGTGCTCACCGACGTCGAGGTCGACCCCGCGATGGTGGTGCTGACCGAGGTCACCGCCGACGCCGTGCCCGACGCGCTGAACGTGGCCGGGTTCCTCTGGTTCGAGCTGCTGCTGACGGCCGGTTACCTCGGGGTGGCCAGCGCCCTGGTCGAACGGGTGCTGGCCCGGCCCGGCAGCGGCGCCGACGACCCGAGCCCGTACCTGGTGGACGTCGAGGCCGCGATGCTCGCGGTGGAGGCGGTGGCCCGCGCGATGGCGGACGAGGAGTGGACCGACACCCTGCTGGTCGCCGCCCTGACGGCCCGTTACTCGGCGCAGGACGCGATCGCCCGCACCACCAGGACCTGCCTGGCCGCGCTCGGCGGGATGGCCTTCATCAGCTCCTCCGAGGGCAGTTACCTGGCCTCGGCCGCCACCGGCCTCACCTTCCACCCGCCGGCCCGCGGCCGGATGGCCGGGCCGCTGCGGGACTTCCTCGACGGCCGCCCGCTGCGGATCGGCTGACGGCCGTGACCGTACCGACCAGGACGGCGGGCTACCGGGTGGAGGTGGTGCCCAGCATCGAGCTGCTTCCCGACCGGCTCTGGGAGCGGCTCGCCCCGGCGGACGACCCGATGTGGTCGCGCGCCGTCCTGCTCGCCATGGAGCGCGGCCGGATCGGTCCGGACGGCTTCGCCTACCTGGTGCTGCGTCAGGGTCCTGACGTGCTGGCGGTGCTGCCGCTCTGCCTGTTCCGGCAGCTGCGGCTGGACGACGTGGTCGGCCCGCGCGAGCGCCGCCTGCTGGCGCCGGTGCGCCGGCTGTTCCCCCGGCTGCTCCGGGTGCCGATGCTGTTCTGCGGCCATCTGCTCGGCCAGGGGCATGTGTTGGCGCCCGGCCGGCTCCCACCGGAGGCGGTGGCCGAGCTGGTCGCCGCGGTGCTCGCGCTGGCCCGGCGCGAGCGGCTCGGCACCGTGGTGTTCAAGGACTTCGCCCCGGCCGAGCTGGCCCCCCTGCGCCCGGCCCTGACCACCGCCGGCTTCTTCTTCCTGCCCAGCCTGCCGGACACCGAACTCCGGCTCGGCCCGGGCTCGTTCGAGGACTACCTGGCCCGGCTGCCGGCCAAGCCCCGGCGCAATGCCCGCAGCAAGCTCCGGCGGGCCGCGGCCTGGCCCGGCCTGCGGACCGAGGTGCTGGACGAGTTCGCCGAGCTGCTGCCGGAGGTGCTCGCGCTCTACCGGCAGGTGATGGCGCGGGCGGACCAGACCCTGGACGTGCTGGACGCCGCGTTCCTGGCCGCCGTGCAGTCCGGCGACCCGGCCGGGCGGCGGCTGGTGGCCTGCTTCGAGCAGGAGCGGCTGGTCGCCTTCCTGCTCTGCTTCTTCGCGGGTACGGGCGCCACCGGCGCCCGGATCGGCCTGGACTACCGGATCGCCCACGAGGCCGGGCTCTACCACGCGGTGCACCACGCGGCGATCCGGCTGGCGATCGACTCCGGCTGCCGGCACATCCGGTTCGCCCAGACCGCGTACCGGCCCAAGCTCGAACTCGGCTGCGAGCTGGTCGAGCAGTGGTACGCGATGACCCATCTCCGGCCGCTGCCAAGGGCGTTGCTCCGGCGGGTGCTGCCGTCGGCGCTGGGCTCCGCGCTGGCCGAGGCGCTCGGTCCGCACGCGGCCGCCCTCGACACCACGTTCACCGCCGACCACGACCAGAAGGGGTCCTCCCATGCCACGCGTTGAAGTGGAACTGCCGATCGCGGTACCGCCCGACACCGTCTGGGCGGCGGTGGTGGACGTGGAGCGGTACCCGCGGTGCATGGCGAGCGTCGACTCGGTGGTGATCACCGAGCAGCCCGACCCGTGCCACCGCACCACCGCCTGGTCGGTCCGGCTGCAGGGCTCGGTGCTGCGGTGGACCGAGGCCGAGGTGATCGACCCGGCCGCCCGCCGCTTCGACTTCCGCCAACTCAGCGGCGACCTCGGTGAGTTCGTCGGCCACTGGGCGGTCGACGCCGCCCCGGGCGGCAGCCTGGTGACCCTGCACGCGGACTTCGACATCGGCATTCCGCTGCTGGCCGAGATGCTCAACCCGATCGCGGCCACCGCCCTGCGGGAGAACGCCGAGGGGATGCTGGCCGCGCTCCGTCGCGAGCTGGCCCCGCTGGCCGCCCCGCGCGCCGATCGGCCCCAGCACCCGGCGGTGGCCGGATGACCACCGCCACCGAGGTGTTCGACCAGCTGCGCCGCCACCTCTCCCCCAAGCTCGCGCTGACCGGCAGCTTCGCCGGCCGGGGCGCGGTGGAGGCCGCCGCCGAGGGCGTCCGGGTCACCCTCTCGGACGGCCGTTCGGTGCTGGACTTCGGCTCCTACGCGGTCACCCTGCTCGGCCACCGGCCCCCGGCGGTGGTGGCCGCCGTCCACCGGCAGCTGGACACCATGCCGACCGCGACCCGCAGCCTGGCCAACCCGGTGGCCGCCCGCGCGGCCGACCGCCTGGCCGGCTACCTGGGCGGCACCCTGCCCAAGGTCTACTTCGGCCTGAACGGCGCCGACGTGGTGGAGGTGGCGGTCAAGCTGGCCCGGCTGGCCACCGGCCGGGACCGGGTGCTCGCGGTGCGCGGCGGCTTCCACGGGAAGTCGCTCGGCGCGCTCGCCCTGACGCACAGTCCGCTCTACCGGGTCGGCCTCCAGGGCTGCGCGGTGGACGTGGTGCACGTCGACCCGGAGGACCCGGCGGCCGTCGCCCGGGAGCTGGCCGCCGGCCCGGCGGCCGCCCTGGTCTTCGAGCCGGTCCAGGGCGAGAACGGCGCCGTCCCGCTCCGCACCGAGGTGCTGCGCCGCTGGTGCGCGGACGCGGAGCGGCACGGCACCCTGGTGATCGCCGACGAGATCCAGTGCGGCCTGCGCCGCTGCGGGGAGCCCTCGGTGGCGCTGGCCGAGGGCCTGCCGGTGGACGGCGTGCTGCTCGGCAAACCGCTCGGCGGCGGCGTGGTCCCGCTCTCCGCCCTGGTCTGCTCCGAGCGGCTGTACGCCCCACTGGCCGCCGATCCGTTCCTGCACTCGGCCACCTTCGGCGGCCACCCGCTGAGCTGCGCGGCGCTGCCCCCGGCGCTCGACGCGATCGAGCAACTCGCCGGGCACGGAGAGCTGTTGTCCGGCCTGCTGGACGCCGGCCTGGAGCGGCTCGGCAGCCGCCACCCGGCGGCCGTCCGCGCCGTCCGCGGCCGGGGCCTGCTCCGCGGCATCGACCTGTGCAGCCCGGGCACGGCCGGCGCGGTGGTGCTCGAACTCGCCGCCCGCGGCCTGCTGGTCTCCCCCTGCCTGGGCCGCCCGACCACCGTCCGGCTGCTGCCGCCACTGGTCAGCACCGAGGCGGAGCTGGCGGAGGCGCTCGACATCCTCGACGCGGCCGTGGCCGCCGCACCGATCATCTGACCCACCCTCGGAAGGAAACCCACCCATGCCCACCCGTGAGGAACTGGCCCTGATGGTCCGGACGACCATCTCGGACGTGCTCGGCACCGAGATCGAGGAGGTCCAGGAGCGCACCAGCCTGGTGGCCGACCACGGCATCGACAGCCTGGAGCTGATGGAGATCGGGGCCCGGCTGGAGCGCGCCCTGACCCTGCGGATCGCGGTCGAGGACCTGACCGGTGCCCAGGACGTCGGCCAGGCCATCGACCTGCTGTCGGCCCGGACGGCCGAGGCCCGGTGACCGCCCGCCCCTCCGGAGCCCACCCCTCCGGCGGCCACCGGGTCGCGGTGACCGGCATCGGCGTCAAGTCACCGGCCGGCAACGACCTGGAGCAGGCGTACGAGACCGTGCTGAAGGCCCGGTCCACCGCCACCCTGGTGGACCACCTGATCGAGCGGGACCTGCCGGTGCACTTCGCCTGCCTGGTGCCGCCGTTCGACGTGGACGCTTACGTCACCCGCCGGGTGGCCCGGCAGATCGACCGGGCCTCCACCCTGCTGCTCTGCGCGGCCGGCGACGCGATCGACCAGGCCGCGCTGACCGGGCTGGACCCGGAGCGGATCGGCGTCCAGATCGGCACCGGCATCGGCGGCCTGCCCAGCATGGAGGAGGTCACCCTCAGCCACGGCTCCCGGCCCAGGGACATGCCGGTGCACACCGTGCCCCGGACCATGGCCAACTCGGCCGCCTGCCGGCTGGCCCTGCGCCACGGCTTCCAGGGCGCCTGCACCACCTACTCCTCGGCCTGCGCCAGCGGCACCACCGCGATCGGCGAGGCGGCCCGCCGGATCCGCTACGGCGAGCTGGACGTGGCGGTGGCCGGCGGCGTGGACTCCTCGGTCAGCACCGTGGTGGTCGGCGCGTTCGCCCGGATGCGGGCGATGTCGATGCGCAACGACGAACCCGAGCTGGCCAGCCGCCCGTTCGACGCCGACCGGGACGGCTTCGTGATGGCCGAGGGCGCCGCCGTCCTGGTGCTCGAACGCTGGGACCTGGCGGTCGCCCGGGGCGCCGCCGTGCTCGGCGAGGTGGCCGGCTACGCGGACAACTGCGACGCCTTCCACATCGTCGCCCCGCGCGAGGACGGCGAGGCGGCCGCCCGCTGCATGAGCCGGGCGATCGCCGACGCCGGCCTCACCCCGGCCGACCTCGGGCACGTCAACGCCCACGGCACCTCGACCCTGCTGAACGACCGCGCCGAGGCCCGGGCGATCGACCGCTGCTTCGGCGGCCAGTCGCCGCCGGTCACCGCCGTCAAGGGCGTCACCGGCCACCTGATCGGCGGCTCCGGCGCCCTGGAGGCCGCGCTCGCGCTGCTCTGCGCGACCCGTGGCGTGGTCCCGCCGATCGCCAACCTGGGCAGCAGCCCGGAGGCCGACCTGGTCGACCTGGTACGGGCCGTCCCGCGCGCGGTCCGGCCGGCGCCGGTGCTCTCCAACTCCTTCGGGTTCGGCGGCCAGAACGCCTGCCTGGTCCTCACCCCGACCTGCTGAACCCCCGTCAACCGACACCCCATCAGGGACGAAGTCATGCGAATCCTTCTGACCGGCGCCACCGGTGTGGTCGGCACCGAGGTCGCCGACCTGCTGCGGACCTCCGGCCACACCCTGGTCCCGGTCGCCCGCCGGGCCACCCCCGACGCCCCGGTGAGCTGGCGGATCGGCGCCGAGCCCCCGCCCGTCGAACTGACCGGCCACTGGGACGTGATCGTGCACGCGGCGGCCACCACCCGCTGGACGCTCAGCCGGGAGGAGGCGGTCGGCGCCAACCTGGACCCGCTGCGGGCGGTGCTCGCGCTGGCCGACCGGGAGACCCACCTGGTCCAGGTCTCCACCGCCTACGTCGGTGGCACCCGGAACCCGGAGGACCTCCGGGGCGCCGAGTTCGAGGGCTACCGCAACGGCTACGAGTGGTCCAAGGCCCGGGGCGAGGACCTGGTCCGGGCCGAGCACCCCGGCGCTCTGACGGTGGTCCGGCCGCCGCTGGTGGTCGGCCGCAGCCAGGACGGACGGATCGCCCGGTTCTCCGGCCCGTACACCATCCTGCAGGCGCTGGTCTCCGGGCTGGCCGCCGTGGTGGTCGGCGACCCGGGCGGTTTCGCCGAGATCAGCCCGGTCGACCAGGTCGCCGCGGTGATCGCGGCCGCCGCGCTCGCCGACCCGCCGGCCGCCCCCAGGACCGAGGTGATCGCCGGCGGTGCCGCCTGCCTGACCCTGTCCGCGCTGCTCGACGTCATCTGCGACACCCTCAACGAGTACCGGGCCCGGCACGGCGTCGCCCCGATCGACCGGCCGCCGCTGGTCCCGGTGGAGAGCTGGAACCGCTTCTTCCTGCCGCTCGCCGACCGGTACCTCTCCCCGTTCCAGACCCAGGCAGTCCGGCTGCTGGCGATGTTCCAGAGCTACACCGCGATGGCAGAACCGTTCACCCCCACCCACCCGGTCACCGACCCCGCCACGGTGATGGCCACCGCCGTCCGGCACTGGGCCGACCGCAAACCCCGGCTCGCCCTCGCCCGCCCCGAGCCCTGGACCCTGCTGGCCACCCCGGTCTGACATACCCGCGCCCGATGTCGCCCCCTCCCCTCCCCGGGACGCGCCGGGCCCGTTAACCTCCGTCCGTGCACAAAACAGCGAAGCAGAAGCAGATCCTGGCGGTCTGCCTGGCCGGTGGCTTCACCACCATGCTGGACAACTCCGTCCTCAACATCGCCGTCCCGGCGCTCCGCGGCACACTGCACGCCGACCCCACCCAGATCCAGTGGATCGTGGCCGGGTACTCGCTCGCCTTCGGTCTCGCCCTGATCCCCGGCGGCCGCCTCGGCGACCTCCGGGGGCGCAAGCCGTTCTTCGTCGCCGGGATCGCGCTGTTCGTGGGCGCGGGCCTGCTGGCCGCCACCGCGCAGACCGCCTGGCTGCTGGTCGCCGTCCGGCTGCTCCAGGGCGCGGGCGCCGGGCTGGTGAACTCCCAGATGATCGGCACCCTCCAGGACGTCTTCACCGGCCCCGCCCGCACCCGCGCCCTCGGCCTGTACCAGGTGACCTGCGCGGTGGCGATCGCCCTCGGCCCGCCGCTCGGCGGCGCCCTGATCGCGCTGGCCGGCCCGGAGTGGGGCTGGCGGCTCGCCTTCCTGATCAGCGCACCCTCCGGCCTGGCCACCCTGCTGCTGGCGATCCGTCACCTGCCCGCGCCGGGGCCCCGCAGCACGGCCCGCACCACGCTGGATCCGCTCGGCCTGCTGCTCACCGCCGCCCTCACGGTCGCCGTGATGCTGCCGTTCGTCCAGCCCGCCACCCTCGGCACCAAGCTCTCGCTGGGCGTCGCCGCGCTCGCCCTCACCGCCGCCCTGGTGCTGTGGCAGCGGCACTACGCCGCGACCGGCCGCCAGCCGCTGATCCACCCGGCGCTGCCCCGCTCGGCGCCGTTCACCCTCGGCACCCTCACCGCGATGTGCCAGTTCGGTGCCGCGCTGGCCTCCGCCCTGGTGCTGGTGATGTTCCTCCAGGACGGCCTCGGCCTCTCCCCGCTGGCGGCCTCCGCCGTCACCCTGCCGTCCGCGCTGGCGATGGCGGTGGTCTCCTCGTTCGCCTGGCGGGCGGTCCAGCGGTTCGGCCGGCACGTGGTCCCGCTCGGCCTGGGCCTGGCGATCGGCGCCCTGCTGCTCAGCGGCCTGGCCGCGCTGTACGCCCCGTCCGGCTGGCTGCCGGCCCTGCTCGCCCTCGGCCAGCTCGCCACCGGCGCCGCCTCCGGCCTGACCGTCTCCCCCAACCAGGCCCAGGTGCTCCGGTACGCGCCGGCCGAGGCCGCCGGGGTCGCGGGCGGCATCCTGCAGATGTCCCAGCGGATAGCCGCCGCCGTCGGCATCTCGGCGATCTCCGGCATCTACCTGAACAGCCCGGCCGCCCCGCACACCGCCTTCTTCCACGCCACCCTCGCCTGCCTCGCGGTGGTGACCCTCTCCCTCGTGCTGGCCCTGCTGGCCAACCGGAGCACCCGGCGCGCCGAGCACGGAGCAGCGCCCGTGACGGACCGTCGGGTCAGCCGGTCTCGCACAGGCTCTTGAGCGTCTCGACGTCCTCCCCGACACCGGCCGCCACCGCGTTGTAGTCCCCACCCACGGCGCCCATCAGGATGAAGCCCATCTCCTGGAACCCCTGGGTCAGCCGCACCATGATCGAGTAGACCCCGCCGGAGGCGTCCAGACTCGCGCCCATCATGCCGTCGCGGGCCTCCTGCGCGGCGGCGATCCGGCTCCCCTTGGTCGTCCCGACCACCTTGTTGTAGCGGTTCAGCACCGCGTACGCCTGGTCGCAGCCGCCCGGGCGGACCGGCGGCAGCGACAGTGCGGGCACCGGCAGGGAGTGGACCGGCGACGGCGTCGGCTTCGGGGGCGGCGGCGGAGTCGGCGAAGGGGTCGGGCTGGGCTCGGGCGCCGGATAGGGCGAGGGGGTCGGCGACGGCGGCACCGGGCTCGGCGGCGGGCTCCACCCGGATGCGACGACGGGCGCCGGAACCGGGGCCGGGGCCGGCCCAGGGCTCGGCGGCAGCACGTACGCGAGCACCGCCACCGCCGTGGCCAGGGCCCCCGCGACGGCCGCCACCGCCGTCCAGTTCGTGCCGCCGGAGGAGGACGCCGCGGCGCCGTCCGGCTCCCCCGATCCGCTGTCCGTCATGCGTTCATCGTGACGCAGCGCACCGACGCCGGTCCATGCTGCCGATCCTGAACTCCGAAAACCGTGGTCACCGACCGGAGTTCAGTTCCCGACCAGGTGTCAGGCCACCGCCAGCGCGACCCGGACCGCCTCGGCCACCGGCTCCGCCCCGGCGGTCAGCTCCAGCGTCCGGCCGTCCGCCGCCGGGATGTCCAGCAGCTCCCGCAGCACCAGCGCCACGTCGTCGCGCGGCACCGGGGCGAACGGCAGCGACGGCACCGCCAGCCGGACGAAGCCGCTGCCCGGCTCGTCCATCAGCGGCCCCGGACGCAGGATGGTCCAGCCGATCCCCCGGGCCCGCAGGTCGTCCTCGGCCGCGCCCTTGGCCCGCAGGTAGTCGGTGAACTCCGGGTCCATCCCGTCCGCGCCCGCACGTTCGATGCCCATCGTGCTGATCATCAGATACCGAGGCACCCCGGCCAGTTCGGCCGCGTCGGCGAACAGCACCGCCGCGCCCCGGTCCACCGTGTCCTTGCGGGCGCTGCCGCTGCCCGGGCCCGCCCCGGCCGCGAAGACCACCGCGTCCGCGCCGCTGAGGCCGCCCGCGAGGTCCTCCGGCGAGACCGTCTCCAGGTCGCAGAGCACCCCCCGGGCGCCCACCCGGGCCAGGTCGTCGAGCTGCCCGGCCGAGCGGACCAGGCCCACCACCGAGTCACCGCGCTCGGCGAGCAGCTGCTCCAGCCGAAGCGCGATCTTGCCGTGCCCACCAGCGATCACCACATGCATGCCCCGACGCTAACGCCGCCGCCCCGTCACCGCACCACGACCGGGTACGCCGGTGGGCGGCGGCGCCTGCGCGCCGCCCCGCCACCGCACCGTCCGACCCGTCAGGTGGCCGGAGCCTTCTTCCGCAGGATCTCCACGAACGCGCGCATCCACCCCGGGTGGTCCGGCCAGGCCCGGGCCGACACCAGCACGCCGTCGACCACGGCATCACCGTCCTCGTAGACGGCACCGCCGGCCAGCACGTCCAGCTCCAGCGCGGGATAGGCGGCCGTCCGCCGTCCGGCCAGCGCACCGCCCGGCAGGCTGAGCAGCGGGCCGTGGCAGATCTGCGCGACCGGCTTGTCCTGCTCGAAGAAGTGCGCCACGATCCGCCGCGCCTCCGGGTCGTTGCGCAGGTACTCGGGCGCCCGGCCGCCGGGGATCACCAGCGCCACGTACTCGGCCGGGTCGACGTCCGCGAAGGCCACGTCGGCGGGCCAGCAGTAACCAGCCTTCTCGGTGTACGTGTCGAAGCCCGGCACGAAGTCGTGCACCACGAACTGCAGGGTCTTCTTCGTCGGGGCCGCGAGCACCACCTCGTACCCCTCCTCCAGCAGCCGCTGGTAGGGGTAGAGCACCTCCAGCGACTCCGCCGCGTCACCCGTGACGATCAGGACCTTCGCCGCCATCCCGCACCTCTCTCGAACATCGGAGCCGTCTCCGCCCCACCCTGTCGCGCCCGCCCGGCCCCGGCAACGACCGCTGTCGACCACGCCCCGCCAGTGCACCGATGCGCCCCCGTGCGCCCTGGCCGGGCACCGCTCAGACCCTCCGGGCCCCGGGCGGTGCGCCGTTGCCCGGCAGACGGACCGTCAGGCCCCGGCTGGTGTTCCGGGCCGGGCAGCCCGGCCGACCGGCCGTCAGAGCACCGCGCTCCCCGCCAGCGCCCCCAGCCCGTACGTGATCGCCGAGGCCACCGCGACGATCAGCAGCTGACGCCCCGCCAGCCGCAGCACACCCCGCCCCGAGCCGTACCCGAGCGCGCCGCCGACCGCCAGCGAGGCGACCGCCGTGAGCAGCACCGAGGCCGTCACCGCCGCGCCCCCGTCGGCGAAGAACCAGGGCAGCAGCGGCAGCAGCGCCCCGAGCGAGAACAGCAGCAGCGAGGAGACCGCCGCCACCACCGGTGAGCCCCCGTCCTGCGCGCTCACCCCGAACAGGATCCGGGTGCTGGTCGCCGTCGCCTCCCGGCCCGAGGTCACCACGCCCCGGCTGGCCCGGACGGCTGTCTCCCGGTCCAGGCCCCGTTCGCGCAGGCTGCCGGTCAGGTGGGCCAGCACCACCGGCGGCGACAACTGCCAGGCGTGGCGCAGCGATCGCTCCATGCCCTGGGCCACCTCCGCCTGACTGCGCACCGAGACCCACTCGCCGGCCGCCATCGAGAGCGCGCCCGCGACCAGGCTGGCCAGCCCGGAGAGCCGGACCGTACCGGCGTCCACCGAGGCGCCCGCCACGCCGAGGATCAGGCAGAGGTTGGTCACCAGGCCGTCGTTCACCCCGAGCACCGCGGCCCGGATGCCGCCGCCGGCCACCCGCTCGGCGGTGCCGCGCAGCGCCGCGAGCTCCGCCTCGGCCGCCGCGTCCTGCTCGGCCGACCGCTGCTCCGGCTGCCAGTGCGGCGCAAGCACCGCCCAGTCCGGGCCTGGTACGCCCATCCCCGCACACCGTCCTCTCCTGTCCCTGGCAGCCTACGGCGCACGGCTGCTGACGGTCCGTCGGCTCCGCCGTGTCGGTTTGACGTTCTCGCCATCCCGGGGATACCTGTCCATGACAAACCCTTGCGAGGCTCCGACCAGTCCGTCCACCCCGCGTGCGCCCCCTCCCCCGGTGTGGACACCCCCCACCGGAGGTCCCGTGTCCCTCGACCTGCACCAGGCCGGCTCGGCCCGCTCCGACTTCGGCGCCCGGCTGCGCCACTGGCGACTGCTCCGCGGACTCAGCCAGGCCGAGCTGGGCCGCCGGCTCGGCTACGACGACTCGCACATCAGCCGGGTGGAGAACACCCGACGCTGGCCGCCCGCCGGGATGGCCGAGCGCTTGGACGAACTCCTCGACACCGCAGGCGAGTTGGCCGGGATCTGGCCGCAGGTGGAGCGGGAGCGCCGACGGCTGGCCCGGTACGGCCGACCGGCCGGCGCCACCCCGGGCCCGGACACCCTGGAGCAGCTGCTCACCGCCTACCGGGCCGCCGCCCACGCGGTCGGCGGCCACGCCCTGGTGGACGTCCTGGAGCAGCACGCCCGGCTGGCGGCCCGTCAGCAGCGCACCGCCCCCTCGGCCGAACGGGCCCGGCTCGGCTCGCTCGCCGCCCGCTACGCCGAGCTCGCGGGCTGGGCCCGGTTCGACCGGCTGGAGTACGGGCGGGCGCTCGCCTGGTACGACTGCGGCCGGGAGTGGGCCGCGCTGGCGGGCGACCCGGCGGGGGTGGCGCTGCTGCTGGCCCGGCAGAGCGCGGTGCACTGGGCCTGCGGGGACTCGGCCGCCGCGCTCGGCACGGCCGACGCCTCGTACCGGCAGGCGGTGCTGGCCGGACGGCCCGCCCCGCAGGCCCGCGCGCTGCTGGCCCGGGCCCGGGGGCACGCGCTGGCCGGCGACCGCCGGGAGGCCGAGTGCGTTCTGGAGGAGGCCGCCCGGCTGACCGGGTCCGACCCGACCGCCGAGGCCGGGACCCGGCTGCTGCTGGTGCACGGCACCTGCCACCGCGACCTGGCCGTCCGGACCGGCCACCGGGCGCACGCCCGGCTGGCGGCCGTCGGCCTGGCCGAGGCGCTGGACCGGCTGCCGCCGGAACAGCAGCACTACCGGGCCCTGGTGACCGCCCGGCTGGCCGGGGCGCACGTCTGGGCCGGCCGGCCGGAGGCGGCCGGCACCGTGCTGGCCCGGGTGCCGACGGGGGCGGGCCGGGTCGCGCTGGAGCGCCGCCAGTCCGAGCGCTGGCTGTCCAGGCACCACGGCTGACGGCCCCTCCGCCGACGGCGGAGGGGCCGGACCGGGCGGGGTCAGAGCGTCGCGGCCGCCGCCGTGATCGCCGCCGCGTAGGTGCTCACCTGGGTGTACACGCCGGGCAGCCCTGGCCGGGCGCAGCCCTCGCCCCAGCTGGTGATGCCGACCTGGATCCAGTTGTTCGCGGAGTCCCGGCGGAACATCGGGCCGCCCGAGTCGCCCTGGCAGGTGTCCACCCCGCCGTTGGCCAGGTCGCCCGCGCAGAGCGAGGCGCCGGTGACCAGGCCGGAGTACGCCGAGGCGCAGTTCGCATCACTGACGAACGGGACGTTCGCCTTCAGCAGGTACCGCTGCTGGCCGCCGCCCTCGGTGGCGGCGCCCCAGCCCGCCACCGTGAAGGTGCCGCTGTCGTACGCGGTGCTGCCCGCGATCGGCAGCGTGCTGACGGCGGTGCCGGTGACCGGCGAGGCGAGCTTGATCAGGGCCCAGTCCTTGCCGTTCTCGGCACCGGTGAAGCCCGGGGCCCGGTACACCTTGCTGGACTTGACCTTGATCGCGCTGCCGCTGTTCAGGTCCACCACGCCCAGGGTGGCGGTGATGCTGGTGGTGTTCCCGCTGGCGCCGACACAGTGCGCGGCGGTGAGCACGATCTGCTGGGTGAGCAGCGCGCCGCCGCAGCCCATCGAGAGCCGGACCATGAACGGGAACTCACCCTGCGCGGCCCGGGTCCCGCCGACCACGCTCGGAGTCACCTCCCCGGCCTGGGCGGGCAGCACCAGGCTGCCGGTCGCGAGCAGGGCGCCCGCCGCGAGCGTGCTCCACCGTGCCAGTTGACGCTTCATCAGGTACCTCCGAAGTGGGGGTCGGGAGGGCCTCAGCTTCCTTGTCGGAGCACCGTCAGCGGCAGGGGTGGGAATCTGCCACCGGGAACTGGCAGAAGCGCCGCCGACGGCGGAGGATCGGGGCGTGGACACCGAAACCCCGGTCGGGCTCAGGCTCGGCACCGCCCGTGGCCGCTGGGTGCTCGCGGCCACCGCCCTCGGCTCCGGCATGGCGATGCTCGACGGCACGGTGGTCAACGTCGCGCTGCCGACCATCGGCGCCGATCTGGGCGCCTCGATGGCCGCGCTGCAGTGGACGGTCAACGCCTACCTGCTCACCCTGGCCGGGCTGATCCTGCTGGGCGGCTCGCTCGGCGACCGGTACGGCCGCCGCCGGGTCTTCCTGGTCGGCGTCGGCTGGTTCGCGCTGGCCTCCGCGGTCTGCGCGTTCGCGCCCGACGTCGAGCTGCTGATCGCCGCCCGTGCCCTCCAGGGCATCGGCGGCGCGCTCCTGACGCCGGGTTCGCTGGCCATGCTGCAGGCCTCGTTCCACCCGGACGACCGCTCCGGCGCGGTCGGCGTCTGGTCCGGCCTCGGCGGGGTCGGCGCGGCCGCCGGACCGTTCCTCGGCGGCTGGCTGGTGGAGGGTCCCGGCTGGCGCTGGGTCTTCCTGCTGAACCTGCCGCTGGCCGCCCTGGTGACCTTCGTGACGGTCCGTCACGTCCCGGAGACCAGGGACGAGGGCGCCACCGGCCGGTTCGACGTCGCCGGCGCGGCGCTCGCCGCCCTCTCGCTGGCCGGGATCACCTACGCGCTGACCGCCGGGCTGCACGGCCTGTCACTGCTCTACGGCGCGGCCGGCCTGCTGCTCGGCGTGGCCTTCGTCCTGGTGGAACGGCGCAGCGCCGAGCCGATGATGCCGCTCTCGCTGTTCTCGTCCCGGCTGTTCTCCGCCGTCAACCTGGTCACGCTCTGCGTGTACGCGGCGTTCAGCGGGGTCTTCCTGCTGCTGATGGTGCAGCTCCAGACCGTCTCCGGCTTCGCCCCGCTGACCGCCGGGGTGGCGCTGCTGCCGATCACGCTGCTGATGCTCGCCCTCTCCGGCCGGGCGGGCCGGTTCGGGCACCGGGTCGGGCCCCGACTGCCGCTCAGCCTCGGCCCGTTGATCTGCGCGGCCGGAGTCCTGCTGCTGCTCCGGATCGGCCCCGGCGCCTCGTACTGGACCGAGGTGCTGCCCGCCGTCACCGTGCTCGGCTCCGGCATGACCCTGCTGGTCGCCCCGCTGACCGCCACCGTGCTGGCCGCCGTCGAGGTCCGGCACGCGGGTATCGCCAGCGGGGTCAACAACGCCGCCGCCCGGGCGGCCGGCCTGCTCTCGGTGGCCGCCCTCCCCGCGCTGGCCGGTCTGACCGGCGACGCGTACCTGGACCCGGTCCAGGTCGACCACGCCTTCCACACCTCGATGCTGGCCTGCGCCGGCCTGCTGGGTCTGGGGGCACTGGTCTCGCTGCTCGCCGTCCCGCGCACCGCCCTGGCGCCGGAGCACCCGATCGCGGAGCCCACCTGCGAGTGGTACTGCGACGGCACCGCCCCGCCGATCGACTCCGGACCGGACGGCGCCGCCTAGCTCCCGCGCCCGGACGGCGGAACGGCCGTGGGGCCGCCCCCCCCCCCCGGGGGGGGGGGCGCCGCCCCCCCCCCCCCCCCCCCCGCCCCCCCCGCCGCCCCCCCGGGCCAGGCCCGCCGCCCCGGGGGGGCGGCGCCCCCCCCCCC
>NZ_JBIWML010000014.1:106087-144744 GCF_044766665.1 Kitasatospora sp. NPDC101801
GGGGGGGCGGGCGGGGGGGCCACCACCCCCGGGGGGGCCCCCCCCCCCCCCCCCCGCGGCCGCGCCCCCCCCCCCCCCCCCCCCCCCCCCGCGCGCCGCCCGGCCCCCCCCCCCCCCCCCCCCCCCGGCCGCCCCCCCCACGGCCGTTCGTTCCGGCGCCCCGTTACAGGATGTCGCCCGGGGTGTACTTCGCGGCGGCCGGGTGGGCGGCGGCCACGGCCTCGATCCGGCGGACCACCTCGGCCACCTGGGCACCGGCCGCGCCGGTGAAGGACAGCCGGTCGGCGAGCAGCGCGTCCAGCCCGGCCCGGTCGAGCGGGATCCGCTCGTCGGCGGCCAGCTTGTCCAGCAGCGCGTTCTCCCGGGCACCCTCGCGCATCGCGAGCGCGGCGGCGACCGCGTGCTCCTTGATCACCTCGTGCGCGGTCTCCCGGCCGACGCCCGCCCGCACCGCGCCCATCAGGACCTTGGTGGTGGCCAGGAACGGCAGGTAGCGGTCCAGCTCGGCCTCGATCACGGCCGGGAAGGCGCCGAACTCGTCGAGCACCGTCAGGAAGGTCTCCAGCAGGCCGTCGAAGGCGAAGAACGCGTCCGGCAGCGCGACCCGGCGCACCACCGAGCAGGAGACGTCGCCCTCGTTCCACTGGTCGCCGCCCAGCTCGGCGGTCATCGAGGCGTAGCCGCGCAGGATCACGGCCAGCCCGTTGACGCGCTCGCAGGAGCGGGTGTTCATCTTGTGCGGCATCGCCGAGGAGCCGACCTGACCGGCCTTGAAGCCCTCGGTCACCAGCTCGTGACCGGCCATCAGACGGATCGTCTTGGCCAGGCTGGACGGTGCGGCGGAGAGCTGCACCAGGGCGGTGGTGACCTCGAAGTCCAGCGAGCGGGGGTAGACCTGGCCGACGCTGGTGAAGACGTTCTCGAAGCCGAGGTGACCGGCCACCCGCTGCTCCAGCTCGGCCAGCTTGGCGGCGTCGCCGCCGAGCAGGTCCAGCATGTCCTGGGCGGTGCCGACCGGGCCCTTGATCCCGCGCAGCGGGTACCGGGCGATCAGCTCCTCCAGCCGGGCGAAGGCGACCAGCAGCTCGTCGGCGACGGTCGCGAACCGCTTGCCGAGCGTGGTGGCCTGGGCGGCGACGTTGTGCGAACGGCCGGCCATCACCAGCTCGCCGTACTGGGCGGACAGCGCACCGAGCCGGACCAGCACGGCCACCGTACGGTCCCGGACGTGCTCCAGGGACTGCCGGATCTGCAGCTGCTCGACGTTCTCGGTGAGGTCCCGGGACGTCATGCCCTTGTGGATCTGCTCGTGCCCGGCGAGCTCGCTGAACTCCTCGATCCGGGCCTTGACGTCGTGCCGGGTGACCCGCTCACGGGCGGCGATCGAGCCCAGGTCGACCTGGTCGATCACCCGCTCGTAGTCGGCCACGGCCTCGGCCGGCACCTCGATGCCGAGGTCCTGCTGAGCCTTCAGGACGGCGAGCCACAGGTGGCGCTCGAGGACCACCTTGTGCTCGGGGGACCACAGCTGGGCCAGGGTCGCCGAAGCGTACCGGGAGGCCAGGACATTGGGGATCTGGGGCTTCGCGCTCACGCTTCGCAAGCCTAACAGTCCAGGTCAGCCCGGACCGCAGCGGGCTCGGCCGAGCAGGCCGGGCCGAGCCCGCCGGGCTCAGGCGAACCGCGAACTGCGCACCGGACCCGAGGAGCGGATCCGGTCCCGCGGGCCGCGCGCCCAGCCTGCGGCCGCCCGGGCGGCGAACGCGGCCAGCGCCTCGTCCGGGTCGGCCGGGCTCGCTCCGTCGCCCTCCTGCGGGACCGGATCGGCCGCCAGGATCGCCTCGGCGAGCTCCTCGGCCGAGCGCCCGTCGGGCTCCGACCGCTCCTCCTCGCCGTCCTCGGTGAACGCCAGGCCCGGCTCCCAGGGCGCGACCACGGTCTGCACCAGCAGGGTGCAGACGTCGGCCGTCACCCCGGGCGTCTCGGTCCAGCAGGTCGCGTGCTCGAAGAGCAGCTCGCCCTCGGCCCGGTCACGCAGGCCGGCCACCTCCTGGGGGTCGCACTCGTTCAGGTCGTACGCGACGACCAGCACGTCCGGGGTACCCGGCCGGTACGGGGCCGCCGGGACACCGAGCAGCCGGGCCGCCGCCAGGCCGAGCGCCCGGCTGCCGCGGTCCGACAGCAGGCCGACCGACCCGGGCGCGCGACCGGCCGCCACCAGGACCGTCCGCAGCCGCTCCAGGCCGTACCGGCAGGAGTCGAAGTCGTCCTGGAGGTAGGCCCAGCGGCCGGTCATGCCCTGGTCGAAGCCGTGCGGCGAGAGGGTGGTGAGCAGCCCGCCGGTCAGCACGTGGTGCCAGCCGCGGAGGTCCCGGTCGTCCACCGGTGGCACGGCCGCCGCCCGGTCGAGCATCCGCCCGACCCGTTCGCCGGGCCCCACCCACATCCCCTCGGGCGCCGACAGGGCGTCGAACACCTCCCTGGCGACGGCGGTCCGACCGCTCATCAGGGCGTTGTAGACCGTCAGGTAGCGGTCCGGCCAGTCACCCAGCAGGGCGTCGTGCTCGCGCAGCACCGCCAGCGCCTCGGGGTGCCGCTCGCCGTCCTCCAGGGCGGACACCAGCTCCGCCAGGACCCGGCGGGGCGTCAGCTCCCGGGAGCCCGACCGCTTGGTCCGGCGGCGGAACAGGCCGGTGCGCTGCGGCGCGCCCGGTGCCAGGGACAGCCGGAGCGCCTCCCGCAGGGCGGGCACGGCCAGCGCGGCGACACCGCGTTCGACGCAGGCGTAGCCGAACCGGTAGAGCCGCTCGACGTCCCCCGGCCCGGCCGCCAGTGCTGTCGAAGCCTCGGCGAGGTCGGTGAAGCCGGCACCGTCGGCCAGCTTCGCCACCAGCGGCGCGATCTCGGCGGGCGCCAGCCCGTCGGCGGCGAACCGCAGGGCCCGTATCGACCCTTGCGGGTCGCCGGCCTCGAAGAGCTTCCAGGCTTCGGACAGTTCGGTGGTCATGGGTCTCCGGTGCTCGGGGAGGTCGGGTCCCCAGGATGATCGCCGACACCCCGGCAGCTCGACAACCGGGTTTCACCGCAGACCGGGCGCCGTCCTGACGGCCGGAGTGGCTACGCCGTGAGCAGCGGCAGGACCTGCTTGCACAGGCCCTCCAGCGTGACCCGCTGCTCGGGGCTCAGCGAGCCGAAGGCGCGGTGGGCCCGGGCCATGTCGTCGCGGACCCGGGTCAGGACCTGGCGGCCCGGTTCGGTGATGGTCACGATCTTGACCCGCCGGTCACCCGGGGCGGCCTCGCGGTGGGCCAGGCCGAGCCCTTCGAGGCGGTCGACGATGCCGGTGACGTTCGAGGCGTCGCAGCCCAGCCGTCCGGCCAGGGCCCGCATCGGGACCGGCTCCTGGACGGCCTTGAGCGCCTTGGCCTGGGAGGAGCTCAGCCCGTGCCGGGCGGCGGCGGCCGCGAAGTCCTGGAAGTAGGCGGCGCCGACGGCGGCGACGGCCTCCATCAGGTCGACCGTGGAGGGAGCGGTGGTGGTGCCCATGGGGGTCAGGGTACGCACAGGTGCTTCAGTTCCTCCAGTTTCGACCTTGTCAAGGGTCGTCCCGGCCGCCCCGGTCAGAGCACCAGCTGCTCGAACAGCCGGCGCAGCTCGGCCTCCGGGTCGGCGGTCAGCCCGGTGTGCACCGGCCCCGGCTGGACCACCGCGCTGCGCGGCGCGGTCAGCCAGCGGAACCGCTGCCCCGGGCTGTCCCCCGCCGCCGGTCCCGCCTGGCCGCCGCCCGCGCAGACCGCCTCGATCCCGTACAGCGCCCGCCGCACCCCGGCCACGTCCGCCACCGGGTCCAGTGCCAGCAGCCTGGCCTGGTCCAGGTGCGTCCTGGCCGCCAGGTGGGCGGTCTGCCGGCAGTACAGCAGCACCCCGATGTTGATGCACTCGCCACGCTCGACCCGGGGCACCGCCCGGATCACCGCGTACTCGTAGTCGTGCCGCACCGCCGTCACGCCGCCACCTCCGGGAGCCAGCCCTGCCGTCCGGCCAGCCGCGCGGTCAACTGCTCCAGGTACGCCGCCCGGACGTCCGCCGGGGTGTCGAAGCCCGGCTCGTCGGTCAGCCACTCGTCCGGGACCGCCGTCACCGCCTTCGCCAGCGCCGCCTCCGCCAGCGGGGCGAGCGCCTCGTCGGCCGCCTTCAGGTCGGGCGCCGAGCGCAGCAGCGCGTGGTCACCGGCGTCGTACGGCCGGCCCACCCAGTTCGCCGCCCCAGGCCAGTGGTGATGGAAGATCAGGCTGGCGCCGTGGTCGATCAGCCGCAGGCCGCCGGTGGCGACCAGCAGGTTGGGATTGCGCCAGGACCGGTCGACGTTGCCGATCAGCGCGTCGAACCAGAGCACCCGCCCGGCGAGGACGGGGGCCACCTCGAAGCAGAGCGGGTCGAAGTTGAGCGCGCCGCTGACGAACGCCATCCCGAGGTTCACCCCGCCGCTGGCCCTGATCTGCTCCTGGATCTGCACCTCGGGCTCGCTCCTGGCAAGCACCGGGTCCAGGTCCAGCCGGACCAGCTCCGGCACCGGCAGCCCGAGGCCCCGCCCCAGCTCCCCCGCCAGCACCTCGGCGACCAGCGCCTTCCGGCCCTGGGCCGCACCGGACCACTTGAGCACGTACAGCCGATGGTCGTCGGCCTCGACCAGGCCCGGCATCGAGCCGCCTTCTCTGAGTGGCGTCACGTACCGGACCGCCGTCACCTCTTGGAGCACCCGCTCACCCTAGCTCCAGCGGTCCGGTGGCAGACCGTCACACCCCGTGCGAGGGTGGCGAACAGGTGCCACCCGTGTTCGAAGGACGGCTCGACCCCAGCACAGGTAAGGGATGGACGATGGCACGACCTCGAATCCTGATCGTCGGCGGCGGTTTCGCCGGTCTGGAGTGCGCGCGCCGACTGGAGCGCAAGCTCGCCCCCTCCGAGGCGGAGATCACCCTGGTCACGCCGTTCAACTACCAGCTCTACCTGCCGCTGCTGCCGCACGTCGCCGCCGGGGTGCTCACCCCGCAGTCGGTGGCGATCTCGCTGCGCCGCACGCTGCGCCGGACCCACATCCTGCCGGGCGGCGCGATCGGGGTGGACCCGCGCTCCAAGGTCTGCGTGGTCCGCAAGATCACCGACGAGGTGGTGGCGGAGCGGTACGACCAACTGGTGCTCGCCCCCGGCAGCGTGACCCGGACCTTCGACATCCCCGGGCTGACCGACTACGCCCGGGGGATGAAGACGCTGGCCGAGGCGACCTACGTACGCGACCACGTGATCGCGCAGCTCGACCTGGCCTCGGCCACCCTGGACCAGCACGAGCGGGAGTCCCGGCTGCAGTTCGTGGTGGTCGGCGGCGGCTACGCGGGCACCGAGACGGCGGCCTGCCTGCAGCGGCTGACCACCGCAGCCAGCAAGCGCTACCCCCGGCTGGACCCGCGCCTGATCAAGTGGCACCTGATCGACATCGCGCCGAAGCTGATGCCCGAGCTGGGCGACAAGCTCGGCACCACCGCGCTCCAGGTGCTCCGGGCCCGCGGCGTGGAGGTCTCACTCGGTGTCTCGGTCGCCGAAGTCGGCGCCGAGACGGTCAAGTTCACCGACGGCCGGGTGCTGCCCAGCCGGACCCTGATCTGGACCGCCGGGGTGGCGGCCAGCCCGCTGATCGGCACCCTGGACGCGGAGACCGTCCGGGGCCGGGTCGCGGTCACCGCCGAGATGCGGATCCCGCAGTTCGAGGGCGTCTACGCGCTCGGCGACGCGGCGGCCGTCCCGGACCTGGCCAAGGGCGACGGCGCGGTCTGCCCGCCGACCGCCCAGCACTCCGCCCGGCAGGGCAAGGCGGTGGCCGACAACGTGGTGGCCGCGCTGCGCAACCAGCCGCTGGAGCCGTACTACCACAAGGACCTCGGCCTGGTGGTGGACCTCGGCGGCAAGGACGCCGTCTCCAAGCCGCTCGGCATCGAACTCAGGGGCGTGCCCGCCCAGTTGGTGGCCCGCGGCTACCACATCATGGCGATGCGCTCGAACGCCGCGAAGTTCCGGGTCGGCGCCAACTGGGTGCTGAACGCCACCGCCGGCGACGACTTCGTCCGCACCGGCTTCCTGGCCCGCCAGCCCGCCCGGCTGCGCGACTTCGAGTACACCGACGCGTACCTGACCAAGGATCAGGTCCGCGAACACGCCCAGGCCCTGCTGGCCAAGGGCTGAGAACGACCGCAGGCCGACGCTCCCGCCCGGGGTCCGGGCGGGAGCGTCGGTCCGTCAGATCTCGTCGTAGTAGCGGCGCTCCTGCACCACCGGGGCCTCCACGGAGCGGCCGCCGAGCAGCCGACGCCGCCGGTAGACCCTGGCGTACACGACCAGACCGAGCAGGCCCGCGATCATCAGGATCACGCCGACCATGTCCAGGTTGACGCCGGACAGCTGCCAGTCCACGCCGAAGGTCAGGATCGCCCCCAGTGCGAACAGACCGATGCAACCACCGATACCCATCGGCTTCTCCCTCCGAAGCACGGCACCGTACCCTCCCGGCACGGCACCGCCGGAGCGTCTACCCGTTTCTCGACCGCTCACCCGGGCCGGACGGATCCGGGCCCGGCCGTGGAGCAACGGCCGGGCCCGGAACGGACGTTGAGCAGTGGGCTACTTGGCGACCAGGTACATCCCGGCGGCGTCCTGACCGGCCGTGTTGCGGCAAAACTGGTCGCCGGTGGGCTTGGCCCAGACCAGCGCGAGGCAGCGGCCGAGGGCGAGCTGACCGTAGTAGTTCGGGTGCATCGACTCCCGGACGTCGCCCTGCGAGGCGCTCAGACCGGCGTCCACGAACCGGGCCCACTCGCTGGTGGTGGCGCTCGGCGCGCTGCTCGAGGTGGCCTGCTTGGTGGCCTTGGAGCAGACCTCGCGGCCGGCCATCATGTCGCGCAGGTCGAGGAACTGCACGCCCTTCGCCTTGGCGACCTTGCCCAGCTCGTTGGAGATCTGCGGCACCAGGGTGTTCCGGGCCCAGTCCGCGTCACCGTTCCAGAACGGGCAGCCGCCGGTGTCGGCGCGGCTCCAGCCGCTCTCGGGGTAGCGCATGTCCGCGCCGCGCGGGATCGGCGAGGGGTAGGACTGCAGCACGATCCGGTACGAGGAGGACGAGTAGCCCGCCGCCGTCATCACCGCGCGGATCTCGTCGATCGACTTGCCGACGCCCGCCATCGCGGCGGGCATCCGGGAGTTGACCACCTCCTGCTGGTCGTCGTAACAGTACGAGTACCAGATCAGGTAGTCCTTGACGCAGGTCTCGATCACGTCGGCGAAGCCGAGGTCGTTGCCGCCGATCGACAGCGTGATCAGCTTGACGTCGTTGGCGGCGGCGACGGCGGCCAGCTGGTCGGCCTGCGGCAGCTCGCCCTTGTAGGACTGGCCGCCGTTGCCGGCCCGGAACACGTTGGCGCTGACCGCGCCCGAGCAGGCCAGGTTGATCTGGGTCTGGGCGATGCCGGTGGCGCTGCGCACCTCGGCCACGTCCGAACGGTCGCACCCGTTCGCGTAGCTGGTGCCGTAGGCCCGGCTCGGATCGTACGAACTCCCGGTCCAGGCCCGGTCGGTACCGGCCCGGCTGCCCGAGGTGGTGAGGCTGTTGCCCTTCCAGCGCCCGGCCTCGCCGGAGATGTAACTGTCCCCCAGTGTGACGCTGGCGGTCGGGCCCGTGGCGGCCTGGGCGGGGGTGGCCAGGGCCAGCAGCGGGGCGGTCAGCGCGGCTGCGGCCAGCACGGTGACGGCTCTTCCGGTGACCCGGCGGGTGACGCTTCGACAGCTTTCGAGCACGACGAAACTCCTGCGAACGGCCTCCCGATGAGTGGGGTCGGAAGGCGCGGGTGAGGGTGGGCCGCCGGCCGGTGGCGCGATGAATGTGACATGCCCACCGTTGTTACCGCTAGGTATCCGACCGGAGTTTCTTCCACGACCTGTGCCGGGTGACGGCTCGACCACACCCGGTGCACGGCTCCCGCACCCGCTGCCGTCAGGTCAGCCGGGAGCCCGCCCGGGCCGGGAGCAGCACCGCTGCCAGGTCGGCCGCCAGCGCCGGGGCCAGCTCGGCCGGGAGGGTGGCCACCGTGAGCCGGACGGCCGGAGGCGACTGCAGGCGGAACCGGGCGCCGGGCGCCGCCACCCAGCCCCGCTGGGCCAGCCCGGCGAGCACGCCGGACTCCTCCGGCACGGGCACCCAGACGTTCAGCCCGCTGGCGCCGTGCGCGGTGACGCCGTGCCCGGCCAGCGCGGTCAGCACCGCCTCCCGGCGGGCCCGGTAGACGCCCGCCACCGTCGCGACCGGGGCCGCGTCGGTGCGCCAGAGCTCGGCCACGGTGCGCTGGAGCAACAGGCTGACCCAGCCGCTGTCCAGCCGCTGACGACCCAGCACCCGCCCGATGGTGGTCTCGTCCCCGGTCACCACGGCGACCCGCAGGTCGGGGCCGTACGCCTTGGCCGCCGAGCGGACCACCGCCCAGTGCGGGGTGTCGGCGGTGGCCAGCGCCTGGTAGGGCTGGTCCACGATGCCGTGCCCGTGGTCGTCCTCGATCACCAGCGTGCCGGGGTACCTGGCCAGCACCGTGCGGAGCTCGGCCGCCCGGGCGGGGGTGATCGCGGCGCCGGTCGGGTTCTGCGCCCGGACGGTGATCACCACCGCCCTGGCACCGGCGGCCAGCGCGGCGGCCAGCGACTCGGGCAGCGGACCCTCGTCGTCCAGCCGGACGGGGGCCGGGCGCAGCCCGAGCGCGGGCAGCTGGTCCAGCAGGCTGCCCCAGCCCGGGTCCTCCACGGCCACCGGATCACCGGGCCGCAGCGCGGAGTTGAGCAACCGTCCGATGCTGTCCAGGGCGCCGGAGCAGACCGCGAGCGCGCCGTCGGGGACGCCGTCGGCCAGGAAACCCGCCCGGGCCGCCGCGAGCAGCTCCGGGTCGGCGACGGCGTGCCCGTACAGCACCGGGTCCGCGTCGCCGGTGGCGGCCGCGCGGGCCACGGCGGGGCCCAGCGCGGGCAGCAGGGCCGGGTCGGGGTTGCCGTCGGCGAGGTTCCTGGCACCGGGCGGGACCGGGGTCGGCAGCAGGTCGCGCGGGCTGGTGACCGGCCGGGGCAGCACCCGGCTGCCACGGCGCCCGGCGGTCTCGATCACGCCCCGGTCGCGCAGCAGCCGGTAGGCGGCGGCCACCGTGTTGGGGTTCACCCCGAGCTCGGCCGCCAGATCGCGCAGCGGCGGCAGCGCCGCCCCGGGCTGCAGCCGGCCCGAGCTGACGGACTCCTCGATGTCGGCGGCGATCTCACTGGCACGGCGACCCTTGATCAGATACTCTCCTAGCACAAAGACGAGTATGCACTAGTACATAGAGGTTGTCATGTCGGACACGGCTTCGTACACCCGCAACGCGCGCACCACCCCGACCCGCTACCGCGACCGGGCCACCTGGGAGCGGGACGCGATCCACGCCATCCTGGACGCGGCGTACGTCTGCCACCTCGGCTTCGTCGCCGACGGTACCCCGGTGGTGCTGCCGACCATCTTCGCCCGGGTCGGCGACCGCCTCTACGTGCACGGCTCCACCGGCAGCCGCCCGATGCGCGGCGCGGCGGACGCGGGCATGCCGGTCTGTGTCACCGTCACTCTGGTCGACGGACTGGTGCTGACCAAATCCGCCTTCAACCACTCCGTCAACTTCCGCTCCGTGGTGGCCCAGGGCATTGCCCAGCAGGTGACCGACCCCGAGGAGCTGACGGTGGCGCTGGACGCGCTGGTCGACCACTGCGTCCCCGGCCGCTCCGGCGAGGTCCGCCGGCCGAACGCCAAGGAGCTGGCCAGGACCGCCGTGGTCCGGCTGGTGCTCGACGAGGTCTCGGCCAAGACCCGGGCGGACGGCGCGGACGACGACGAGGAGGACCTCGACCTGCCGTACTGGGCCGGCGTGGTCCCGGTCCGCACCGTGCACGGCACCCCGGAGCCGGACGCGAGCACCACCGTGCCGCTGCCCGCGCACCTGCAGGACTTCCGGCACTGAGGAGGCCACCGTGCTGATCCGTTCCTGGGACCGGGGCACCGAGGCCGAGTGGCGCGGGTGGCTGGCCGACGGCCGTGACTTCGGGCTGCTGGCCGCCAACGGCACCGAGGGCCGGGGCCCCGTCCTGGTGCCGACCCACTTCCTGCTGACCGGCGACGAGATCGTGCTGCACCTCGGCGCCCCCAACCCGGTCTGGGCCGCGATCCGGGCCGACCCCCGGGTCACCCTGGCGGTCACCGACGACTACGCCTTCGCCGCCGGGGCCTGGCGGGCCGAGCCGTACGTGCCGACCAGCTACTACGCCTCGGTGCACTTCTCCGCCACCGCGACGGTGGTCGAGGACGCGGCCGGCAAGGCCGGGATCCTGAACCGCCAGCTCGCCCACTTCGAGCCCGACTGGCCCGGCGGCTCGCCGGTGACGCCGGGTCAGGAGCCGTACGGGGGCATGCTCGCCGGCATCCGGGGCATGCGGCTCACCATCGACCGGGTGGATGCCAAGTTCAAGTACGACGACAAGAAGCCGGTCGGGCAGCAGGCGGGCTTCGCCGACCGGCTGGCCGAACGCGGCACCGGGCGGGACGCGGGGGCCAGGGCGCAGCTGCTGCGGCGCAACGCCCAGCGGGCGGGCTGCCCGCTGGGCTGACACCCCGGCGGGTGCGGCCGGACGGGTGGTCGGCGGATACGACATCTCGTCAGATCAACGGCAGAGCGGGTGTTTTGACCGGCCGACTGGTGGAATAAGGGACAAATCCTTTCCAATCGGCCGCGCTGCTTGGCCGTCGAACCCCAGGAGCGCGTCGTGTCCACCGGCTCTCCGGTCCAGCCCGCCGATCACCAAGCCCATCTGGGCCACGTGGTCTTCATCTCGGCGGCCGCCGCCATGGGCGGCTTCCTGTTCGGCTACGACAGTGCCGTGATCAACGGTGCGGTGACCGGCATCCAGAGCCACTTCGCGGTCGGCAACGGCGAGACCGCCTTCGTGGTGGCGATCGCCCTGCTCGGCTCGGCGGTCGGCGCGGTGCTGGCCGGGCGGCTGGCCGACCACCTCGGCCGGGTCCGGACCATGCTGCTGGCCGCGACGCTGTTCGCGATCAGCGGCGTCGGCTCGATGTTCCCGCCCAGCATCGAGATGCTGGGCCTGTGGCGGGTGATCGGCGGCATCGCGATCGGCATCGCCTCGGTGATCGCCCCCACCTACATCGCCGAGGTCGCACCGACCGCCTACCGCGGCCGGCTGGCCTCCTTCCAGCAGCTCGCCATCGTGCTCGGCATCACCGTCTCCCAGCTCGCCAACTGGGCGCTCAACGAGGCGGCCGGCGGCACCTCCACCGGGCACCTCGGCGGCATCCAGGCGTGGCAGTGGATGCTCGGCGTGGAGACCGTCCCGGCCCTGGTGTACGGCGTGATGGCGCTGGCCATCCCCGAATCGCCGCGCTTCCTGATCGCCAACCGCCGGGAGGAGCAGGCCCGCAAGGTGCTGCTCGAGGTCGAGGGCGACGGCATCGACCTGGACGCCCGGGTGGCCGAGATCCGCTCGGTGCTGGACACCTCGCACAAGCCCCGGCTCAAGGACCTGCTGGGCGGCCGGTTCGGCCTGCTGCCGATCGTCTGGATCGGCATCGGCGCCTCGGTGTTCCAGCAGTTCGTCGGCATCAACGTGATCTTCTACTACTCCTCCTTCCTCTGGCAGTCGGTCGGCATCGACGAGTCCAACTCGCTGCTGATCAGCCTCTCCACCTCGGTCGTCAACGTGGTCGGCACGGTGATCGCGATCGCCCTGGTGGACCGGATCGGCCGCAAGCCGCTGGCACTGGCCGGTTCGGCCGGCATGGCCGCCGCACTGGCCACCGCCGCCTGGGCGTTCTCCTTCCGGCACGGCACCGGCGACACCGCCACCCTGGACGACACCCACGCCACCGTCGCGCTGGTGGCCGCGCACGTCTTCGTGTTCTGCTTCGCCTTCTCCTGGGGCGTGGTGGTCTGGGTGCTGCTCGGCGAGATGTTTCCCAACAAGATCCGCGCCCTCGCCCTCTCGGTGGCGGCCTCGGCCCAGTGGATCGCCAACTGGGCGATCACCGTCACCTTCCCGGACCTCTCGGACTGGAACCTCTCCGCCACCTACGTCATCTACACGGTCTTCGCGCTGCTCTCGATCCCCTTCGTGGCGTACTGCATCAAGGAGACCAAGGGCCGCAGCCTGGAGGAGATGGGCTGACCGCCCGTCAGCGGGGCGGGCCGGCGCCCCGCCCCGTTAATCGGATGACACCGTTCGCGGGCCCCGCGATAGTCACCGGATGAACAGCACCCGATTCCCCTGGGCCGGCCGCAACTACCGGGTCCAGACCGCCGCCACCGTCATCAGCGGGATCGGCACCTCGGGTGCCCCGATCGCCACCGCGTTCGCCGTGCTCGCACTCGGCGGCACGGTCACCGAGGTCGGCTACGTGACGGCGGCCCGGATCGTCCCGATGGTGCTGCTGCTCCTGCTCGGCGGGGCGCTGGCCGACCGGCTGCCCCGGCACCACGTGATGGTCGCCGCCAACCTGTTCAGCTCGCTCTCCCAGGCGGTGCTGGCCGTCCTGGTGCTGACCGGTACGGCCGGCCTCTGGCACCTGCTGCTGCTCTCGGCGGCCGGCGGCGTCGGCTACGCCTTCTACGCCCCGGCCGCCGAGGGCATGATCATGGAGTCGGTGGCCAGGGAGCACTCGGCCCGCGCCTTCGCGGTCTTCCGGATGGCGCTGAACGGTGCCCAGATCGGCGGTGCGGCGCTCGGCGGCGCGCTGGTCGCGGCGGTCGGCCCGGGCTGGGTGCTGGCGATCGACGCCGGCACCTTCCTCGCCGCCGCCGCCCTGCGGCTGCTGCTCGACCTGGACGCCCCGGTCCGCCCCACCGACGGCGCCGGGCTGCTGGCCGACCTCAGGGAGGGCTGGCGGGAGTTCGCCGGCCGCCGCTGGCTCTGGGCGGTGGTGCTCCAGTTCAGCGTGGTGATGGCGGCGCTCGGCGCGGTCGAGTCGGTGTACGGCCCGGTGATCGCCAAGGAGCGGCTCGGCGGCGCGGACGCCTGGGGCCTGGCGCTGGCCGCCTTCGGCCTCGGGCTGCTGGCGACCGGCCCGCTGATGGTCCGTTGGCAGCCGCAGCGCATCCTGCTGGTCGGCAACCACGGCGTCCTCCTGTTCGCAGTGCCCGCCGCCGCGCTGGCCGCCGGGGCCCCGCTGCCCGTACTCGCCGCCGCGATGTTCCTCAGCGGAGCGGGCATCACCGTCTTCGGCGTGAACTGGATGGTCGCGCTCCAGCAGGAGATCCCGCCCGAGCTGTTCTCCCGGGTCGCCGCCTACGACCACTTCGGCTCGATCGGCCTGATGCCGCTCGGCACCGCCGCGGCCGGCCCGCTCGCCCTGGTCCTCGGCATGCGGGGCGCGCTCTGGACCTGTGCGGCCCTGATCGCCCTGCTCGCCCTGCTGGTGCTGGCCGAGCCCCAGGTCCGCCGCCTCCGCCGGGCCGCCCCCGAGGTCGTACCGGAACGGGAAACCGTCACTTCCGGGTGACATCGGGCAACCGTCTCCCCGATTCGTTCGTCCGACCATGTGACAACGGTGTCACCTTGGGGGGAGCCAAGTGCCAAAGCCGCTGCTGTTCCTGGACGTCGACGGAGTCCTCAACCCGGTCTGCCCGCACCCCGACGCGGGCTTCGACTCGCACACCCTGCTGGGCTACGCCGTGCTGCTCTCGGCCCGGCACGCCGGCTGGCTGCGCGAGCTGGCCGGCACGTACGAACTCTGCTGGGCGACCACCTGGGAGGACCACGCGAACGTGCACATCGCCCCGGCGCTCGGCCTGCCCCGGCTCCCGGTGGTCAGGTTCTCCGGCTACGTGCCGCAGCCGGACGACCCGAAGGTCCCGGTGCTCGACCTGATCGCCGCGCACAAGTGGGCCCCGCTGCTCCGGTACGCCGACGGCCGCCCGTTCGCCTGGGTGGACGACGTGATCCCGGGCAGCCTGCTGCGCCGCTCGCTGCTCCGCCGGGACCGGCTGCTGCTGCCGGTCGAGCCGGGGCAGGGCCTACAGCGCCACCACGTCGACCGCCTGCTGCAACGACCGCCCGCCGCCGGACGGCTGGGGCAGAACTGTGCCTGACCCGCCGTCAGCCGGTCGGCAGCCAGCTCACGTGGCCGGCCAGCAGGGCGTACCCGACGAAGGCCACCGTGTCGATCAGGGCGTGCGCCACCACCAGCGGCATCACCCGGCCCCAGCGGCGGTACAGCAGGCAGAACACCCCGCCCATCACCATGTTGCCGATCAGCCCGCCGATGCCCTGGTACAGGTGGTACGAGCCGCGCAGCACCGAACTGGTGACCACGATCGCGGGCCAGCCCCAGCCCAACTGCCCGAGCCGCCGGAGCAGGAAGCCGAGCACGATCACCTCTTCGGCGATCGAGTTCTCCCAGGCCGAGCAGATCAGCACCGGGACCCGCCACCAGACGTCCGGCAGTCCGGACGGGGCCACGGTCAGGTTGAACCCCGCCGCCTGCGAGGCGAGGTAGAACAGCAGGCCGGTGCCGCCGATCGCGGCGGCCACCGCCGTGCCCCGGCCCAGGTCGCGCCACTTCTGCCGGAGGTCGAAGCCGAGCACCCGCAACGAGGCGCCCTCGCGCAGCAGCAGGTAGCCGACCAGGGCGACGGGCATCAGGCCGCGCGCGATGTAGTAGAGCTGCCAGGCCAGGTCCAGCCACGGGCGGCCGGGCGCGCGCGAGCCGTTCAGGGTGGCCACCTGCTTGGCCAGCTGCGCGGGCTCGGTGACCGAGCCCAGGAAGCTGATCAGCGCGCCCAGGCCGCTCATCCCGAACGAGAGCCCGAGCACCACCAGCAGCTCGATCCCGAGCAGCCGCCGCGAGATCCCGGCGGTCCCGGGCGGGGTCGAAACGGTGGTCACCTGGTCTCCCACAACGACGATCGGCCCGGCGGTGCGCCGGGCCGATCATCCTCGCACACGGATCTGAGAGCCGGTCAGCCCTTGATCGGCGAGCTGTCCAGGCGGACATGGTCGACCGCCCAGAACCAGTTGTTGCCCGCGTCGTACATCCGGAACTTCAGCGTCACCGCCCGAGCCCCCGCCGGGACGGCGAACTGCCGGGTCACGAAGCTGTTCTGGACGTCCTTGCCGGCGTTGTCGTTCCCGGTCGCGTCGGAGCTGTACTGGACCAGCCGGAGCTCCTGCCCGGTGTCGAACACAGCCGTCACGGCGGCCTTCTGCGGGGCCTCCTGCCGGTAGTGCGAGTCGAAGGCCAGGTACAGCGTGGAGACCCCGGCCGGGATCGGCACGGCGGGCGAGACCAGGGTGGAGTCGAACTTCCCCTTGGCCGACGGTGCGCCGGTGTCGTCCCAGTCGTCCGGGTCGGCCACCGCAAGGATGCCCAGGCCCCGGGTGAAGGCGCCCCGGTCCTGCCCGGCCGGGTTGGACCAGGCCCGCTTGGTGTGGAAGGTCCAGCCCTGCAGCCGGGCGGTGCCCTGCGGCATGCCGGCCGCGTTCAGCACCGACCAGCCCTGCGGCGCCCGGGCGGTCCAGCCGGAGACGGCACCGACCGGCTGGAGCAGCGGGGCCAGCGACTCGAAGTCCTCGCCCAGCAGGTGACCGGCCATCACGGGTGCGGTCCGGGCGGCCAGTTCACCGTCGGCGAGCACGAACCGCTGACCGGACCTGGCCCGGGCGGTGACCAGGATGCGGTGGGCGGCCCCGTCCGGCAGTACAGCGGGCGGCTGCACCTCCCACTCGGCGGTGGCGCCGGCGCCCTCGGCCAGCGCGGCCGGCGGCGCGGTGACCACCTGCGCGGTCCAGCCCGGCGGCAGCACCGGCTGGGCTTCGAGGCCCGCCAGCGCGGTGGTGGCGGTGAACCGGGCGGTCACCCGGGCCGGCCGGCCCGGGAGCAGGATCGCCTCGTCGACGGTGGCCGAGGCCGCGCCCAGCGTCACGTCCAGGGCGAGCGCGTCGGCCAGGCCCATCGCCGGGTCGGTCACACCCTGCTCCTGCCCGGGCATCCGCCCGGCGTAGCGCCGACGGAACGTCAGGTCGCCCTGCACCGAGACCGCCAGGTCGTACCAGCCCTCCCGGTTGACCTTGACCCGGACCGGCCGGGTGTCCTGCCCGGTGATCCGCACCTCCTGCACCCCGCCGCCGTACGCCAGGTCGCCGATCAGGAAGGTCTGCGGGCTCTTCGAACGGTTGATCAGGTGGAACTCCAGCACCCGCTCGGCGCCGGACTCCGGGAACAGCTCCACCTCGTACGCCCCGGCGGCGTCGCCGCGCAGGTGCCAGTGCGCACCGTTCGGGCCGTGCACCCGCAGGTCGTAGCCCTCCGGGCCGATCGCCCAGCTGTCGGAGAGCCGGTCCTTGGCGGCCACCGTGTAGTGCCGGGGCGGCGTGCCGGGCGCCGGGTAGGCGGCGAACACCGCACCCTGCCTGCCCTGGTTGGCCAGCTCCAGCGTCAGCTGACCACCCCTCACCTGTGGCTTGAGGCGCAGCACGTACGGGTTCGGCCGGGCGGTGCGGGTGCCCACCTGCTGCCGGGGCAGCAGCTGCGGGCTGGGCACGGTCGGGGCGGGCAGCTTGCCGGTGTCGGTGACCTTCTGCCGGTTGCCGCTGGTGTCGGGCAGCTGCGGCCAGACCGGGTCGCGGCCGGAGAAGTCGAAGACCGAGGTCAGGTCACCGGTGACGGCCCGTCGCCAGGGGCTGATGTTGGGCTCGGCGACGCCGAACCGCTGCTCCAGGAAGCGGAGCACCGAGGTGTGGTCGTAGACGGTCGAGTCCACCACCCCGCCCCGGGTCCACGGCGACACCACCACCATCGGCACCCGGACGCCCAGGCCCATCGGGTACGGACCCGAGACCAGGGTCTCCCCGGCGGGCAGGGTGTCGGACCAGGCGAGCGAGCCGTCGGCGGCCTTCACCCGGTACCGGCCGTCTTGGCCGACCACCCGGTGGTAGCCGGCACTCCCCTTGCTGACCCGGACCACCACCTCGCCGTCCACCGGCACGGTGGAGCCGCCGCGCCCGGCCGCCAGCGGCGGCACCGGGGGCAGCAGGTGGTCGGAGAAGCCGCCGTGCTCGTCGTAGTTGAGGATGAAGACGGTCTTCGCCCAGACCTCGGGCTTGGCGGCCAGCGCGGAGAGCAGCCGGGCGGTCAGGTGCTCGCCGTTCGGCGGCGCGTAGTTGGCGTGCTCGGAGAGCGCGGCCGGGGCCACCAGCCAGGAGACCTGCGGCAGCTTGTCGGCCTGCACGTCGGCGGTGAACGCCGCCACCAGTGCGTCGCCCATCGCGAACGGGTCGTTCTTCTTCGCCGGGTCGCCGACCATCTTCATGCCGCGCTCGTACAGCGGCTCACCCGGCTTGGCCTGCTGGAAGGGGGCGAACCAGGCCAAGGCGTTGTCGTCGTAGTTGTCCAGCGCCTGGTAGGTCCGCCAGCTGATCCCGGCCCGCTCCAGCCGCTCGGCGTAGGTGGTCCACTCGTAGCCGCCGGGGATCTCGGTGTTGTCGGTCACCGGGACGTCCCGCACCGTGCCGCCGCTGGTGCCGGTCATGAAGTGGTCGCGGTTGGTGTTGGTGTTGCACTGCACCGAGGCGAAGTAGTGGTCGCAGGTGGTGAAGACCGAGGCGATCGCGTGGTAGAACGGCATGTCGGCCGGCTCGTAGTAGCCCTGGCCGAGCCAGCCGGAGGAGCGCCGGGAGACCCCGCCGTCGGCCAGGCCGTCGTTCCACGCCTTCATCGAGTCGACGAAGCCGAAGGCGGGCGCGCCCTGCTGGTACGCGCTGGTGTGCGCGGCGTTCATCGCGAACGGCAGTAGGTGCCCCTCCTTCCGGGACGGGTCCGGCTGGTGGAGCACCGAGCGGCCGGTCACCCCGCGCACGGCGGCGCGGTCGCCGAAGCCGCGCACCCCGGGCAGGGTGCCGAAGTAGTGGTCGAACGAGCGGTTCTCCTGCATCAGCACCACCACGTGCTGAATGTCCGTCAGCCGCCCCGGCTTGGCGGGGGCGGCCAGCGCCTCCCGGACGCTGAGCGGCAGGGCGGACAGCACGGCGGCCGCGGCGGCGCCGCCGAGCAGGGTGCGGCGTGAGACTTCGGGACTCATCGGGGTGCTCCTCGTTCACAGCACAGGGCCACTGTTCGGCCCGGACCCGCTATGTCTAGTTGCCCCAGATGTACACGCAGCAGTGATCACGTTGCGGCCCGATGACCACAGGTTGTTCGTACAACTTGCCCGATGGTCTGGACAACCTGCCGATCCGTCAGCCCACCGGCCAGGTGTGCACGGGCTCGCCGCCGCGCATGTGCTCCAGGTAGCGCCGGGTCATCGCGGCGATCGCCGAGGAGCGGTCCATCCCGTACCGCTCGCGCAGCACGTGCACCGTGGCGGCCTGCCAGGAGGCGCCGTTGGTGCGGCGCAGGCAGCGCTGCTCGATGATGCCGAGGTAGCGGTCCCGGTCGCCGGGCTCGATGCCCCACTCGTCCAGCCCCTGCCGGGCCATCGGGAGCAGCTCGTTCAGCACCAGCTCGGTGGCGGCCACCGGGACGGTGCCCCGGGCGCCCCGGCCCGGCTTCGGCCACTGCAGCACCGCGTCGATGCCGTACCGGGCGGCGGTGTGGAAGTTCTGGTCGGCCTGGGCGAACGGCAGCCTGGTCCAGATCGGCCTGGGCTGCTCGGCCAGCACCCGGACCAGGCCGTAGTAGAACGCGGCGTTGGCCAGGGTGTCGACCACGGTCGGCCCGGCGGGCAGGCAGCGGTTCTCCACCCGCAGGTGCGGGACTCCGCCGGAGACGTCGTACACCGGGCGGTTCCAGCGGTAGATGGTCCCGTTGTGCAGGCGCATCTCGGCCAGTTTCGGGATGCCGCCGGAGGCCAGCACCTTGACCGGGTCCTCGTCGTCGCAGATCGGCAGCAGCGGCGGGAAGTACCGCTGGTTCTCCGCGAACAGGTCGAGCGCGGAGTCCACCCAGCGCTCGCCGAACCAGGTGATCGGCCGGACGCCCTGCGCCTTGAGCTCCGCCGAACGGGTGTCGCAGGCCTGCTGGAACAGCACCGGCCTGGTCTCCCGCCAGAGCTCACGGCCGAACAGGAAGGGCGAGTTGGCCCCGAGCGCGAGCTGCACCGAGGCGATCGCCTGGGCCGCGTTCCAGACCGGGGCGAACCGCTCCGGGGTGACCTGAAGGTGCAGCTGCAGCGAGGTGGCGGCGGCCTCGGCGACCATCGTGACGGACTCGACGGTGAGCCGCTCCACCCCCTCGATGTCCAGCGCGATGTCCTCGCCGCGGGCGGCCTGTATCTGGTCGCTGAGCAGGGTGTACCGGTCGTTGTGGGACATCGCGTCCAGACCCGTGTGGTCCAGGTCCAGGGTCGGCAGGATGCCGACCATCGCGATCCGGGCGCCGACCTCCTCGGCCTTCCGGTCGGCGTAGCGCAGCCCGGTGTCGATCTCCTCTCGCAGCTCGTCCAGCACGTGGCCGGTGAGCCGACGGGCGGCGATGTTCAGCTCGATGTTGAACTGGCCCAGCTCGGTCTGGAAGTCGCCGGACGCGATCGAGGCCAGCACCTGCTCGTTCCGCATCACCGGGCGGCCCAGGTCGTCGGCCAGGTTGAGCTCGATCTCCAGGCCGACCATCGCCTTGGGCCGGTCGAAACGCCCCTCGCGCAGCATCCGGTCCAACGCGTCCAGACAGCCCTGGAGCTTTCGGCGGTACAGCTGCCGATCGGACAGTTCCGCGCGAGTAGCCACGACCTTCTCGCCCATGGGTGCCCCTTCACCTAGGTCGACCGTCCCTGCATCATGCCCCACCGGAAGATCCCTAGCCGCGAGCCCGAACAGAGGGGCCGAACAAGGTTGTTGACGGCGCGTCAGCTGATTCCCGACTTGCCACCGGGCACTGAACGTGATAAGAAGGTCACCCTGTGCACCTGTTCGAGTAGAATTCGCACATCTTCCGCCCGGCGCCCGCCGCTCCCGAAGCCTTCGCGACGGTGGGCCCGCGCCCACGCCGCGATCATGCCCAACCGGACACGGCCCAGGTTTCCGCCAGCGCCACGCCGGTATGCCGCACTCGCACGCCGATCTAGCACGGAGAGGCGACCCGCCATGACCCTGCACACGCCCCAGCCCCCGCTGAGCGCCCTGCGCGCCGTCCTCGGCGCACTGGAGAACGGGGCCGCGCTCAGCCCGCCGGCAGCCGCCGCCCTGCGCGGCGCCGAGCGGCTGCTACCCGCGCACCCGCTCGCGGTGCACGTCCTCGACGAGCCCGGTGCCACCCTGGCCACCGCCCGCCGGACGGGCTGGCGGTTCCTGATCCGATCCGGCCACGAGACCGCCGCGGCGGCCGAGGTGGTCGAGTCGCCGGACGGCCACACCTTCTCGCACTTCACCGCCGGCCCCTACCTGGACTCGACCCTGCGCGCGCTCCGCCAGGCCGGTCAGCTCGCCATCGCCTCCCGGGCCAGGCACCAGCCCAGGCTGCTCTCCATGCCCGGCCACTACGCCACCGCGCTCTGGCTGCACCATCCCGAGCCCGGGCCCTCCGTCGACCTGCTGATCCCGCTCGCGCCCGCACCGCTCGGGATCACCGCGCACCGGGTCTACCCGGCCGCCGAGCTGCTCGCCCTGCTGGCCCGCCCGCTGGCCCTCGGGCGGTCCTGAGACCGACCGGCCCCGCTCGTCACCCGAACGGGCCATCGGCGCCGCCCCGAACGGGCTGCCGTCGGTGGCCCGTTCGATGCCGCCCGGCGCCCGGTGCCATCTGAACGGGTGATCCCTGGGATCCAGTTGTGGCGCATGTCACGAAATCGCTGCGGGACGCCCTCGGTATGACGACACTGGGAACCGACGCGGGGGGCGGCCTGTCCTACCCGTCGGAGCGCCGGTTCACACCTGGGCCGGGCAGGGGATCGGATCGACGGGGCGGGGCGCCCAGCGGCTGCCCGTACCCGGTCGGCCGGGTCGTAAGCAGCGAAGCGAGGGTACGAAGATGTGCCAGCACCGTCCTGAGTGTCCGTCAGCGGAGTCCACCGACCACGAGGCGGCCGTCACCGTGGCCTGCCACCCCGACCAGGGGTGGAGCCTGCTCTGCAACGGCGTCCTGCTGTTCGACGACACCGGCGAGCTGCTGCCCGACGGCCGGGTGGTCGGCCCGCGCCGACCGCTGGCGATCGCCTCCTGACCGAACGACGGGTGCCCCCGGCGGAGTGACTCCACCGGGGGCGCCGATCAGCGGCTCAGGAGCCGTACTCGTCCAGCGGCGGGCAGGAGCAGACCAGGTTGCGGTCGCCGTACGCGCCGTCGATCCGGCTCACCGGCGGCCAGTACTTGTCCGCCGGGTTCACGCCGGCCGGGAAGACCGCCTCCTGGCGCGAGTAGCCGTGCGTCCACTCACCGGCCATCGTGGCGGCGGTGTGCGGGGCGTTGCGCAGCGGGTTGTCGTCCGCCGCCCACTCGCCGCGGCCGACCTTCTCGATCTCGGCCCGGATCTCGATCATGGTCTCGCAGAACCGGTCGATCTCGCCCAGGTCCTCGGACTCGGTCGGCTCGATCATCAGCGTGCCGGCCACCGGGAAGGACATGGTCGGGGCGTGGAAGCCGTAGTCGATCAGGCGCTTGGCGATGTCGTCCACGGTCACCCCCGTCTCCTTGGTGAGCGGGCGCAGGTCGATGATGCACTCGTGCGCGACCAGACCGCCGGGGCCGGTGTAGAGCACCGGGTAGTGCGGGGCGAGCCGCTTGGCGATGTAGTTGGCGTTCAGCACCGCGACCTGGGTGGCGCGCTTGAGACCCTCGCCGCCCATCAGCCGGACGTACGCCCAGGAGATCGGCAGGATCGCGGCCGAGCCCCACGGGGCGGCCGAGATCGGGCCGACACCGGTGGCCGGGCCGGCCTCCGGCTGCAGCGGGTGGTTCGGCAGGTACGGCGCCAGGTGCGAGCGCACCGCGACCGGGCCGACGCCCGGGCCGCCGCCGCCGTGCGGGATGCAGAAGGTCTTGTGCAGGTTGAGGTGCGAGACGTCCGCGCCGAACTTGCCCGGCTTGGCCAGGCCGACCAGGGCGTTCAGGTTGGCGCCGTCCACGTACACCTGGCCGCCGGCCTCGTGCACGGCCGCGCAGATTTCGGTGATCTGGGTCTCGAACACGCCGTGGGTGGACGGGTAGGTGACCATCAGCACGGCGAGCTGCTCGCGGTGCTGCTCGATCTTGGCCTGCAGGTCCTCGACGTCCACGTCGCCGTCGGTCAGGGTCTTCACCACGACCACCCGCATGCCGGCCATCACGGCGGAGGCCGCGTTGGTGCCGTGCGCGGAGGCCGGGATCAGGCAGACGTCGCGCTGGGTGTCGCCGTTGGCGCGGTGGTAGGCGCGGACCGCGAGCAGACCGGCCAGCTCGCCCTGCGAACCGGCGTTCGGCTGGATGGAGACCGCGTCGTAGCCGGTCACCTCGACCAGCTGCTGCTCCAGCTGCCGGATCAGGGTCAGGAAGCCCTCGGCCTGGTCCACCGGGGCGAACGGGTGCAGCTGGCCGAACTCGGGCCAGGTCACCGGCTCCATCTCGGTGGTCGCGTTGAGCTTCATGGTGCAGGAGCCCAGCGGGATCATGCCCCGGTCCAGCGCGTAGTCCCGGTCCGAGAGGCGGCGCAGGTAGCGCAGCATCGCGGTCTCCGAGCGGTGGCTGTGGAAGACCGGGTGGGTCAGGTACTCGTCCTGGCGCAGCAGGCCGGCGGGCAGCGCGTCGGCGGCCTCGGCGACCTCGGCGGTGACGCCGAAGGCGGCCCAGACGGCGGCCAGGTGCTCGCGGGTGGTGGTCTCGTCGCAGGAAATCGAGACCAGGTCCTCGGACGCCCGGAAGACGTTCACGCCGTTCTCGCGGGCGGCGGCGACCACCTCGGCGGCCCGGCCCGGCACCTTGGCGGTGACGGTGTCAAAGAACTGACCGGTGGTCAGCTCGACGCCGCCCGCGCGCAGGCCCTCGGCCAGCGCGGCGGCGTAGCGGTGGGTCCGGCGGGCGATGTCGGCCAGGCCGTCGGGGCCGTGGTAGACCGCGTACATCGAAGCCATCACGGCCAGCAGCACCTGGGCGGTGCAGATGTTGGAGGTGGCCTTCTCGCGGCGGATGTGCTGCTCGCGGGTCTGCAGCGCCAGGCGGTAGGCGCGGTTGCCGTCGGCGTCCACCGAGACGCCGACCAGGCGGCCGGGCAGGCTGCGGGCGTACGCGGCGCGGACCGCCAGGTAGCCGGCGTGCGGGCCGCCGAAGCCCATCGGGACACCGAAGCGCTGCGAGGTGCCGCAGGCGATGTCGGCGCCGAGCGAGCCCGGCGACTTCAGCAGGGTGAGCGCCAGCAGGTCGGCGGCCACCGCGACGATCGCGCCCAGGCCGTGCGCCTGCTCGATCACCGGGGCCAGGTCGCGGACCGCGCCGGAGGCACCGGGGTACTGGAGCAGCACACCGAAGACGCCGCGCTCGGCCAGCTCGGCCGGGATGCCCTCGGACAGGTCGGCGACGACCACCTCGACCCCGGTCGGCTCGGCCCGGGTCTGGATCACCGCGACGGTCTGCGGCAGGGTGTCGGCGTCGACCAGGAAGATCCCGCCCTTGACCTTGCCGACCCGGCGGGCCAGCGCCATCGCCTCGGCGGCGGCGGTGCCCTCGTCCAGCAGCGAGGAGCCGGAGGTGTCCAGGCCGGTCAGGTCGGCGACCACGGTCTGGAAGTTGATCAGGGCCTCCAGCCGGCCCTGCGAGATCTCCGGCTGGTACGGCGTGTACGCGGTGTACCAGGCCGGGCTCTCCAGCACGTTGCGCAGGATCACCGGCGGGGTGAAGGTGCCGTAGTAGCCCAGGCCGATCATCGGCTGGAGCACCTGGTTGCGGTCCGCCAGCTCGCGCAGCTCGGCGAGCACCTGGGCCTCGCTGCGGCCGGCCGGCAGGCCCAGCGCGGTCAGGCTCTTGATCGCGTCCGGGACGGCGGCGGCGGACAGCTCGTCCAGCGAGCCGTACCCGACCTGCGCCAGCATCTTCTCCTGGGCGGCGACGTCGGGGCCGATGTGACGGTTCTCGAAGGGGCTTGACTGCTCAAGCTCGGTGAGGGTCGGCTGGGCATTCATGGGGTCGAGGCCTCCTGGTCACGGACCGGCGGGGGCACGCACGCCGGACGGCAACACCACTGTGGGACAGCGGAGCCGGGGACGAACGAGCCCGTCAGGCCTCCCCCTCTGTCATCGGTACCTGAGAGCTTCGCCCGCACGCGGCGGCCGCAGGGCCGCCCCGTCGGCTTGCACCGTCGGTGAGGGTGGGGGCCGTCGGCTCCCTCGCCGTCGGTCCTGCCCTGCTTTCCAGAGTGACCTACCCCGCACGGTACGGATGCCTGAGAGATTCCGGGGAGGGTTTGCTCCTTCGGCGTCCCCATGACACCGCTGGGCGGTGCGGGGACTCTCCCGAGCGGGCTCGGCAGTCGCGGCCCAGGGTACCAGCGACACGCCGGTTGATCACGGGTGCCCCGGTCCGGCGGACTGCCCCGGACGGGTGCACCCGGCTCGCCAGCGTACGTTTGATGGCTTTTCGTGTGAAGTGCGGCCGTCCAGCTCCTTCGGCCGCCCCCTGACGACCTGTCGACGGGGCATTCGTACCTGCTGGAGGACAGCGTGCAGACCGACATCGACCCGCGAGACCTGATCGGCCACAAGGCGGTCGACCGGAACGGCGACAAGATCGGCACGGTCGACGAGGTCTACCTGGACGACGCGACCGGCGAGCCGGAGTGGGCCGCCGTCCGTACCGGGATCTTCGGCCGGGACGCCTTCGTCCCGCTGACCACCAGCGAGTTCTCCGGGGAGGAGCTCAAGGTGCCGTACGACAAGTCGCTGATCAAGGACTCCCCCGACTTCGGGGTCGGCCAGCACCTCTCCCCGGCCCAGGAGCTCCAGCTCTACCGCTACTACGGCCTGGACGCGGGCGGTGCCGCTCCGCCGGCCGCGGTCGGCAACGGGTCGGGGACCGCCAAGGACCTCGACTTCGGCACCCTCAGCAAGGAAACCAGCATGAACGCTTCACCCGCCGCCCCGACCGTGGCGGCCGCCCCGATGGCCTTCACCACCAGCCCGGAGGCCCCGGCTGCCAAGCAGCACGCCGATCCGGTCCTCACCCCGCCGCCCGCCACCGCCGGCGCCCCCTCCCCCGCCCCGACCACGGTCGGCAACGCGCCGGCCGGCCCGGTGGAGATCACCTGCCGCGAGGAGCGGCTGGACGTCACCACCGAGTGGCACGTGCTGGGCACCGCGAAGCTGCGCAAGTACGTCACCACCGAGGCGGTCGAGCGCAAGGTGCCGGTGGTGAAGGAGCGGGTCCGGGTGGAGCGGGTGCCGGTCACCGAGGCCGAGCGGGCCGCGCTCAGCGAGCAGGAGATCGCCGAGGCGGTCGAGGAGGTGACGCTCCGGGAGGAGCGTCCCGTGGTGCGCAAGTACCTGGCCCCGGTCGAGCGGGTCCGCCTGGTGGTCGAGCGGTTCACCGAGGAGGCGCTGATCCGCGAGGAGCTGCGCCGCGAACAGGTGGAGATCCACGACAGCACCACCACCCCCGCGCCCGCGCCGGCACCCGCGCCGACCACCGCCAACTCCGGCCAGCTGCGCCCGGAACCGCTCCGGCCGTCCTGACGCCCCGCCACTTTGCCAAAGCTTCACCAAGCAATATTTGACACAGTGAAGTATCTGACGGCATCTTTACTTCAGTTCATTGACTTTCTCCCACCTGAAGCTCTCCGCCAGGGTGGCCCGAACTGGAGGAAAATCCGTGAGGCCGAGCAGCGCGCGCGTGCTCCCCGCCCTGGTGTTGGCGATGCTGGCGTTCAGCGTGGTGCAGACCGCGGTCGTCCCGATCCTGCCTTCGCTGGCCAAGGAACTGGACGTCTCCGGTTCGAACATCACCTGGCTGATGACGGCGAACCTGCTGTCCGCCGCCGTACTGACCCCGCTGCTCGGCCGCTTCGGTGACCTGCGCGGCCGCAAGCCGATGCTGCTGGTCTCGCTCGGCGGCCTGGTCGCCGGGTCCGCGCTGGCGGTCGGCACCCACTCGTTCACCTGGCTGGTGGTCGCCCGCGTCCTGCAGGGCGCGGGCGGCGGGGTGCTCCCGCTGGCGATCAGCATCGTCCGGGACGAGCTCCCCAAGGAGAAGGTCACCGGCGGCGTCGCCCTGATCAGCGCCTCGATGGGCGTCGGCAGCGGCCTCGGACTGGTCGCCACCGGTCTGCTGCTGGAGCACTGGAACTACAAGTCGATCTTCTGGATGGGCCTGGCCTTCGGCCTGCTGGCCGTCGTGCTGGTGATCTTCCGGGTCCCGACCGACCCGGTGACCGACAAGAACGGCGGCGCCGACCCGCTCGGCGCGCTCACCCTGGCCGGCTGGCTCTGCGCCCTGCTGGTCGCGGTCAGCCAGGGCAACACCTGGGGCTGGACCTCCACCCGCACCCTCGGCCTGTTCGCCGTCGCCGCGGTGGTCGCCCTGATCTGGGGCCTCATCGAGGTCCGGGTCGCCCACCCGCTGGTCGACATGAAGATGATGGCCCGTCCGGCCGTCGCCTTCACCAACCTCTCCGGGCTGCTGATCGGCTTCGGCATGTACGGCTCGTTCATGGTGATCAGCAACTTCGCGCAGACCCCCGAGAAGGTCGCGCACTACGGCTTCACCGCCAGCGTGCTGCACGCCGGTGTGATGCTGCTGCCCTCCGCCATCGGCTCGATGGTCGCCGCCCCGGGCGGCGCGCTGCTGATCGCCCGTCGCGGCCCCCGGCTCCCGCTGGTGCTCGGCGGCCTGCTGGGCGCCGTCGGCCTGATGTACCTGGCGGTCCGGCACGGGGCCGAGGGTGACATCTACCTCGCCTCCGCCGTCTTCGGTCTCGGCGTCGGCCTGGCCTACGCCGCGATGCCCGCCTACATCAACGGCGCCGTCCCGGTCGAGCAGTCCGGCATCGCCAACGGCATGAACGCCGTGCTGCGCACCGTCGGCGGCGCCATCGGCACCGCCGTGATGGGCGCCATCCTGACCGGCGACCTGATCCCGCACCTGCCGATCCCGCTGCCCACCCTGGACGCCTACCAGCACGCCTTCTGGGTGGCCGGCGCGATGTGCCTGGTGGCGGCCGTGGTGCCGTTCGCGATCCGCACCGTCAAGACCACGCCCGCCCCGGTCGAGGCTGCCGCCTCCGCCCCGGAGCTGGTGAAGACCGACGCCTGACGGCGTCGACCGCGCGCTCAGGGACGGGTCGCGCGGTCACCGGGCCCACGGCGGTACGTGAGGGCATCACGACCGCACCCGGGGCCCGGCCGGATGAACGGCCCCCGCACCGCTGGACACGGTGCGGGGGCCGCTCCCGTCCCTCAGCCGTCCCCGGACGCCTCCTCGGGCAGCACCATCCCCGGCCGGAGCGGCTGCGGGCGGGACGGCGTCAGCTCCGGGTCCTCCACCGCGAAGGTACGGACCCGGCCGATCTCGCTCTGCGGGGTCTCGAACCGCACCGTCACCCGGCCCACCCCGCTGCCCTGCACCCAGCCCGGGCCGAGCTGAGCGTGCGTCACGTCCTGCCCCGGCCGCCAGTGCCTGGTCTCCTCCACCATCGGCGCCGGCTCGGCCCTGACCTCCTCCAGCACCTCCGGCGCGGCGGCCCGCTCCGCCCGCTCGGCCTGCTCCGCCTGCGCGAACAGGTCCTCCTGGGTGAAGTCCGCCAGCTGCGACACCCCCACCCCGAGCAGCCGCACGCCCCCGGTGATGTCCACCTGGAGGGCCAGCCGGCGGGCCGTCTCGGCGATCACCGTCTCGTCGTCGGTGGGCGCCCGCAGCGTCTCGGAGCGGGTCAGGGTGGAGAAGTCGAAGCGCCGCACCTTGAGCACCACCGTCCGCCCCGAGCGGCCGCTGGCGTGCAGGCGGCGGATGCACCGGGCCGCCAGGACGTCGATCTCCGCCAGCACCCGCCCCCGGTCCAGCAGGTCCACCTCGAAGGTGTCCTCGACCGAGACGGACTTGGCGTCCCGGTCCGCCACCACCGGGCGGTCGTCCTGGCCGGTGGACATCTGGAACACACCGAGGCCGTGCGAGCGCCCGAGCAGCTGGACCAGCTCCGCCTCACCCGCCGCGGCCAGGTCCGCGACCTTCTCCAGGCCGACCCGGCGCAGCACCTGCTCGGTGGCCGGGCCGATCCCGGGCAGCGCCCGGACCGGCATGGTGGCCAGCACCGCCCGCTCCTGCCCGGCCTCCACCAGCACCAGGCCGTCCGGCTTGGCCTGCTCGGAGGCGATCTTCGCCATCAGCTTGGAGCTGGCCAGGCCGACCGAGGCGGTCAGGCCCGTCCGCTCGGTGATGTCCGCCCGCAGGTCGGCCGCGATCGCCACGATCAGCTCCGGTGCGGCCACCGGCCCGGCCTCGGCCAGCAGCTCGCCGTGCGGGCCGGCCTCCAGGTCGACGAAGGCCTCGTCCAGGCTGAGCGGCTCGACCAGCGGGGAGAGCTCCCGCAGCAGCCCCATCACCAGCTCGCTGACCTGCCGGTAGGCCTCGAACCGGCCGGTCAGGAAGGCCGCGTTGGGGCAGAGCCGCCGGGCCTGGGCCATCGGCATCGCCGAGTGCACGCCGAACTTCCGGGCCTCGTACGAGGCGGTGGACACCACGCCCCGGCCGCCGAGGCCGCCGACGATCACCGGCTTGCCGCGCAGGCTCGGCTTGGCCGCCTGCTCCACCGCCGCGAAGAAGGCGTCCATGTCGAGGTGGAGGATGCTCGGCACTGACCGCACGGCTCGATCATCCCGCAGGGGTACGACAGTTTCCGGACGACCCGGTGCGGCCGTGTCAGGTCCCGGCCGGCCGGATCGCGGTCGTCAGCGCGCGGCGTCCGCCAGCGCCCGGCCCAGGCCGTGCTCCTTCTCGCCCAGGAAAACCGGGTCCGGCTCGAACAGCGCGTCCAGCGCCGCCTTGCCCGCCCCCGGGATCTCCCGCAGCCCGCCGTAGTACCAGGTGCGGTCGGTGGCCTCCTCCACCCCGACCGCGTACGCGTCGATGCCCGCCGCCTGACAGAGTGCCAGCGCCCGCCGGACGTGGAAGGTCTGACTGATCAGCACCGCCCGCTCCACCCCGAAGATCTTCTGCGCCCGGGTGCAGGAGTCCCAGGTGTCGAAACCGGCGTAGTCCTCCACCACCCGCACCGCGGGCACCCCGTGCTCGACCAGGTAGTCCCGCATCGCGTCGGTCTCGTCGTACTCGGTCCGGCTGTTGTCGCCGGTCACCAGCACGGCCTGTACCCGGTGGTCCTGGAAGAGCGTCACCGCCGCGTCCAGCCGGTGCGCCAGGTAGGGCGAGGGCCTGCCGTCGAACAGCCCGGCCCCGAACACCACCGCCACCGGCGCCGCGGGCGCCTGCGCCACCGTGCCGATCCGGTCGCCCGCCCCGAGCCAGAGCCAGGTCATCGGCGCCAGCGCCACCGCGCTCGCCGCCACCACCGCCTGGAACAGCCGCCGCTGCACCGCCCGCCGCATCGTGCCTCCCCTTGATCGTCCGTCCGGGGAGAGCGACGTGCGGTCAGCCCGCGCGGTTGCGCCGTTGGGCCAGTTCGTCGGCCGGGCCCTGGCCGGCCAGGGTCTCACCGGTGTCGGTGCGCTCGGCGTGCAGCCGGCTCAGGGTCGTCTCCAGCTCCCGCCAAACCGCGCCCACGGCGATGCCGAAGACCCCCTGACCGCCCTTCAGCAGATCGACCACCTGCTGCGGGGAGGTGCACTCGTACACGGTGGCGCCGTCGGACATCAGGGTCAGCCCGGTCAGGTCCTCGGACTCGGTGCCGCGCAGGTGGCCGACCGCCACCCGGATGTTCTGCAGCGACACCCCGGTGTCCAGCAGTCTCTTCACGATCTTCAGCAGCAGGATGTCGCGGAAGCTGTACAGCCGTTGCGAGCTGGCCGGGTAGGCCGTCCGCACGCTCGGCTCCAGCAGGCCCGTCCGGGCCCAGTAGTCCAGCTGGCGGTAGGTGATGCCGGCCGCCGCGCAGGCCGTCGGGCCCCGGTAGCCGATCAGTGCCGAGGTCGGCGCGAGCCGTTCGATCGCGGGCTGGCCCGCCTGCACCGCGGGGAACCGGCTGACCCTCGGCAGCCCCGGCTCGCCGCCGGCACCCTCCCGAGCACGCTCCAACACACTGCGCGCGGAGCGCGGAACGTGCACGGAGCACTGGCCTCCGATGGCTGCTTCGTCGCCCGTGCCGCTCATGCCTGCCTCCGTCCGCTCGTCCTGATGCCCCGTCGGCCCCCGGAAGGCGTAACCGACCGGAGCCACTCCTGACGGTAAGCAGTCGCCCCGGACCCGTCAACGATCGCCACGCCGGGCGCCGGTGACAATGTCACCCGGCCGAGTGGTTTTTCGTGCCCTCAGTGTGGGTATGCGAACGCCCTTTGGCAAAACACGACTTGCGAGGGACGGCGTGGCGGACTACAGCCGGACTACTGCTGGCCGCCGAAGTCCTCCGGCGAGATCTGGTCCAGGAACTCGCGGAACTTCTCCACTTCGTCCTCCTGCTCGTCCGGGATCGCGATGCCCGCCTCGGCGAGCACCTCCTCGGCCCCGAAGATCGGCGCACCGGTGCGCAGCGCCAGCGCTATCGCGTCGGACGGCCTGGCACTGACCTCGACCCCGCCGGAGAAGACCAGTTCGGCGTAGAAGACCCCGTCCCGGAGGTTGCTGATCCGCACCTCGGTGAGCTGCTGGCCGAGCGCCTCCAGCACGTCCTTGAACAGGTCGTGGGTCAGCGGCCGCACCGGCGTCATGCCCTGCTGGGCGAACGCGATGGCCGTCGCCTCACCGGGACCGATCCAGATCGGCAGGTACCGATCGCCCCCTACCTCCCGAAGCAGCACGATCGGCTGATTGGAAGGCATCTCCACCCTGACACCCACGACGTCGAGCTCGTTCACATCGCAACCCTATGACCCCTGCCCCGGATATGAAAGCGCAGCCGGTCAGGCACTACGTCCGCGAACGCAGTCCGGCCTGCACCATGGCCGCGTGCAGCCGCACCGAGAGCGTCGCCAGTTCGCGCGCGGTGGCCTCGGCGTGGGCCCGGGTCTGCGGGTTGCGGTGCCGCCGCAGCGGGGCCACCACCTGGTCGATCAGGGCCACCTCGCGCTCCGCGCCGGCCTTCACCGCCCGCAGGTGCCGGGGCTCCAGGCCGAACCGGCCCAGCTCCGCGACCAACCGGGCGACCTGCAGCGCCTCGCCGTCGTACCCGCCGTCCGAACCGGCCGAGATCAGTCCGTACGACTCCCACTCGACCAGCTCGGCCTCACCGGCCTCGGCGGCCGCCAGCAGCTCGGAGCGGCCCAGCCGCACACCGCCGCCCGGGTGGGCCACCAGCTCGCGGTCCGCCTCCTCCAGCGGCCCGGGGCGGTTGTCGGGCGCGGGCAGCGCCGGTGGCGCCTCGCCGCGCTCGATCGCGTCCAGATGCTCGCGGATCACCCGCAGCGGCAGGTAGTGGTCCCGCTGCATCCGCAGCACGTACGCCAGCCGGTCCAGGTCCGCGGAGCTGAACTTGCGGTAGCCCGAGGGGGTCCGCTGCGGTTCCACCAGGCCCTCCGCCTCCAGGAAGCGGATCTTCGAGATGGTGACCTCGGGGAAGTCGTCCCGGAGGAACGTCAGCACCGCACCGATGCTGAGCAGTTCGTCACCACGGCGCCGTAGCTCGCCCGCCCGGCGCGAACCGGGGACGGGCGAGAGCTCGGCGGTGCTGGGGGTGTGCGCGGTCACTCGGGCTCCTGCCGACGTTGGGTTCAGTACCCCCGCTGGTGGCTGGCGAAGAAGACCAGCCGGTACTTGCCGATCTGCACCTCGTCGCCGTTGTTGAGCTGCACCTCGTCGATCCGCTCGCGGTTGACGTAGGTGCCGTTCAGGCTGCCCACGTCGGCCACCGAGAAGCCGCCCGGACGGCGCCGGAACTCCACGTGCCGGCGGGAGACCGTGACGTCGTCCAGGAAGATGTCACCCTCGGGGTGGCGCCCGGCCGTGGTCACGTCCGCGTCCAGCAGGAAGCGGCTGCCCGAGTTCGGGCCGCGCTGCACGATCAGCAGGGCCGAGCCCGGCGGCAGCGCGTCGATCGCCGACAGCACCTCGGCCGACAGCGCCGGAGTGGTGCCGGTGCCGGTGGTGGTGTTCGGGTCGTACGACTCGAGGCCGGAGATCGAGATGGTCGAGGTGGTCTCGGCCGCGCCCTCGGGCAGCTGCCCGCCGCGCAGCGCGGTACCGCAGTTGGAACAGAAGCGTGCCGTGGCCGGGTTCGGGTTCCCGCACCGGAGGCACGGAGTCGGACCACCGGCCATCTGCGCTGCCTCCTGGTGCGGCACACCCGGCAGGGTGTGATCGGCATAGGGGTTCTCCTGGGCGAACCCTCCACCGGAGGTTGAGGGTCCCGACTGGAAACCTATGCGCGGAGCCCCGGAAGCATCGACCGACGCGCCGTAGCCGGCCGAATTCGCCGGAGCCTGACCGCCCTCGCGGTACAGGGGACGCTCGGCGTACTGCGCCTGCTCGGGCGCGGGCCGCATCCCCGGCACGGCCGACTCGTCCGCACGGCGGTGCCGCGCGGTCGGCTCCTCGACCGCCGCGGGGCGACGGTTGGCACGGCCGAACAGCTTCGAGAACAGACTCACGGGCGAATCCCCTTGCGTGTGACAGACCCGCCCGCGGGGCAGGGTGTGAGGCTCGGACAGGCGGTCGGCCGGGCTGGCGGCCGTGATCGGGCGAGCGTGACGTCCCAGTGTCTCCGATGCCGGGGCGCCCACCCGCACCGGGGGCGGTCGAAACCTGACGGACCGTACGGAAGTCGGGCCGTCACTTCGCCGCCGGCTTGGCGTGCTGAGGGACCGTCGGAGCGGCCAGGGCGTCCACGACGACCTTCTGCTCCTGGGTGATGGTGGCACGTGCCTGCTGCTTCTCCAGGCTGCGCACCACGCCGCCGGGGATGTTCAGCGCGGGTGTCAGGTCCTGCGGATTCCCCACCACGGTGAAGCGGAACGGCGCCGAGACATTCCTGCCGTCGACCTGCACGCTCGCGTCCGTGTCGGTGAAGTAGGTGCCTGCCACCACTCGCACGTCGTTGATCTGAATCGCCTCCGCCCCCGCGGCTCGGAGTTCCTGCAGGGTGTCCAGCAGCATATCCGCCTTCACCTGCCGTTGGGGATCATCGATCGTCAGCACGATCCCCGGGCCGGTGGCCCGGACCGTACCGGCCAGCACCCCGAGCTCCGTCGCCTTCTTCCTGGTCTGCTCCTGGGCCTCCTTGGCCTGGTTGGAGCTGTTCTCCAACTGCGCCAGGGACTGTTCCAGTTGCGTCTTCTCCTGGAGGAGACGCTGCTGACGGCTGTCCAGTTCGTCGAGGATCCGGACCAGGTCCTCCTGCCGCGCCCCGCGCAGCTGGTTGTGGTCGTTGGTCGACCGCACCTGCACCGCCAGCGCGAAGCCGAGCACCAGCAGCAGCGCCGCCACCACCACCTGCCCCCGGGAGAACCGGGGCGGCCAGAGCGCGACACCCAGCCGCCGACGCGGGTCGGTCTCCGGCTGCTCGCTCACGGGCGCCGCCGGCTCGGGCTGCTCGACCCGGTCGGGCTGCTCGGCCTCGGCGGCCGACTCGGGCCGCTCGGGCTCCGGGACCGGCTCCGGCCGCTGCTCCTCGGGCTGTTCTTCCGCTGCCACCGCTCCTCCTCAGGCCCGGAACACGTGCCGGCGGATGGCCGCCGCGTTGGAGAAGATCCGGATGCCGAGCACCACCACCACGCCGGTGGACAGCTGCGAGCCGACGCCCAGCTGGTCACCCAGGTAGACGATCAGCGCGGCGACCACCACGTTGGAGAGGAACGAGACCACGAACACCTTGTCGTCGAAGATGCCGTCCAGCATCGCCCGGACACCACCGAAGACCGCGTCCAGCGCCGCCACCACCGCGATCGGCAGGTACGGCACCACGGCGTCCGGCACCTCGGGCTGGACGATCAGACCGACGACCACGCCGATCACGAGACCCAGAACGGCAATCACGGTGTAGCTGCTCCTGAGGTGTCGGGCTGCGCGTACCGCAGCGTGATGCCGAGCGCGCCCGGCACGGTCAGCTTCTTCTGGACGGTGAGGGTGGACTTGATGCCGTACCCGTCCTGGATCAGCTTGAGGTAGCGCCCCGCCTCGCCGTCCTGGAAGGTCTGGGCGAACTTCGCGCCGTCGCCGATCGCCAGCACGGTGTACGGCGGCACCAGCGGCCGGTTGTCCACCAGCACCGCGTCACCGGCCGCCCGGATCGCCGACAGCTCGGTCAGCCGCTGGCCGTTCACCGAGACCGCCTCGGCCCCGGACCGCCACAGGCCGTTGACGACCAGTTGGATGTCCCGGTCCTTCAGCCGCCCGGTGTTCGAGAAACCGTCCGCCTGCCGGGGGTCGGAGACCGAACCGCCCGCACCGGTGCCGGAGGCGTCCTCCAGCACCAGCTTCAGGCCCGGGCCGTCCACGGCCGCAGTGCCGGCCTGGCCCGCGAGCTGCGCCAGCGCGCCGTTGCCGTCGGCCTGCAGGGCCTGGCTCTGCGCCCGGTCGACCTTGCCGCGCAGGTCCTGGATCTGCTGCTGGAGGTGGTCGGTGCTGCCGTTGGCGTCCTTGACCCGCTGCACCAGGGCGTCGCGCTCCTTGGCCAGGGTCGGCGCCGCCTGGCGCGAGGTGACCGCACCGACCGTCACCACCGTGGTGGCGAGCGCCAGGCCGAGGGCGAGCACCGCCTTGCCCTTGAGCGCGGTCGGCATCCGGCGCGGGCCCTCGCCCGCCCGGGCCTTGGCCGCCTCGGCGTAGCCCTCGTCCAGCCCGTGGTCCATCACGCTGGTCAGCAGGGACATCGAGGCGTCCGGGCGGGAGTAGCGTCCGTCCCGGTCACTCGGCGTCGGCGATGCTGGCATGCGGAACATCGTCCCATGTCGCGGGGGACGGCCGTGCACACCCCCCGCCGTACACGCGCCGAATCACCACTCGATCGTGATCGACCGGTGCCGGGAACGCGATCGGGGCGGGCGGCCGCCGGCCACCCGCCCCGTTTCTCCGTACTACCGTCCGGCGCCGTCCACCACGGCCGCCCACTCGTCCAGCAGCGCCTGGGTCGCCTCGTCGTCCGGGCCCTCGGCCCACAGGTGGGTGACCGCCTCGGCCGGGTCCGGCAGGACCAGCGTCCACCGCCCGTCCGGCTCGACCACCCGGACACCGTCGGTGGTGTCCAGCCGCCGGCTGCCCGCCGCCTCGACCACCGAGCGCATCACCATGCCCTTGGCCGCCCACGGCGTCGCGATGTCCCGGCGCTGGATGTGCGCCTGCGGGATCCGGGCGTCGATCTGGCTGAGCGTCAGCTGCGTCCTGGCCACCAGGCCGACCAGCCGGACGAAGGCCGCCGCGCCGTCCAGCACACCGCTGAACTCCGGCACGATGAAACCGCCGCGCCCGTCGCCGCCGAACACCGTGCCCTCCGCCGAGGCGGCCTTGGCCAGGTCGTCCGGCGAGGTGCTGGTCCAGGTGACCTGGGTGCCGTGGTACGCCGCGACCTGCTCGGCGATCCGGGTGGTGGTCACCGGGAGCGCCACCTGCCCGCTCCGCCGCTCGGCCGCGACCAGGTCGAGCAGCACCAGCAGCGCCCGGTCGTCCCCGATCACCCGGCCGAGCTCGTCCACGAAGGAGACCCGCTCCCCGACCGGGTCGAACCGCACGCCGAATGCCGCCCGCGAGGAGGCCACCAGCTCGCCCAGCCTGGCCAGCCCGGCCCGCCGGGACTCGGCGTCCTCGGTCGGCCGCGACTCGTCCAGACCACCGCTGACGGTCAGCGCCTCGACCCCGAGCCGCCCGAGGATGCTCGGCAGCACCAGCCCGGCGCTGCCGTGCGCGGCGTCCACCACCACCTTCAGCCCGGCCTCCCGGACCCCGGTGGTGTCGACCGCCCGCAGCAGGTTTCCCGCGTACGAGTCGAAGACGCTGCCCGGGTGCGACAGGTCGCCGATCTCACCGGGGAACGCGCGCCGGTACTCCTGGCGGGCGTACACCCGGTCCAGCTTGCGCTGGCCGGCCTGCGAGAGGTCGGCGCCGCGCTCGTCGAAGAACAGGATGTCCAGCGAGTCCGGCACCCCGGGCGAGGTGCGCAGGAAGATCCCGCCCGCGCTGCCCCTGGCGGTGTGCTGACGCGCCACCGGCAGCGGCACGTTCTCCAGGTCGCGGACGTCGATCGCACTGGTCTGCAGCGCCGAGATCATCGCCCGCTTGAGCGCCCGGGCACCACGCGAGTGGTCACGCGCGATGGTGACGGTGGCACCCTTCTTCAGCGTGGTGGCGTACGCGCCGGCCAGCCGGACCGCGAGCTCGGGGGTGATCTCGACGTTCAGGATGCCGGAGACGCCGCGCACCCCGAACAGGTGCTCCTGGCCCCGCGACTCCCAGATCACCGAGGTGTTGACGAAGGCGCCGGCCTCGATGGTCTTGAACGGGTAGACCCGGACGTTGCCCGCGATGATCGACTCCTCGCCGATCAGGCACTCGTCACCGATCACCGCCCCGTCCTCGATCCGGGCGGCCCGCATCACGTCGGTGTTCTTGCCCACCACGCAGCCGCGCAGGTTGCTCTGCGGCCCGATGTAGACGTTGTCGTGGATCACCGCCTTGTGCAGGAAGGCGCCACGCTTGACGACCACGTTGCTGCCCAGCACGGTGTGCTCGCGCAGCTCCACCCCGGCCTCGACCTTGGCGTAGTCGCCGATGTACAGCGGCCCGCGCAGGATCGCCTCCGGGTCCACCTCCGCGCCCTCGGCGATCCAGACCCCCGGGGAGATCTCGAAGCCGTCCAGCTCGACGTCGACCTTGCCCTCCAGGACGTCGGCCTGCGCCTTGCCGTAACTCTCGTGGGTGCCCACGTCCTCCCAGTAGCCCTCGGCGACGTAGCCGAAGACCGGCTTGCCCTCCTTGAGCAACTGCGGGAACACGTCGCTCGACCAGTCCACCGACTCGCCGGCCGCGACGTAGTCGAAGACCTCCGGCTCCATCACGTAGATGCCGGTGTTCACGGTGTCCGAGAAGACCTGACCCCAGGTCGGCTTCTCCAGGAACCGCTCCACCCGACCCTCGTCGTCGGTGATGGTGATCCCGAACTCCAACGGGTTCGGCACCCGGGTCAGACAGACCGTCACCAGCGCACCCTTGCGCCGGTGGAACGCGATCAGGTCGGTGAGGTCGAAATCGGTCAGTGCGTCACCGGAGATCACCAGAAAGGAGTCGTCCCGGAGCGCATCCTCCGCGTTCTTCACGCTCCCTGCGGTGCCTAGTGGGGTCTCCTCGTTCGCATAGGTGAGGTGCATGCCCAACTCTTCGCCGTCGCCGAAGTAGTTCTTCACCAGCGAGGCGAGGAACTGCACGGTGACCACGGTGTCGGTGAGGCCGTGCCGCTTCAGCAGCCTCAGCACATGCTCCATGATCGGGCGGTTCGCCACCGGCAGCAGCGGTTTGGGCATGCTCGAGGTCATCGGGCGAAGGCGAGTTCCCTCGCCCCCTGCCATCACAACGGCTTTCATATCGGGTGCGTCCTCCTTCGCGGCTCTGGAATACCTCTGCACGAGGTTCCATCAAACCGTTCCGAAGGCATCTCTACCCGGTAACCCCCGGCCGACGCACCGATGGAGCGTGGGACTCGTCTCGTCCCACGCTCCATCAGGGGGTGCGTGCTGCGTGCTAAGGGCGCGCAAAGGGTGCCCTACGGGTACCGGCGGACTCAGCCGGCGGCTGCGGCGTCCGCCTTCACCAGTCGTCTGGCCTGCACCGCGTACAGGATGCCTGCCCACCAGTAGAGCACCGTTCCCCACCAGATGAAGGCCCAACTCACCACACCGGCCGTGTCGGCCAGCCAGCCCGTGCCGTCGCCCAGCAGCAGAAGCGGAAAGCCGTACATCAGATTGAAGGTCGCCGCCTTGCCGAGAAAACTCACCTGCAAGGGCCCGTACCGGTGCTTGCTCAGGATCGGCAACAACGCACCGATGAAAACCTCCCGCGCCAGCAGAATCGCGGTGACCCACCACGGAAGAATCCCCCGCCAGGTCAGCCCCACCAGCGTCGACAGCACGAACAGCCGGTCCGCCGCAGGATCCAGGATCTGACCGAGCCGGCTGATCTGACCCCACCGCCGGGCCAGCTTGCCGTCCAGGTAATCACTGATGCCGCTCAGCATCAGGATCGCGATCGCCCAACCGTCGTTGTTGGGCCCGTCGAACACCGGCCAGAGAATCAGCCACAGGAAGATCGGAACGCCCACCAACCGGCCCATGCTCAGCAGGTTGGGGATGGTGAGGACGCGGTCGGTCTGGACGCGCGTCTCCTGGACCTCCACTCGGGGGCCTCCCTGTACGGTACGTAAAACATTGCGGCACTGACCCTACAACAGAAAAGCCCCCCATCCGGTGAGGATGAGGGGCTTCCTGAATGATTGTTCGGCGGCGTCCTACTCTCCCACAGGGTCCCCCCTGCAGTACCATCGGCGCTATGAGGCTTAGCTTCCGGGTTCGGAATGTAAC
>NZ_JBIWML010000015.1:0-144317 GCF_044766665.1 Kitasatospora sp. NPDC101801
GACGCCGGCCCCTGCAAGGTGATCTGTTCAGGGGTGGTCAGGCACTTTCGCAGTGACCCGAACGCCAGATCTCCTCGCAGTTCCCCGAGCCCCTGGGTAGTAGACCGCTGAGCGCCTGCCTACAGTGCAGCCCCGAGCCCCTGGGTAGTTGACGGCTGAGCGCCTGCCTACAGTGCAGCCCCGAGCCCCTGGACCGTAGACCCGGAGCGCCTGCCAAAGGGCAGCCCGAGCCTCTATTCGTCGGAGGAGAGGGTGAGCCCCGCGAGTTTGACGGTGGCCAGGGCGGTGGCGGCGAGGGCGACGACGATCAGGAGGGGGACCGCGACGCCGAGGGAGACCGGGGCGGTGATGGCGCCGTCGGTGGCGATGGTCTTGGCGATGCTCAGGCCCCACTGCTGGATGCTGAGGGTGCGGGCGCCCTCGACGAAGTTGCCGATCAGGCTCTCCCAGACCAGGGCGTAGACCAGGCCGACCACCACCGCGTTCCGGGTGACCACGCCGAGCAGCAGGAAGACCGCGCAGTACACGGCCCCGGCGACCATGGTGCCGACCGCGTAGGCGATCGCCAGGTTGTCCTGGGCGCCGACCAGGATGAACCCGGCCAGCAGGGTGGGGAGGGCGGCGAACAGCCAGGTGGTGCCGATCGCCACGGCCAGCTTGGTGGTGACGATCTTCCACCGGGGCAGCGGCTTGGCCAGCAGGTAGACGATCGAACCGTCGTCGATCTCGGTGGCGATCGCGCCCGCCCCGATCACCAGACCGATGATCGGCACCAGCGTGCCCAGCGAGAGCTGGCCGAGGATGTCGGGGGCCTGGGACTGCTTGTCGAGGTACCGGGTGATCAGGGAGACGACCAGCAGCAGGACCGGGGCGACCAGCAGCAGGAGGCCGCGGCGGCGGCCCAGCAGGCCGCGTACGGTCAGCCTGGCGACGGTCAGGTTCACGGGGTCAGCCTTTCGGAGCGACGGGCACGGGGCGTCAGGACGAGACGAGGTAGGAGAAGACGCTCTCCAGCGACTCGTCGGCCGGCGAGACGGTGTAGAGCCGGATGCCGGCGTCCTTGGCGACCTTCGGCAGCAGCGTGGTGAACTGCGGGAAGTTGATCGCCTGGACGCGCAGCGCCTTTTCGTGCCAGTCGAGTTCGATGGCGGCGGTGGAGCTGTCCGCGATCAGCGCGGCGGCCAGCCTGCGGTCGTCGCTGGAGCGGACCAGGTAGCGGTGCGGCCGGTCGGTCATCAGCCGGCGGATCTTGCGGAAGTCGCCGGAGGCGGCGTGCCGTCCGGCCACCACCACCTCGATGTGCCGGGCCAGTTGCTCGACCTCCTCCAGGATGTGCGAGGAGAACAGCACGGTGCGGCCGTCGGCGCCGAACTGGCGGAGCAGCTCCATCAGCTGGAGCCGCTGGCGCGGGTCCATGCCGTTGAACGGCTCGTCCAGTAGCAGCACCGCCGGGTCGTGGACCAGTGCGGAGGCCATCTTGACCCGCTGCTTCATGCCCTTGGAGTACGTCCCGGTCCTCCGGTCCTGCGCGTACTCCATCTCGACCAGGCCGATGGCCCGCTTCGCGGCAGCACCCGGGTCGGCCAGACCGTGCAGCTCGGCGTTGGCCAGCACGAACTCCCAGCCCGTCAGGTAGTCGTACATCGACTCCCGTTCGGGGACCAGGCCGATCTGCCGGTACACCTGCTGGTTGCGCCAGATCGGTGCGCCGTCCAGGGTGACCGATCCGGAGGACGGGGCCAGGAAGCCGCTCATCATGTGGATCAGGGTGGACTTGCCCGCGCCGTTGGGGCCGAGCAGCCCGGTGACGCCCGGGCCGATCTCCATGGTGACGTCGTTGACGGCGACCACGTTGCCGAACCAGCGGGAGACCTTGTCGATGGTGATGACTGCCATGACGACCTCTCAGATGTTCCGGTAGCGGCGCTGCAGCAGCCAGTACGAACCGCCGGTCAGCACGGCGGTCTCCAGCGCGAAGACGGCGATGCCGAGCCCGCCGGGGGCGTGCATCGAGCCACCCGTGGTGATCGAGAAGATCTCGTTGACCAGACCGTGGACGAGGGTGCTCGGCGAGAGCGCGGCCGCCCAGTTGGCGGACTCCGGTGCTGGGCCGACACCCGGGCTGCTGAGGCCGTACACGATGCCGACCAGCGGGATGCTGACGAACATCACGCCCATGATGGCCGCGACGCCGAAGCCCCGTCGCGGGGTGGCGGCGGCGATCAGCAGGCCGATCGCGGAGTACAGCGCCGAGTAGATCAGCGCGGCGAACAGGCCCTGGGCGAAGTGCCCGGTGTTCTCCCCGAACGGCAGGCCGGCCAGCAGCGCGCCCACGTACAGCAGCACCAGCGGCACGGTCATCAGCAGCATCAGCGCGGCGGCCATCGCGAGGAAGCGCGCCTGGACGTAGTCGCCCCGGGTGATCGGCCGGGAGAAGTACAGCGGGACGGTGTTGTGCCGGAGGTCGCGGGACATCAGCACCGGGGCCTGCGCGGCCAGGAAGAGCAGGACGAAGATCCCCATCACCGAGAGGGAGATGTAGTCCGCGTATCCCACCGCCAGCTTGTCCGACTTCGTGATGATCGCGACCGCCACGAAGATCAGCGCGGGCAGTGCCAGCGCGGCGGCGACCAGCATCGGCAGCACCTTGGACTTGCCGGAGCGGCCCAGGCCGTACGCGGCGCGCAGGCCCTGCACGAAGAGCGCGCCGGTGGCGTAGCCGCGACCGAGCCGGGGGCCCTGGTAGCTGCGGTAGCCGATGTTGTGGATGACCCCGCTGTCGGGCGCGGTGTCAGGAGGCAGCGACATCGGAGGGCCCTCCCGTCTCGGTGGCGAAGATCTCGGCGACCCGGTGGCGGCGCTGCTCGAGCCGGACCAGGCCGAGGCCGAGCTCGGCCACGGTGTCCCGGATGACGTCGTAGGTGTCGTCGTCCCTGAGCCGCACCAGCAGGATCTTGGTGCCGTCGGTGCGGACCGTGAGGCCGGCCGCGGTGAGCCGGGCCAGTACGGCCGCCTCGGCGTCGAAGCCGGGGTCGTCCGGACGGTCCGTCACCTCGACCGCGATCAGCTGGGTCACCTCGGTGAACGAGGCGGTGGAGGAGGACCGCAGCAGGCGGCCGCCGTCGATCACCACCAGGTGGTCGCAGGTCCGCTCCAGCTCGCCGAGCAGGTGGGTGGTGACCAGCACCGAGATGCCGAAGTCGGTGTACACCCGGCGGATCAGCGCCAGCATGTCGTCCCGGCCGACCGGGTCGAGGCCGTTGGTCGGCTCGTCCAGCAGGACCAGCTTCGGGTCGTGCACCAGCGCCTGGGCGAGCTTCACCCGCTGCTTCATGCCGGTCGAGTAGCCGCCCATCGGGCGGTACCGCTCCTCGTAGAGGCCGACGTGGCGCAGCGTGTCGGCGGTGCGTTCACGGGCGGCGGCGGCCGGCAGGCCGGACATCCGCGCCATGTGCACCACGAACTCGGTCGCCGAGACGTCGGGCGGCAGGCAGTCGTGCTCGGGCATGTAGCCGACCCGCTCGCGGATGGCCGAGCCCTGGGTGGCGATGTCCAGGCCGAGCACCTGGCCCGTCCCCGAGGTCGCCGGGGCCAGCCCGAGCAGGATCTTGATGAGTGTGGACTTGCCCGCCCCGTTCGCTCCTACCAGGCCGACCACACCGGGCTGCACCTCAACGGTGAGCTGGTCCAGCGCGGTGACCCGGGGGAACTTCTTGGTGAGGCCGTCCGTCTTGATGACAGTGGACACGGCCCCAAACCTAGTGGGCACCCTGGCCCGGCGGCATGAGCTGGGATGACGAGGCCGGGTAGCCCTGCAGGATGACGCGCGTCGGCCCGACCCCTAGGGGTGGACAGGGGTCGGGCCGCTGAGCCGCCGTCAGTCCAGCAGCTGGTTCTGCAGGATCGCCACCTGACGGAACGCCTGGACGGGCACGCCCTTCGGGTTGCTCAGCACCACCATGGCCACCACGTCGCCGTTCCGCAGGTAGGCGGCCCGGCCCACCGGCTCCTTCTCGGCACCCGCCGTCGTCCTGGTGAACTCCACCGAGACCCTGCCCTCCAGCGAGGGGTCCAGCTTCAGGCCGGCGTACTCCAGGCCGGCCGGCTCCTTGAGCTCGCCGTCGTTCATCTTCAGGCGGAACGCCTCCGCCTCGCTCTCCGAGCCGAACTTGAGCAGCCAGGTCTCGGACCGGGTGCCGTCCGCGCCGGTCCAGACCCGCCGGACCGCGCCGCGGCAGGCGTTCTCGTCCAGCTGCTGCTGGATCTTGACCGGGTCCTTGTCCAGCTGGGCGTAGTCCTCGCAGGACTTCCACTCCGCCGGGGCGGCGGGCTGGCCCGGCGCCGGGGCGGGCGAGACCGTCCCGCCGACCGGGGCCGGCAGCACCAGCAGCCGGAGGTCGGCGTGGTGACGGTGCTTAGCCTCGGTCGCACTCGGCGCGGGCTTGCCGGACGGGAGCGGCGGCAGCGCCAGGGGCTGGAACACGTACCGGCCGTCGTTCGGGGTCTTCAGGCCCGGCAGGTCGGTCCGCTCCACCGAGGTCATCGCGACCGCGGCGGCGGTGCCGGTGAGCACCACCACCAGCGCGGCGGCGGCCCAACGCAGCTTGATCCGGCGCCGGGGGCGGCGGGCCCGCTCCTCGGCCACCACCTCGGCCGCCAACGCCCAGGCGTCGAACTCGACCGGGCCGGTGCCGGGGGCGGGCTCGGGTGCCTCGGGTGCCTCGGGTGCCGCAGGTGCCTCGGGTGCGGGCGCCGGCGTGGCCGCAGGCGGCGTGCTCGGCTGCGGCGGGACCGGGGTGGTGTTCTCGGTCTGATCGGTCATACGGACGCTCCCGGGCGGGCCAGTCGGTCGAGCTGCTGGCTGAAGAAGTTCACGGCCTTGTCCTTGGGCAGCGGGGCGACCCCCTCCACCTCCATCTCGACCCGGAGGTCACCCTCCGCCGCCGAGCAGACCAGACGGTCGATCTTGTCGCCCGGGTCGGCGTACGGGAGGTAGCAGCTCGCCTGCTCGTGCCCCGGTGTCTTCGGTCCGAGCCGGAACAGTCCGGAGTCCGAGGCCAGCACGCTGTTCCAGGCGGCGTCGGCCTTGACCGCGTCCTGGTGGTACTGGAGCAGCCAGACGGTCACCGTGTAGTCGCCGGTCGGCGCGATGTAGGTGCGGACACCGCCGCCCTTCAGCGGCGTGCTCTCCCACTCCTTGCGCAGCGCGTCCTGGAGCTTCTTCGGCAGGCCGCGGACCTGGTCCTCGATCCAGCCCTTGCGCTGGTCCTCGGTCAGTTCGGTGTCGTTGCCGTAGCTGCCCGCGTCGGGCCCGAGCCGGTACTGCTCCGGTATCGGGAGCAGCAGGTCCCGCATCGAACCGAAGTGCGTGCCGTTGGACTTGGCGCCGAACGAGGGCGTCGCGCTCGCGCTCGGCGTGGCCGAGGGAGCGGGCGCGGCCACCGGCGCGGTGCCCTCGTCCACGTACTGCGTGCGCAGGATGCCAACGCCGACGCCGACCCCGAGCACGGCGGCCGCCAGCACGGCGGCCCCCGCCCGCAGGGCCGGATGCAGCGGACGACGCGGTGCCAGCGGCTGCTCCGCCGGGGCGGCCGGCGACTGCTCGGGGTGCCCCTCCGCCTCGGCGGTCGGCGGCAGTTCGGGCTGCTGCCCGTCGGCCGGCGGGTTCTCGATGATGCTCATACCAGTCGCTCCCACTGCCGCTTGGCGACGTCCTTGAGCTCGTCCGCGTTCACCTGGGCGGGCGCGTACACGCTGATCCGCATCACCAGGTCGCCGCGTCGCGCCAACGCCTGCCCGAAGTAGTACTTCTCGGTGCTCTCCACGTAGGTGTGCGCCTCGGGCGGGGTCAGGTAGACACCACTGGCGGTACCGGGCAGCGGAGTGGTCGCCCCGTTGTCGTCCCGTTCGAGCGCCAGCTGACCGGCCGAGCTCGCCTTGTCGGACTGGTACTGGATCAGCTCCACCCGCCAACGGGTCTCGCCCTTGCGCCAGGTGACGATCGCGTCGCGGCGGAAGCCCTCGCGGAGCATCCGGCGGAACACGTTGTCGGAGTTGCCGTACGACATCGCCCGCTCGCCGGCGCTGATCCAGCCGCTGTCGTCGCCGCGACCGTAGTTGTCCCAGTCCTCGGCGCCGTCGGGCTTGGTGATCAGCAGCTTGCGCAGGTCACCGTCGATCTCCAACGGCTTCAACGTCCCGTCGGCCACCGCCTTCTCGTCCGCCGGAGCGGCCGGGTACTGCGGCGCGGCGACGGGCAGCCCGGGCAGCGGGGTGGCCGGGCGGGCGGCCTGGACGGCGTAGCCGACCGACCCGCCCAGCAGCGGACCGACCAGCAGCGCGGCCAGCAGCAGCCTGCCGGTGCCCAGCGGGCGGCGCGGGGCGGCCGGGGGCTGCTCCTCGGTACCGGCCGCGAGCAGCTCGGCGCTGCCGAACTGGCCTGCCTGGTGCGGGATCTGCGCGGTTTCGGGCGCGGGCTCGGGCTCGGGCGCGGGCTCGGTTTCGGGCGCGGGCTCGGTTTCGGGCTCGGGCTCGGTTTCGGGCTCGGGCGCGGGCTCGGGAGCACGTACGGCCTCGGGCTCGCCGCCCGGTACGAAATCCTGCACGGCGTCGGTCTCGGGGGAATTGTTCGACTCAGCCACCGGAGTTCAGCCTTTCCCGCTGACGCTTCATCGCATCCTGGAGCGGCGCCTTGTCGGGCGTCCCCTTCACCAGGACGGTGATCTCGTACTCGACGTCGCCCACGCTCGACACGCCGACCAGTCGTCCGGTCCACGCCTCCTGCTCGGGCTTCATCAGGACGCCCTTGCCCTTGGAGTCGCCGTCGATGTCGAACTCCTGGACGTCCTTGAAGCTCATGCCGTCGGCGAACCTGCGGGCGTCCGCGGCCGACTTGAACCGCAGCATCCGGACCTCGACCTCCTGCTGCCCGTCGGCGGTGCGGTAGCGGCGGGTCGCCCCCTCCTTGTAGCCGAGGTAGTTGAGGCTCTCCTCGCCGGCCGAGTCGCTCTCGAAGTCCTTCTTCACCTCGTCCCGCTGGACCTTGACGCCGTCGGCGGAGCCGTAGGACTCGGCACCTGCGGGCATCGGGAGCAGGAAGAACCGCAGGTCGCCGCCGTGCGTACTGCCGTCCACGGTGCCGTGCAGGGTGCTCACCGGGGCCGGGGCCTGGGTGGGCGTCGGGGCCGGCACCGGGACGGGCGAAGGCGTCGCGCTCGGGCTCGCGCTCGCACTGGCCGTCGGCGCGGCGGCCACGACGTGCGGCTTCCGGTCGGGCTTGCCGATCGCCACCGTGACGGTGGCGCTGGCGGCGGTGACCGCGAGCAGCCCGGTGACCGTCAGCGCGACGACCACCGCACGCGGCAGCTTCCGGGCGGCCGGGGCGGCGGCGGGCTCGACCGACGGGTCACCCACCGGCTCCGGTACGGATTCTGGCACCGATTCGGGCGCGCTTATCGGCGCGCTCTCGGGCGCGTTCTCAGGCGCAGACAAGGGACTCCCCCGGAAAGGAAACGGAACGCGCGCCGCTCCCTCGCCGGGCGCTCGATTCCGCCCCGCCAAAAGCCGACTGTCACGTGTGTCAGCAGAATTATGAGAGGCCATTGCCCCCACCACCAACACAGTTGTGTCAGACACTCCACCGCAATGCCCGACCAATCGGACACGTCGTGATCGAACCGCAACGGGCCGGGCGGGCACCGCCCCCTTCGGCACCCGCCCGCTGCGGCTCAGCCCAGTTGGGACAGGCCCTCGGTGGCGATCCGCTCGAAGACGGCGAGGTCGTTCGCGAAGATCGAGTCCGGCACCGGCCAGTGGATCACCAGCTCCGTCATGCCCAACTCCCGGTACGTTCCGGCCCAGTCGACGAAGGCGTCCACCGACTGCAAGGGCTTCTCCGCCGTCGACCCCTGCAGCAGCACCTTCGTCAGCTCGGCCACGTCCCGGCCCTGTGCCTCGCAGGCCGCCGTCAGCTTCTCGATCTGCCGGGCGATCACCCCGGGCGCCTGCTCCACCGGCACCTCGGCCGGCCCCTTCGGATCGCCGTACGTCACCCAGCCCTGCCCGAACTCGGCCGCCAGCCGCATCCCGCGCGGCCCGGCCGCCGCCACGTAGAACGGCACCCGGGGCCGCTGCACGCAGCCCGGGATGTTCCGCGCCTCGACCGCCGAGTAGTACGCACCGCTCTCGGTCGTGGAGTCCTGGCGGAGCAGCTTGTCCAGCAACGGCAGGAACTCCCCGAACCGGTCGGCGCGCTCCTTCGGCGACCACGCCTCCTGCCCCATCGCGGTGGCGTCGAACCCGACCCCGCCGGCCCCGATCCCGACCGTCACCCGCCCACCGGAGATGTCGTCCAGCGACACCAACTCCTTGGCCAGCGTGACCGGATGACGGAAGTTCGGCGAGGTCACCAACGTGCCGAGCCTGATCCGCTCGGTCGCCGTCGCGGCTGCCGTCAGCGTCGGCACCGCCCCGAACCACGGCTCGTCCCGGAACGACCGCCACGACAGGTGGTCATAGGTGTAAGCGGCATGGAACCCGAGGTCCTCGGCCCGCCGCCAGATCTTCTGCCCCTCGCTCCACCGGTGGATGGGGAGGATCACCGTACTCAAGCGCATGCCCTCGACCCTACGTCGCCGAATGCCCATCGGCTCGGGAGATACCACGGCATGCTCGCTCCACGGCAGCTACTACCCGCATCACGGTCACCTTGCCGTCCGAGCAGGTGGCCGCACTCGAGAAGCTCACCGACAACGTGTCCGGCTAGGTGGCGGAAGCCGTCGCCCGCCGGCTCCGGCATCAACTGCTCACGGAGGAACTGCGCCGTTACGAGGACGAGCACGGTGCTTTCAGCGACGAGGAGTTGGCAGCGGCCGAGGCCCGGATCTTCGGGTCGGCAGAGCCCGAGGCTTCGGCGAACGCAGCGTGACCGACCGCATCGAGACCGTTGTGCTGGACTCTCAGGGGTTGTCCGCCTGGAACGCGCAGGACCGGGACGTGCTCGCGATGACCCGGGCCTTCCACGCCATGGCGGCCGACCTCGTGGTCTGCTCCAACACCATCGCCGAGGTGGCACACCCACAGGCGAACACTCCGCGACTGGACTGGGTGCTGTCCCCGGTCAAGGTGGAGGCCGTCACCGAAACGGCGGCTCGGTCCGCCGCCGCACTGCTCGAGCAGTGCGGGGTGACCTGCGGGGGTGGGGGTCGGGGCGGGGGCAGGGAGCGCGGGGTCGGGGTGAGTGGGTAGCCTGTCGGGTCGTCAGTGCCGGGCCGGGGCGTGCCGGTGTGGATCGAGCATGGGGGAACCAGCGATATGTCAGCTCGTAAGCTGCTCACGGCAGTTGCGGTCGTCTCGGCCGTGGTCATCGGTCTGACCGGGTGCCAGAAGCACTCGACGCGTGGGAGCAGCACCAACCACGTGCAGGCCCCGGCGGCCAGCAGCACGCCGCCGCAGGCTCCGGTGGAGAAGACGTCGGCGGCCCCGACCCCGTCGGCGAGCGGCTCGGCCGACGACGCGGACCCGACGGGCTGCACCACGCCGACGCCGAAGGCCGGCCGGAAGTACGTCCAGGCGGTGAAGCCGCCGAAGCAGGACACCCTGTTCGTGAAGGACGCCAAGTTCGTCTGCGACCCCAACGACGGCCACTACGCCGGCGCAGGTGCGGACAAGACGTACATGCTCGCGGCCAAGGTGACGGCGCAGATCGTCAACGGACCCGGGAAGCTCAAGACGGTGCCGGTCGGCGAGCTGTTCACCCACGTGGGCGACTGCCTGCTCGGGGTGGAGGTGCAGGACCCGGCCAGCTGCTCCAACGGGATCTACGAGATCGCGGTGGACGGCAGCGGGAAGGTCACCGAGATCAAGGAGATCTGGCACCCCTGACCGGGCACGACCACCAGGTGCCGTCCCGGTCGGCGGCGGATCGGGCGGGGTGAGCGAAGATGGAGCGGTGACTGCCACCCCCTCCCAGCCGCTCCCCCGCCTGATCGCCACCGACCTGGACGGCACCCTGCTCTGCCCCGGCGGCGGCGTCTCGCCCCGGACGGCGGCCGCGCTCACCGCCGCCGAGCGGGCGGGCGTCCAGGTGGTCTTCGTGACCGGCCGGCCGCCCCGGTGGATGGCGCAGGTCAGCGCGCACATCGGCGGGCACGGCGTGGCGATCTGCTCGAACGGCGGCGCGGTGGTGGACGTCCGACGGGGCGAGCTGCTGCGCACCTACCCGCTGGCGGCGGCGGACGCGCTCACGGTGGTGCAGCTGCTCCGGGCCGAGCTGCCCGGCTCGGCGTTCGCCTTCGAGTTCCCCGGTGGGTTCGCCCGGGAGGACGGCTACCAGCTGCGGATGTGGGGCTCGGACGAACCGCACGCCGTGGCGCCGGCCGAGCTGCTGCTCGCCGACGGCCAGGTCCAGGGACTGTTCAAACTGCTGGTCAAGCACCCCGAGTTGGACCCGGACGCATTCCTCGGCAAGGCCCGCGAGGTGGCCGGCCGGTACGTGGAGATCACCCGGTCCTCGCCGTTCGCGCTGCTGGAGATCAGTGCGCTCGGAGTCACCAAGGCGTCCACCCTGGCCGACTGGTGCCACGCCGAGGGCATCGACCGGAGCGAGGTGGTGGCCTTCGGCGACATGCCCAACGACCTGGAGATGCTGGCCTGGGCGGGCACGGCGTACGCGGTGGCCAACGCGCACCCGGAGGTGCTGGCCGCCGTGGCCCAGCACACCGTCAGCAACGAGCAGGACGGGGTGGCGGCGGTGCTGGAGCGGCTGCTGGGGCTGGAGCCGCTGGACCGGCAGGCGTGACAGCGGCGGGATCGACGGTGGCGGGGTTCAGAGCCGTGCGGTCCAGCGGACCCGGGTGCCCTTGCCGTCCGGACCCGGCTCGTGCCAGGCAGCGCCGCCCAGCGTCTCGGCGCGGCGGGTGAGGTTGCGCAGACCGCTGCGCCGCCCGCCGTCCGGGATGCCGACGCCGTCGTCGGTGACGGTCAGCAGCACGCCGGGCCAGCCGGGGCGGTCGTAGGCGTCCGGGTCGCCGGAGATCGGATGACCCTCGGCGTCCAGGTGGACGGTGGCGTCGATCTCCACACCGACCCGGGAGGCCCGCGCGTGCCGGGCTGCGTTGGAGAGCATCTCCCGTAGTGCGGCCAGGAGTTGACGGCCACTCTTCTCGCCGACCAGGCTCTCGACCGGCCCGGTGAAGGTCATCGAGGGCTTGAAGCCGAGGGCGGCGGCGGCCTGACTGCCCTCCCGGAGCACCCGGGTGCGCAGGGTGTCGGGCTCGTCACCGTGGTCGTCGTGCTGGAGCGCGTAGATGGTGGTGCGGACTTCCTGGATGGTCGCGTCGAGTTCGTCGACCGCCCTGCCGATGCCGACCTTGACCTCGGGGACCAGGGCCCGGCGGGCCGCCCCTTCGAGCATCATGCCGGTGGCGAACAGCCGTTGGATCACCAGGTCGTGCAGGTCGCGGGCGATCCGGTCGCGGTCCTGGAAGACCGCCAGGCGCTGCTGGTCTCGCTGCCCCTCGGCCAGCCGGAGGGCGAGCGCGGACTGCGAGGCGAACGCCTCGGCGAGCTGCTTCTCCGAGTCGGTGAACGGCGGTGCGCCCTGGCTGCGCCAGACGCAGAGGCCGCCGAGCACCCGGCCCGCCGCGATCATCGGCACGGCCATCGAGGCGCCGAACTTCCGGGCCAGCCGGATCACCACGTCGGGGTCGTTCGCCATGTCGTCGATGTAGACGCTCTCGCCCTGGAGCAGCTCGGCCGCGAAGCTGGTGGGCGGCAGCAGCTCCCCCCGGACGAACTCGGCCTTCTCACCTGAGGCGTGCGCCACCCGCATCTGCCCGTCGCCGGTGGGCAGCAGGATCATGCCGAGGGCGGCGTCGGCGAGTTCGCGGACCTGCTCGGCGGCCACGGTCAGGGCGACCTGGGCCCGGTCGGTGGAGAGCAGCGCGGTGGTGACGGCGGAGGCACCGGCGATCCAGCGCTCGCGCCGCCGGCCCTCCTCGTAGAGGCGGGAGTTCTCGATCGCGACCCCGGCGGCGGCCGCGAGTGCGTGCACCACCTGGGCGTCCTCGGGGGTGAAGGCGCCGCTGCTGGTCTTCTTCTCGGTCAGGTAGAGGTTGCCGAACACCTCGCCGCGGACCCGGATCGGCTCCCCGATGAAGGACTTCATCGGGGGGTGGTGCGGCGGGAAGCCGGTGGACCGGGGGTCGGTGGACAGGTCGGTCAGCCGGAGCGACTCCGGGTGGTCGATCAGCACCCCCAGGATGCCGCGTCCGGCGGGGAGTTCACCGATCGCGGCGGCGGTCTCGTCGTCGATGCCGATGTGGATGAAGTCGGAGAGCCCGTCCGCGTGCAGGGAGATCACACCGAGCGCGGCGTACCTGGCGTCGACCAGCTCGGCGGCGGCGGTGGCGATCCGCTGGAGGGTCGCGTGCAGGTCGAGCCCGGCACCGACCGAGACCACGGCCTCGAGCAGCCGCTGCATCCGGTCGGTGACGGCGGCGGCGGACTGGAGGCGTTCGGAGACCTCGGTCACCAGCGTGTCCAGGCCCAGGGACGCGATCTCGGGGACGCGGTGCGGGGTGGGTTCGCCGGTGGCGCCCGGGTCGGGCTGGATCTCCATGGGATGAGCCTAGTTTGTGGTGGTTTGGAGTGGTGGTTGCGGCTGCTCGGTGGTGTGGCGGGCGGGCGGGAGGTCGGGCCTGGTGAGGGACGGGGTGGGGGACGGGGTGGGGGTGGGAGAGGTGGTGGGGGTGGGGGAGGAGAAGCCGAGGTCGGCGAGTTGTTCGCGGTGCCAGGTGGCGGCGAAGGCGGTGGTGGGGTCGGCGGTGAGCTCGGACCAGGTGCCGCGTTCGACGATCCGGCCGTGGTCGAGGACCAGGATCTCGTCCACCGCGTCCAGACCGGCCAGCCGATGGGTGATCAGGAGGGTGGTCCGGCCGGTGGTGGCGGCCAGCAGGTCGGCGGTCAGTGCGTCGGCGGTGGGCAGGTCGAGGTGCTCGGCGGGCTCGTCCAGGATCAGGATCGGGCAGTCGGCGAGCAGCGCCCGGGCCAGGGCGAGGCGCTGGCGCTGGCCGCCGGAGAGCCGGGCGCCGTGCTCGCCGACCATGGTGTCCAGGCCGTCCGGGAGGCTCTGCACCCAGGGGAGCAGCCGGGCGGCGGAGAGGGCGGCGGCCAGCTCCTGGTCGGTGGCGGCGGGCGCGGCCAGCCGGAGGTTCTCGCGGAGCGAGCTGTCGAAGATGTGGGCGTCCTGGGCGCACAGGCCCACCGAGCGGCGGACCTGGTCGGACTGGATGGTCCGGGTGTCCACAGGCTGTGGACAGTGCAGCGCGATGCTCCCGGCGCTGGGGTCGAGGAAGCGGAGCAGGGTGTGGGCGAGGGTGGTCTTGCCGGAGCCGGACGGGCCGACGACGGCGATCCGGCGGCCCGGGGTGAGGTCGAGGTCGATGCCGTGGATCGCGTCGGTGCTGCGGCCGGGCCAGCGGGCGGCGAGCTGGTGGGTGGTCAGGTGGGAGGTGGCCGGGTGAGAGGTGGCCGGGTGGGAGGTGGTCAGGTGGGAGGAGGTGGGGACGAGGGTGGGGGCGGGTTCCCGGACGGGTGGGTCGGTGCGGAGGAGTTCGTCGAGCCGGGCCGAGGCGGACTTGCTGCGGGCCCGGGCCTGGACGGCGGTGGGCATGCCGGTGACGGCCTCGAAGGCGGCGAGCGGCAGCAGGATCACCAGGGCGAGGCAGACCCCCGGCAGCGCACCGGTGCTGACGGCGTGTACGCCGACGGCTGCGGCGGCCGTGACGGTGAGTCCGGTCAGCGCGGTGGTCAGGCCGGTGGAGGCGGCCAGGGTGGCGGCGGAGCGGGCCGCGAGGGTGGTCAGGCGGCCGTCGGCGGCGTGCGCGGTACGGAGCCGGGCGGGCAGCGCGCCGGCCACCGCGAGTTCGGCGGTGCCGGTGAGGGTGTCGACCACGGCGGTGGCCAACTCGCCCCGGGCCGGGGCCTGTTGCCGTTCGGTGCGGGCAGATGTGCGGGCGGCGAGGGCCGGGACGACGGCTCCGGCGAGCAGCAGACCGAGGGCGAGGACGGCGCCGGCGACGGGGAGGAAGGCGGCCAGCGCGAGGGAGGAGAGCGCGGAGACGGTGACGGCGATCGCGGCCGGGAGCTTCCAGCGGAGGTAGTGGTCCTGGATCGCGTCGACGTCGGAGACCAGCCGGGAGAGCAGGTCGCCCCGACGGAAGGCCGGGAGGGCGGTGGGGGCGAGCAGTTCGAGGCGGCGGTAGACGGTGGTGCGGATCGCGCCGAGGGCGCGGAGCACCGCGTCGTGCGAGACCAGGCGTTCGGCGTAGCGGAAGACGCTGCGGCCGATGCCGAAGGCGCGGACGGAGGTGACGGCCATCATCAGGTAGAGCACCGGGGGCATCTCGGAGGCGTACGAGATGAGCCAGCCGGAGGTGGCCATCAGGGCTACGGCGCAGGTGAGGGCGAGGGTGCCGAGGGTGGTGGCGAGGGTGAGGCGGGGGGTGGTGGGGGTGGGGGTGGCTGGGGTTACGGCGGGGCTCTCGGGTGTGTGGGGACCGGGGGGGGGGGGGGGGGGGGGGGGGGGGGGGGGGGGGGGGGGGGGGGGGGGGGGGGGGGGGGGGGGGGGGGGGGGGGGGGGGGGGGGGGGGGGGGTTACGGCGGGGCTCTCGGGTGTGTGGGGACCGGGGGCGCCGGACGGGACGGTCCGCTCCGGGGGGCTGCACGATTTTCCTACCGCCGACCCGGTGGGTGGGGCTGAGTCGCCGTTGGCGGTAGGAAAATCGCGCACCACGCCCCCCTCCGGGACCGTCCCGTCCGGCGCCCCCTCCCGCAGCAGACCCTCTCGCCCTTCAGGGGTGGTGGGGGTGGGGAGGGTGGTGGGGGTGGGGAGGGTGGGGAGGGTCGTCGGGGTGGGGAGGGTCGTCGGGGTGGTGGGGGTCGTCGGGGTGGTGGGGGTGGTCTGGGTGGTCCGGGTGGTCTGGGGTTGGAGGTGGTGGTGGGTGGTGGCGGTTTGGAGGAGGGCGGGGCGGTGGGCGATGAAGAGGACGGTGCGGTTCTTCATGGCCTGGAGGGTGGCGACGATGGCCTGTTCGCTGGCGCTGTCCAGGTTGGCGGTGGGCTCGTCCATCAGGAGAAGGGGACGGTCCGTCAGGAGGGCGCGGGCGAGGGCGAGGCGTTGGCGTTGGCCGGCGGAGAGGCCGGCGCCGTGCTCGCCGAGGGTCAGGGTGAGGTCGGCGAAGTCGGTGGCGTGGGCGGCGGTGAGGGCGGCTCGGAGGTCTTCGTCGGTGGCGTCCGGGCGGGCCAGCCGGATGTTGTCGGCGACGGTGCCGGCGAAGAGGTGGGGGTGCTGGGGGACCCAGGCGATCTGGCGGTGCCAGGTGGCCGGGTCGAGGGTGGTGAGGTCGTGGCCGTTGATGCGGATGGTGCCGGCGGTGGGTGTGGTGAAGCCGAGCAGGGTGGAGAGGAGGGTGGTCTTGCCGGAGCCGGAGGGGCCGGTGAGGGCGGTCACGGTGTGGGGCTTGAGGGTGAGGGTGGTGGGGGGCAGGCGGTCGGCGACCGTGAGGGCGGTGAGGGTGATGGTGGCGGTGTGGAGGTCGGGGGACGGGGTGGTGCCGGGGGTGGGGAGGGGGGTTTCGAGGACTTCGAAGATCTCGTTGGCGGCGGAGAGGCCCTCGACGCTGGAGTGGTAGAGCGCGCCGACCTGGCGGATCGGGAAGTAGACCTCGGGGGCGAGGATCAGGATGAGGAGGCCGGTCTCCAGCGTGAGGGTGCCGTTGACCAGGCGGAAGCCGATGGAGACGGCGACCAGGGCGACCGAGAGGGTGGCCAGCAGCTCCAGGGCGAAGGAGCTGACGAAGGCGATCCGGAGGGTGCGGAGGGTTGCCTTGCGGTAGTCGTCGGTGATCCGGGCGATGGTGGCTGCCTGGTGCTTGGCCCGGTTGAAGATCTTGAGGGTGGGGAGACCGGCGACCACGTCGAGGAAGTGGTGGCTGAGCCGGGAGAGGGTGCTCCACTGACGGTCCATCTGGCTCTGGGTGGCGAGACCGATGAGGACCATGAAGAGCGGGATCAGCGGGAGGGTACCGGCGATGATCGCGGCCGAGGTGAGGTCGGCGCCGAGGATGCGGAGCAGGACGATCGCGGGGACGACCAGGGCGAGGGCGAGCTGGGGGAGGTAGCGCGCGAAGTAGTCGTCCAGGGCGTCGACGCCTCGGGTGGCCAGGGTGGTCAGTTCGCCGGTGCGGCGGGTGGAGAGGTAGCCGGGGCCGAGGGCGGTGGCGTGGTCCAGCAGGCGGCGGCGGAGGGTGGACTTGACCCGGGCGACCGAGCGGTGGGCCGTCAGTTCGGTCAGCCAGGCCACGGCGGCGCGGCCGAGGGAGGTGGCGGCGAGCAGGGTGAGGGGGGTGGTGAGGGCGTAGGTGTGTTGCTGGAAGGCGCTGACGACTATGTCGGTGATCAGGGTGGCCTGGAGGACGGTGAGGACCGCGCCGACCCCGCCGAGGACCACTGATCCGGCGAGGAAGGTGCGGGTGGTCCTGGCCTGGCGGAGGAGGCGGGGGTCGACGGGTCGCATGGTCAGTGCGCGGCCGGGATGTGCTGGGTGCCGATCCGCTTGCGGAACACCCAGTAGGTCCAGGACTGGTAGAGCAGGACCAGGGGCGTGAAGATCGCCGCCACGATGGTCATCAGCTTGAGGGTGTAGGCGGAGGACGCGGCGTTGCTGACGGTGAGCGACCACTCGGGGTTCAGGGTGGAGGGCATCACGTCGGGGAAGAGGGCGAGGAAGAGCATCGCCACGGCGGCGGTGACGGTGATGCCGGAGAGGATGAACGCCCAGCCCTCGCGGGCCGATTGGTTGGCAGCGAGGGAGCCGAGGAGGGCTGCTACGGCGATCACCAGGGCGACCAGGCTCCAGGTGTTGCCGCTGTCGGACTGGGTCCAGACGAGGAAGACCAGGGCCAGGACGGCGGTGAGCAGGCCGAGTTGGAGGGCGGTCGAGCGGGCCCGGGTGCGGATGTCGCCGTCGGTCTTCAGGGCGGCGAAGAGGGCGCCGTGGAAGGTGAAGAGGGTGAGGGTGACCAGGCCGCCGAGGATCGCGTACGGGTTGAGCAGGTCCCAGAGGGTGCCGACGTAGTTCTTGCGCTCGTCGATGTCCACGCCGTGCACGATGTTGGCGAAGGCGACGCCCCAGAGGAAGGCGGGGACCAGGGAGGTCCAGAAGATCGCCTGCTCCCAGTTGCGCTGCCAGCGCTCCTCCGGGCGCTTGGCGCGGTACTCGAAGGCGACTCCTCGGATGATCAGGCAGACCAGGATCAGGAGGAGGGGGATGTAGAAGCCGGAGAACAGGGTGGCGTACCAGTCCGGGAAGGCCGCGAAGGTGGCGCCGCCGGCGGTGAGCAGCCAGACCTCGTTGCCGTCCCAGACCGGGCCGATGGTGTTGATCAGGACCCGGCGCTCGGCGGTGTTGCGGGCGAGCAGCCTGGTGAGGACACCGATGCCGAAGTCGAAGCCTTCGAGGAAGAAGTAGCCGATCCAGAGGACGGCGATCAGGATGAACCAGACGTCGTGGAGTTGCATCGGGAGTCCTCAGTAGGCGAAGGCGAGGGGCTTGTCGGCGTCGTCGGACCCGGGGCGCAGGGTCGGGTCCTCGGTGGGGGGCTCCTCGGTGGTGACGGGGCCCGCCTTGGCGTACTTGACGAGGAGTCTGACCTCGATCACGGCGAGGATCGCGTAGAGGGCCGTGAAGGTGGAGAGGGCGATCACCTGGGTGGTGACGCTGACGTTCGGGGAGACCGCGGCGGAGGTCTTCATCAGGCCGAAGACGGCCCAGGGCTGCCGGCCCATCTCGGTGAAGATCCAGCCGAAGCTGTTGGCGATCAGCGGGAAGCCCATGGTGAGGATGCCGATCCGCCAGCTCCACTGGGTGAGGAAGCCGTTCAGCTCACGGTTCTTGGTGAGCATGAGTCTGGGGACTTCGTCGGGGCCGGTGCGGTGTTCGGGAGCCAGCCAGAACGTGCGGCGGGTGGTCCAGAGGCCGATCAGGGCCGCCACGAAGGAGGTCATCCCGAAACCGATCATGAGACGGAAGCCCCAGTAGGTGACGAAGATGTTCGGGATGTAGTCCTTGGGGTCGCCGCCGTAGCGGGCGGCTTCGGCGGCGGCGGTCTCGTTGATGCCCGGGACGGCGGAGGTGAAGTCGCTGTTGGCGAGGAAGGACAGTATGGCGGGGACCTCAAGGGCGACCGAGTTGTGGCCCTCGTTGACGTTGCCGACCGCGAAGATCGAGAACGGGGCCGGGGCCTCGGTGTCCCAGAGGGCTTCGGCGGAGGCCATCTTCATCGGCTGCTGACGGAACATCACCTTGGCCAGGCTGTCGCCGGTGAAGGCGGTGCCGAGGCCGGCGATGACGGCGACCACCAGGGCGAGCCGGAGGGAGGTCCGCATCACGGCGGTCTTCTTGGGGTCGGGGGTGCCGCTCCGCTTGGTCTTCCAGAGGTGGAAGGAGCTGATGCCGACCATGAAGGCGGCGCCGGTGAGGAAGGCGGCGGTGATGGTGTGCAGGACCACGACCACGGTGGTGTCCTGGAACAGCACCCGGGCGATGTCGGTCAGTTGGGCCTTACCGGTGACCGGGTCGACGGTGTAGCCGACCGGGTGCTGCATCCAGGAGTTGGCCGCCAGGATGAAGTAGCCGGAGAGCAGGGTGCCGATCGCGACCATCCACATGCAGGCGCAGTGGATCTTCTTCGGCAGCTTGTCCCAGCCGAAGATCCACAGGCCGATGAAGGTGGACTCGAAGAAGAAGGCGATCAGCGCCTCCATCGCCAGCGGGGCGCCGAAGACGTCGCCGACGAAGCGGGAGTAGTCGGACCAGTTCATCCCGAACTGGAACTCCTGGACGATGCCGGTGACCACGCCCATGGCGATGTTGATCAGGAAGAGCTTGCCCCAGAACTTGGTGGCGTGGAAGTACTTCTCCTTGCCGGTCCGGACCCAGGCCGTCTCCAGGCCCGCCACCAGGGACGCCAGGCTGATCGTCAGCGGAACGAAGAGGTAGTGGTAGACGGTGGTGATCCCGAACTGCCATCGCGCGATGGTCTCGTGAGCGACTGCTAGGTCCACTTCGCCCTCTCTCCGGCCGGTGATGTTTCACACATAACGGACAGATAGCATCTTTAGCAGATTTGGGCTCAGATGCGATCAAGCTTGTCCGCTTGTGAACGTGTTCACGTTCACAAGGAGAGTATCCACGATGCTTAGGTCGGTTCGAACACCGGGGTCAGGCCGGGGGCAGCCGGAGCTGGAAGACCGCGCCCTCGCCCACGCCGGACTCCACCGTCAGGGAGCCGTGGTGCGCGCTGGTGAGGGCGTGGGCGATGGCCAGGCCGAGACCGGCGCCGCCGCCGTCCTGGCGGCTGCGGGAGAGGTCGACCCGGTAGAACCGGTCGAAGATCTGGGCGGACTGATCCGGGGTCAGACCCGGTCCCGAGTCGGCCACCTCGAGCACGCAGTGGGCGGCGGTCCGGCCCACGCCGATCCGGACCGGGGTGCCGGGCGGGGTGTGCTTCGCCGCGTTGCCGACCAGGTTGGTGACCACCTGGCGGAGCCTGGCCTCGTCACCGAGCACCGGGGCGGGTTGGGGGGCGCCGGTGCCGGCCGGGCCGGTGAGCGAGACCGGGCGGCCCGGGTCCAGCGCGGTCAGGTCGTGCAGGGCGTCGGCCGCCAGCGTGCGGAGGTCCATCGGCGCCAGGTCGAGCGGGCGCTCCTCGTCCAGCCGGGCGAGTGTCAGCAGGTCCTCGACCAGGGTGCCGAGGCGGATCGCCTCGGACTCGATCCGGTCCATCGCCCGGTCGGTGTCCTGGAGGGCGCCCATCCGGTGCAGTTCGGCGAAGCCCCGGATGCCGGCGAGCGGGGTCCGCAGCTCGTGCGAGGCGTCGGCGACGAAGCGGCGCATCCGGGCCTCCGAGCGGGCCCGGGCGGCGAAGGCCGATTCGAGCTGGCCGAGCATGCTGTTCAGCGCGGCGGTGAGCCGGCCCACCTCGGTGGTGGTCGGGGGCTGGGTGATCCGGTGCGAGAGGCCGCCGGTGGCGATCAGCTCGGCGTCCTGCTCGATCCGGGACAGCGGGCGCAGCCCGGCCCGGACGGCGACCGCGCCGAGGGCGGTGATCAGCAGCAGCACCACGCCGCCGATCGCGAGGAAGGAGGTCTCCAGCCGGGAGACGGTGGAGTCGACGTCGTCGAGCGAGATCGCGGTCAGCACGTACTTCGAGGTGCTCGGGGTGCTCTTGGCGATCGGCAGCACGAGCACCCGCCAGCGGTGGCCCGGGTGCTCGCCGGGGGCGTCGAAGGGCCGGTCGAGCGGGCCCAGACCGGCGAGGCGGGGGCCGGGGTCGGCGTCGCTCATCGGTTCGCGGAGCACCTGGTCGACGCTGCCGTCGGCGCCCAGGAACTGCACCAGGTACTGGCTGGGCAGCGCCGGGGCGAGCCGGCGGTTGGCCGCCTGGTTGAGCTGGCGGGCCTCCAGGGCGCGCTCCGGGTCGCGGCGGGAGAGCGGCTCGGCGAACCGCTGGAGCTGCTCGTCCGCCCGGTCCACCAGGTTGCCCCGGACGGTGCCGAGCACGAAGACGTCGCTGGCCGCCAGGCCGGTGATGACCAGCAGCAGGGTGAGCAGCAGCAGCCTGGTGCGGAGCGAGACCCGGGACATCTACGACAGCGGGCGGCGGAGCGCGTAGCCGATGCCGCGGACGGTGTGGATCAGCTTGGGGCCGTGCGCCGGGCCCGAGTCGAGCTTGCGGCGCAGGTAGGAGACGTACGACTCGACGATGGAGAGGTCGCCGCCGAAGTCGTAGGCCCAGACGTGGTCCAGGATCTGCGCCTTGGAGACCACCCGGTTCACGTTGGCCATCAGGTAGTGCAGCAGCTTGAACTCGGTCGGCGAGAGGCCGATCGGCTGGTCCGCCCTGGTCACCTCGTGCGCGGTCGGATCGAGGGTCAGGTCACCGACCGTCAGCCGGCCGTCCTCGACCGGTCCGCCGGCCCGGCGCAGGATCGCCCTGATCCGGGCTATCAGCTCCTCCAGGCTGAACGGCTTGGTGACGTAGTCGTCCGCGCCGGCCGCCAGGCCGTGCACCTTGTCGGTGGTGCCGTCCTTGGCGGTGAGGAAGAGCACCGGCACGTGGTCCACCGGCTGCGGCCACTGGGCCTGCTCGCGGAGCCGCTCGACCACGGTGAAGCCGTCCAGGTCCGGCAGCATCACGTCGAGCACCACCAGGTCGGGGCGCTCGGCCGCGATCGAGCTGAGCGCCTCCTCACCGGTGGCCGCCGAGGCCACCCGGAATCCGGAGAACCGGAGGGAGGCGGAGAGCAGTTCGCGGATGTTCGGCTCGTCGTCCACCACCAGCAGGTACGCCTCGCCGGTGGCGGCGCTGGTCGGGCTCATGGGCGTGGTCGCTGTCCGTTGCACTGCTGGTCCGCCTCCCGGTCGGGCTTGTCCCCTTCGGCCGTACTCCAAGGACGATAGCCCGGGGAGCGTACGCCCGGTTGATGAGGACCTGATGAGATCAGGTCAGCGGGCGGGCGAGGGCGCCCCCGCTCCGGGCCGGTTCCCGCCGAAGCCGCCCGCGGCCGCACCCTCGGTGAGCTGGCTGGCCGTGTACCCGCCGGAGGCGTCCGGGGTGCCGACCACGGTGACCGTCTGGCCGGGCTGCAGGTCGGCGGCCTTGCCCTCCTTGGCGAGCTGCACCTTGGTGGCATCGGTGGTGGTGACCTTGACGGTGTTCCCGTTGGCGTCCGTCAGGTAGACGGTCGAGCCGTCCACCGCCTTGACGGTGCCCCGGGTGAAGCCGGGCTGCTGGTTGGTGGTGGTGCCGCCGGTGCCGTTCTGGCCCCGGCGGGTGCCGCCGCCGTAGCCGTTCTGGCCGCCCGGCTGCTGGTTGGGGCCGGCCGCGCGCGGCGAGGAGGCCGGGGTGCCGTTGCTCTTCTGGTACTGGACGCCGCCCGCGAAGGCGAGCGAGGTGAGCACGGCACCGGCGAGCACCAGGGTCGGCCAGGGGAGCTTGCGCCGGGGGGCGGCGGCCAGCTCGGCGGACACGTCCCGGGCGTCGGGCGGAGTGGCGAGCGGGTCGTCGGTGGTCGGAGTCTCGGAGGTCATGGTGGCTCCTTATTCGTGACGGAGGGCGTCGATGGGGCGCAGCGCGGCGGCCCGGTTGGCGGGGTAGCTGCCGAAGAACAGGCCGATGGCGACCGCGATCGCGAACGCCCCGAGCACGGATTCCGGGATCACCACCGGGGTGATGCCGACGATGGTGAACCGCGACCCGAACAGGCCGGCCGCCACCCCGAGCCCCGCTCCGAGCACGGAGAGCAGCGTCGACTCGGTGAGGAACTGGCCGAGGATGGCGGCCCGGGGGGCGCCGAGCGCCTTGCGGATGCCGATCTCCCTGGTCCGCTCGGTCACCGTGACCAGCATGATGTTGGTGATCCCGATCCCGCCGACCAGCAGCGAGATCGCGGCCACCGCGCCGAGCAGCACGGTGAAGGTCTTGGTGGTGGACTCCCGGGCGGTCAGCAGCGAGGTCTGGTTGCTGATCCGGAAGTCCGCCTTGGTCGGGTCGGCGATCGCGTGCGAGCCGAGCAGCACCCGGCTGATCTCGGCCTGTGCCTCGGTCGTCGACTCGGCGCTGCTCGCCTGGACCAGGATCTGGTTGACCGAGCCGAAGCCGGTGAAGGCGTTCTGCACCGTGGGCAGCGGCGCGATCACCACGTCGTCCGGGTCACTGAAGCCGCTGCTGCCCTTGGTCTGCAGCACCCCGGTCACGGTGAACGGGGTGCCGCCGATCACGATCCGCTTGCCGACCGGGTCCTCGCCGGCGAACAGCTGGGTCGCGGTGGTGGAGCCGATCACCGCCACCTTGCGGGAGTTGAGCACGTCGTCGTTGGAGAAGTAGTCGCCCTTGGCGATCTTCTGGTTGGCGGTCTCGAAGTACGCCGGGTAGGTCCCGACGATCGATCCCGGCGCGTGCGAGATGTCCCCGTACAGCGCCGTGCCCGAAGTGGTGACCACCGGGGCGACCGACTTGATCGCCGGGGCCTGCGCCTCGGCCAGCGCCTTGGCGTCCTTGACCGTGAGCGGCTTGGCGGCGGTGGCCGACCCGCGCAGGTTGCTGGAGCTGACGGTGAGTGAGTTGGTGCCGAGCGCGGTGATGGAGTTCTTCACCGCGACCGAGGAGCCGTTGCCGACCGCGAGCAGCAGGATCACGGCGGCCACCCCGATCAGCACGCCGAGCATGGTCAGGGCGGACCTGACCTTGTTGGCGGCCAGGCCGCCGAAGGCGAAGCGGATCATCTGCCAGGCGATCACACCGCCACCCCCTGCCGGACGTCCGAGGCGATGGCGCCGTCCACCAGGCGGATCACGCGCTTGGCGCGTTCGGCGACCTCGTCCTCGTGGGTGATCAGGACGACCGTGCGGCCGGTCCGGTTGAGTCCTTCGATGATGGTGAGCACCTCGTCGGTGGAGCGGCTGTCCAGGTTTCCGGTCGGCTCGTCCGCCAGCAGCATGGCCGGTGCGGTCACCAACGCCCTTGCCACCGCGACACGTTGCTGCTGACCGCCGGAGAGCTCGTTCGGCTTGTGCCCGGCCCGGTCGGCCAGCCCGACCCGCTCCAGCGCGGCCAGCGCGCGGCGGCGGCGTTCGGCGGAGCGGACGCCCGCGTAGGCGAGCGGGAGTTCCACCTGTGCCAGGGCGGTGGTCCGCGGCACCAGGTTGAAGGACTGGAAGATGAAGCCGATCTTGCGGTTGCGGACCAGCGAGAGCTGCTGCTCGTCCAGGTGCCCGACGTCGGTGCCGTCCAGCAGGTAGCGGCCGGCGGTCGGGACGTCCAGGCAGCCGAGGATGTTCATCAGGGTGGACTTGCCCGAGCCCGAACTGCCCATCACGGCGACGAAGTCGCCCTCCTCGATGTCCAGGCTGACGCCGAGCGGGCTGCCGTCGGGGCCGTCCGGGCCGCGCAGGGCGTGCACGGTGGCGTCCCCGTGGCCGTAGCGCTTGGCGACGCTGCGGAGCTGGATCACCGGAGGCTTGCCGCCCATCAACGCGCGCCGCCCGTACCGCCGTTGCGGGTGCCGCCGCCCTGGCCGCCGCCGGCCACCCCGAGGCCGGGGAAGTTGCCGCTCGGGAAGCCGTTGCCGCCGCTGACCGTGGTGCTGACCAGTTCGACCCGGTCACCCTCGGCCAGCCCCTCCAGCACCTGGACGGTGCTGTCGCCCTCGACCCCGACGGTCACGCTGACCCGCTCGGTGCTGCCGTCCGCCTTGACCACCGTCGCGGTCCGGGAACTGCCGGTGCCGGAGAGGGCGGCGGTCGGGACGGAGAGCGCGTTGTCGGCCTGACCGGTGATCACCGAGATGGTCGCGCTCAGGCCGGTGCGCAGCTTGCTGGTGTCGCCGGTGATCTGCAGGACCGCGCTGTACTGGACCGCGCTGCTGCTGCCGGCCCCGCTGCCGCTGCTGCTGTTCGGGAGTGAACTCACCGACAGCACCGTGGCGTTGAGCTTGGTGTCGGACTGCGCGTTCAGGGTGACGGTGGCCGAGGCGCCCTTCTTCACCTTGAGCGAGTCCAGCTCGGAGAAGCTCGCGGTGACCCGCATGCCGGTCGGGTTGGTCAACACCACGAAACCGGTCGGGGCCGAGCTGGTGGTGGTGGTGGTGCCGCCGGTGGTCTTGCTGCCGCTGCCGGCCACCGTGTCGCCGACCTTGCCGGCGACCGAGGCCACCGTGCCGTCCACCGACGCGGTCAGCGTGGTCCCGGCCAGGGCCGTCTGGGCGTTGGTGAGGTTGGTCTGCGCCGTCTCCACCTGCTGCTCGGCCTGGGCCACCTGGGCCTCGTCCACCTCGGTGGTGGTGGTGCTGGTGGCGGGGGCCTGCTGACCGGTCCGGGCGTCGGTCTTGCCCGGCGTGCTGGTGGTGACCTTCTGGCCCGCCTCGGCCTTCGTCAGGTTCGCCTCGGCCGTGGTGAGCGCCTTCCTGGCGGCGTCCACCTGCTGCTGCGCGTCGGTGGTGGCCACCGTCGCCAGCACGTCGCCCTTCTTCACCGCGTCCCCGACCGAGACCTTCACGGCGGTCAGCTTCCCGCCCGTGACGAAGTCCTGGCCGGCGTCGCTGGGTGACGACAGGGCACCCGATCCGGACACCGTGGCCAGGACCGTGCCCTTCGTGACGGTGGCCGACCGGACCGGTGACTTGCTGGCCGCCGTACTGGTCCCACTGTCGAGCGTGGTGTAGACCACCACCGCCCCACCCAGCAGGGCGACCACGAGCGCGGAGTTGACGAGGACGGCAGCACGCCGTCGAGGGAGCGCCTTCATGCCACCCAGCCTGCCGCCGAGCTCTTGCCAATCCCTGTGCCCCACCTGGGAGTTCCCTGACCGTCAGCCCCGGACATATCCCCCGGCAACGCTCGGCGGGGGCCGGACGGCCCGGCGGACGGGGGTCACTCCCAGCCAACTCCCAGCCAGGGCGGCCAACCTTCACCCGGCGGCGGTCATCGGGTCCAGGACGTCGACGGAGGAGGGCGGCTGCAGCTCGACCGGGGTGCCGAGGTGCGCGTAGCGGACGGTGCTGCTCCCGTCGGTGACCGTCGGGTTGCCGGACTCGGTCTTCCGCACCAGCTGGTCGGCGCCGTTCAGCCAGAGGTCGACGGTCGCGGTGGTCGGGCCACCCGCCCGGAAGGCCGCGGCCAGCGTGCGGCGGCACTCGCCGTTCACGCCGCGCCCGTCGGCGAAGTACTCCTCGCCGCTCAGCACCGCCCGGTAGTGGGTCGCCACCACCCCGTCGACGTTCTCCCGGCCCACCTCGGTGACCTTCCCCCGGGCAGCCTGCTCCAACGCCCCTGCGGGGTCCAGCCGTTGACCGAACGCCAGCGCAGGACCGAGCCCGAGCGCCTCTCCTCGCCCCGCACCCTCGAACGGACCCGCCAGCTTCTCCCACGCCCGGCCCCCGGTCCGGACCCCCGTGTCGGCGGCCCGGACGTAGAACCCCTCACCGAGGGCCAGCAGCTGAGTGTCCGCCGCCCCCGACAGCGTCAGCCGTACGCCGGGCCGCCAGGACGCCCGGCCCGACCAGCCACCGTCGAGCGTGACCTCGGCACTGCCGACCTGCGCCATCACGGCGACGGCAGCCTTGAGCGCATCCTCGGGGGACCGCTCGGGAACTGCCGTTTCGCTCGTGCCGCAGGCGGTCACGGCGGCGAAGGGGAGCAGCAGGGCGGCGATGATCCGGGCAGTGCGCACGTTGGGGTCTCTCGGCGAGCAGGGAGCGGGCGAGCGACCCCGCCCCGCTCCATCGTCGGCCACTGCTCCGCACCCACCCGACCCGGTGCGTCAATCGTGATCGAATCGTGTGGGCGATGTGAACATCGGGGTGCGCCGGGCCACGTCCGGGCCCAGCGCACGCCCGGCTCAGAGCTCCTTGCGGAAGGTCTCGGCGGTGGCCAGGAAGAGGTCGTTGCCGGCCGGCTCGCCGATGGTGACCCGGACGCCCTCGCCGGGGAACGGGCGGACCACGACGCCGGCGGCGGCGCAGGCGGCGGCGAAGTCGAGGGTCCGCCCGCCGAGCCGGAGCCAGACGAAGTTGGCCTGGGTGTCGGCGAGTTCCCAGCCCTGGGCGGCCAGCGCGGCGGCCACCCGGCCGCGCTCGGCGACCAGTGCCTCGACCCGGACCAGCAGGGCGTCCTCGGCGCGCAGCGAGGCCACCGCGGCGTCCTGGGCGAGCTGGCTGACCCCGAACGGGACGGCGGTCTTGCGCAGCGCGGTGGCCACCGGCTCGTGCGCGACGGCGAAGCCGACCCGCAGGCCCGCCAGGCCGTACGCCTTGGAGAAGGTGCGCAGCACGCAGACGTTGGGGCGGTCACGGTAGAGGTCGAGGCCGTTAGGCACTCGCTCGTCCCGGATGAACTCGATGTACGCCTCGTCCACCACGACCAGCACGTCACTCGGGACGGCGTCCAGGAAGCGCTCCAGCTCGGCGCGGTGGATCACCGTGCCGGTCGGGTTGTTCGGGTTGCAGACGAAGATCAGCCGGGTCCGCGGGGTGATCGCGGCGAGCATCGCGTCCAGGTCGTGCTCCTCACCGGCGGTGAGCGGGACCGGGACCGGGGTGGCCCCGGCGACCTGGGTGATGATCGGGTACGCCTCGAAGGAGCGCCAGGCGAAGATCACCTCGTCGCCCGGCCCGGCGGTGGAGAGCACCAGCGACTGCGCCACGCCGACCGAACCGGTGCCGAGCACGACGTGCTCCAGCGGCACCCCGAACCGGCCGGCCAGCTCGGCGACCAGCTCGCTGGACGCCATGTCCGGGTAGCGGTTGAACGAACCGGCCGCCGCGACGGCCGCGTCCAGCACGCCGGGGAGCGGCTCGTACGGGTTCTCGTTGGAGGACAGCTTGTACGAGTCGGCGCTGGCCGGCTTGCCCGGCTTGTAGGTCGGGATGCCGTCCAGGGTCGGCCTCAGCCGGGGACCCTGCGCTGCCGTACCGGTCACGGTGCTCTCCTTAGCGAATTCTGCGGTGCCCTGCGCGGCCGGGATCGCCGTACGCGCTCGGCCCTTGGTGCGCACCCGTACCACCCCGGTCGGGTGCCCCGAACGATACCGAGGCCGCTCACCCGTAGGGGTGAGTTGCTCGTTCGGGGTACGGATACCGATCAGCCATTCTGCCGGGTTCCTATGGCACATGTCAGAGGTAAGAAGGCTGGAACAGGGCGGGTATCCAAGGGCTTGCACCGCGATGACTCATGGAGAAACGGTTCTCCTGCCCTCCGGTCGGCCCCGGTCACAACAGGGCGTCATGAGCCATACGATCGGTCCGCCATGACAGCAGCAGCCAATCAGAGCGGTCGGCGACCCACCCCTTCGCGGCGACTGGAACGGGCCGGCATCCGGGATGTGGCAGCAGCCGCCGGAGTGTCGATCACCACGGTCTCGGACGCCCTGAACGGGAAGGGCCGCCTGCCCGACGAGACCAGAAGCCGAGTCCGCGAGGTGGCCGAGCGCCTCGGCTACCGCCCCTCCGCCGCCGCCCGCACCCTGCGCACGGGCCGGTCCGGCCTGATCGGACTGACCGTCACCACCTACGGCGAGGAGCCGTTCACCTTCACCGAGTTCGCCTACTTCGCCGAGATGGCGCGAGCCGCGACCAGCGCGGCACTCAGCCGGGGCTACGCCCTGGTGGTGCTCCCCGCCTCCTCCCGGCACGACGTCTGGGGCAACATCGCCCTGGACGGCACCGTGGTCATCGACCCGCCCGACCAGGACCCGCTGGTCAGCGAGCTCTACCGGTCCGGAGTCCCGGTGGTCAGCGACGGCAAGCCGGGCAACTGCCCGGTCACCGCCTGGGTGGACAACGACCACGAGGCCGCCGTGCTCGGCATCCTCGACCACCTGAGCGAGGCCGGCGCGCGCCGGATCGGCCTGCTCACCGGCACCTCCACCGACACCTACACCCGGCTCTCCACCGAGGCCTACCTCGACTGGTGCCGCCGGGTCGGCCAGGAGCCGGTCTACGAGACCTACCCCGCCCACGACCCGGCCGCCGGAGCGGTGGCCGCCGACCGACTGCTCGCCCGGCCCGACCGGCCGGACGCGGTCTACGGACTCTTCGACCCGAACGGCACCGACCTGCTGGCCGCCGCCCGGCGGTACGGGATGCGGGTGCCGGACGACCTGCTGCTGGTCTGCTGCAGCGAGAGCGACGTGTACGCCGGCACCGAGCCGCCGATCACCACCCTGTCGCTGAAACCCCGTCGGATCGGCACCACCGTGGTCAACCTGCTCATCGACGCGATCGAGGGAGTCGACTCCGGTACCGGAGTGGACGTCGGGCGGCTCTTCCCACCCCGGTTCCGCACTGCCTCGGCCGGGCCGCCACCGGGCACCCTGATGCCCACCGAACTGATCATCCGTGCCTCCTCGCAACGCCGTAGTCCCCGCACCACGGTCAGCCCGCCCCGCCCGCCGGGGGAGGTCTGACGGCGGTCGCGACCGCACCGCGCACCGCCCTCCCGCCGCCCGGCGGGACCGCCCCCGGACCACCGGTGGGCACCCGCCGGGCGGCACCTCGGGCAATTGGTGGGCACCGGGTGAGGACGACGGGAGAGGCCTCTTCCTATGATGGGCGAATGACACCCGAGGACCGCCTCCCCGGACCTGAGCTGCCCGAGTCAGGCCCCCGCCAGCAGCAGGACCTCGACGTGCTCCCGTACGGCTCCTACTACGAGCCGCCCGAGCCGGTGGGCGGCTACGGCTACGACGCCACGTACAGCGGATACGGCGGCGCCCGCTTCCTCGAACAGCACTGGCCGACGGCCGGTCAGACCGCTCCGGCCTACCGGGAGTCGGCCGGGTCGGACGACCCGCCGACCATCGAGCTCGGCCCGCCGGTCCCGGCCGGGGAGCTGCACTACCCCTACCCGCAGCCCGAGCCCGGCGAGGCGCCCGGCCCGCTGTACGTGGTCGGCGACGTGCACGGCTACCTCGACGAGCTGCTGGCCGCGCTGCACCAGCAGGGCCTGATCGACGCCGAGGGCCACTGGTCCGCCGGGCGGTCCCGGCTCTGGTTTCTCGGCGACTTCACCGACCGGGGCCCCGACGGCATCGGCGTGATCGACCTGGTGATGCAGCTGGCCGCCGAGGCCGCCGCCGCCGGCGGGTACTGCCGGGCCCTGATGGGCAATCACGAACTGCTCTTCCTGGGCGCCGCCCGGTACGGCGACGAACCGGTCCAGTCGACCGCGGGCACCGCCTCCTTCCTGGCCGCCTGGCGGCTGAACGGCGGTCAGCAGACCGACCTGGAGCGGCTGGAGACCCACCACGTCAGCTGGCTCTCCCGGCTCCCCGCGATCGCCCTGGAGGACGGCCACCTGCTGCTGCACTCCGACACCACCGCGTACCTGGAGTACGGCGACACCATCGACGACGTCAACGAGTCGGTGCACCGGCTGCTGGCCGGCGAGGGCGCGGACGAGTGGTGGGACTGCTTCCGCCGCTTCACCAAGCGGTTCGCCTTCCGCGGCGAGGCGGGCGCGCAGGCGGTGCACGAGCTGCTCGGCGCCTACGGCGGCCACCGGGTGGTGCACGGGCACAGCCCGATCCCCTACCTGACCGGCACGGCGCACGCCGAGGACGGCGCGCCGCCGCACATCCCCGGCCCGTACATCTACGCGGACGAGCTGGCGATCGCGATGGACGGCGGGGTCACCATGGACGGGCGGCTGCTGGTCGCCCGGCTGCCGTTGAACTGAGCTTCCCGACGGTCGGACTGAACTGTCACTGAGCGGTTCTGAGCTCGTCCCGAACGAGCTGAAATTCCGGAAACCGACTGTGTCCGGGTCGGTTCCCACCCCTACCATCGAGGCACCGGCGCGCTGATCGCGCGCCACTTCACCCTGCACCGGCCCATCCCGCACCGACCTTTCGCACCGACATCCCGCACCACTCTCATCGCACCTCCGCGACGACGGAACGGGGTACCCCGTGGTCAACACCACCCCGCACCTGCAGGCCGAAGACCGAGCGGACTTCGACCGGGCCCTGGACGAGGCCCTGCGCGACGCCCGCCTCACCGAGGCGCTCAGGGCACCCGGGCCACATCTCAACTCGGCCCAACTGCGCACCAAGGCCGCCCAGCTGGCCGACACCATCGCGGCTCCCGCCGACCCGGAGTACCAGCGGTACACCGCACTCCGCGACGCCGGACCGCCCGCGCCGCTCGGGCTGACCGACCGGCTCCGCTCCGAGGAGGGCGCCGGGCTGCTCCCGGTGCTCACCGTGCTGACCCCGATCCTGGCCGGGACGGGCGGCGTGGTGCTGCTGCTGATCGGCTACGCGATGCGCGGCGCGGCTCCCGAACTCGCGTTGGCACACGCGGTGGTGACGGCTGGTTGGGTGTCGCTCGCGGTGGGCGGGGTCGCCCTGCTGGTCGGCAGCGTCGGGCTGCTGCTGACCGCCCTCCGGGACGGCGCCGCCCCGAGGCAGGACGGCGACCTCGCCGAGGCCCGGCGGCTCTGGCAGATCGCCCTCCGCGAGCGGGCGCTGCTCCCCTGGCTGCTCGACAACCTCTACACCGAACCGGCCGGGCTGCCCGCACCGCGTCCCAACACCCGCCCGAACGACCACGGTTACACCAGCCCCGGCTTCACCAGCCCAGGTGCCGAGGGCGTCACCGAAGCCGACGGCCGCACCCCGAGACCCGTCGAGTTCACCGGCCCGGGCTACAGCTCACCGGACTTCACCAGCCCCGGTGTCGAGGGCGTCACCGAGGCCGACGGCCGCACCCCGCGGTCGGCCGAGTTCACCGGCCCCGGGTACAGCTCCCCGGACTTCACCGGCCCGGACGACGTCTGAGCCAGCCGGAAGGTCTCGATTTCCCAACGGGTGAGGGATCTGTGCCGGAACGGTGAACAACGCGCCCGTCCTCTGGTTGACTCCCGGGTCTGCCCACCCGAGACGGATCGGAGCACCTCACCGTCATGCCCTCGTCCATACCCGCCGGCCACCGGCGGCTGGCTGCCGCCGCGGGCTTCGTCCTCGCGATCGGCTTCGCCCTGACCGGCTGCGGCCCCGGGCCCACCGACACCGGTGTCCCGGCCCGCGCCGTGGTCTCCAGCCCGGCCGCCGAGACCACCCCCGCCGCACCCGTCGTCGTTCCGTCCCCGTCCGCCACCCCGACGGCCGACGCCACCACCCCGCCACCCGCACCGGCGGCGACCACCCCGGCCACCAAGGCCCCCGCGCCCCCGGCCACCCCCAAACCCGCCGAGCCCCGCCGCACCACCAGCGCCCCGAGTGCCCCGAGCGCTCCCACCCACGCCCCGACCACCGCGGCGGCGGCCGGCCCCTGCGAGATCGTCTCCAACGCGGGCAACTGCTACAAGGCCGGCCAGTTCTGCCGGGACGCCGACCTCGGCCGGAGCACCCACGACGCAACCGGCCGCCTGCTCACCTGCCGCATGGTCAGCGGCAAACCGCACTGGCAGGTCTGAGCGTCCGCCATCACCGGGGACGAAGCACTGCCCCGGGGGATCCCCTCCTCCCCCCGGGGCAGCGCGGTCCTGGTGGTGTCCGGTCAGTCGGTGAGTGGCAGGTAGACCCGGTTTCCGGCGGCGGCGAACTCCTCCGACTTGGCCTGCATACCGGCCAGGGCGTCGGCGTCGAAGGCGGTGCTGACGGCGGTGGAGCCGTCGCCGTGTTCGTCGCGGATCTTCTGACTGATCTTCATCGAGCAGAACTTCGGGCCGCACATGGAGCAGAAGTGCGCGGTCTTGGCGGGCTCGGCGGGCAGCGTCTCGTCGTGGAAGGCGCGGGCCGTCTCCGGGTCGAGGGCCAGGTTGAACTGGTCCTCCCAGCGGAACTCGAAGCGGGCGTCCGAGAGCGCGTCGTCCCAGTCCGAGGCGCCGGGGTGGCCCTTGGCCAGGTCTGCGGCGTGGGCGGCGATCTTGTAGGTGATCACGCCGGTCTTGACGTCGTCCCGGTTGGGCAGGCCCAGGTGCTCCTTGGGGGTGACGTAGCAGAGCATCGCGGTGCCCCACCAGGCGATCATCGCGGCGCCGATGCCCGAGGTGATGTGGTCGTAGCCGGGCGCGACGTCGGTGGTGAGCGGGCCGAGGGTGTAGAACGGCGCCTCGTCGCAGATCTCCTTCTGGAGATCCATGTTCTCCTTGATCTTGTTCATCGCGACGTGGCCGGGGCCCTCGATCATCACCTGGACATCGTGCGCCCGGGCGATCCGGCCGAGCTCGCCGAGCGTCCTCAGCTCGGCGAACTGCGCCTCGTCGTTGGCGTCCGCGGTCGAGCCGGGGCGCAGGCCGTCACCGAGCGAGAAGGTGACGTCGTAGGCCGCGAGGATGTCACAGAGTTCCTCGAAGTTGGTGTAGAGGAAGTTCTCCTGATGGTGCGCCAGGCACCAGGCCGCCATGATCGAGCCGCCGCGCGAGACGATGCCGGTCTTCCGGCGCGCGGTCATCGGGACGTACCGCAGCAGCACGCCGGCGTGCACGGTCATGTAGTCGACGCCCTGCTCGCACTGCTCGATGATGGTGTCGCGGTAGACCTCCCAGCTCAGCTCCTCGGCCCTGCCGTCCACCTTCTCCAGCGCCTGGTAGAGCGGCACCGTGCCGATCGGCACGGGGGAGTTGCGCAGGATCCACTCGCGGGTGGTGTGGATGTTGCGGCCGGTGGAGAGGTCCATCACGGTGTCGGCGCCCCAGCGGGTCGCCCAGGTCATCTTCTCCACCTCCTCCTCGATCGAGGAGGTGACGGCGGAGTTGCCGATGTTGGCGTTGATCTTCACCAGGAAGTTGGTGCCGATGACGGCCGGCTCGACCTCGGGGTGGTTCACGTTCAGCGGGATGACGGCCCGGCCGATCGCCACCTCGTTGCGGACGAACTCGGCGTCCAGGCCCTCCCGGAGGGCGATGAACTCCATCTCCGGCGTGACGATCCCGCGCTTCGCGTAGGCGAGCTGGGTCACCGGCACTCCGTCACGTCCGCGCAGCGGGCGGCGCGGACGGCCGGGGAAGACCGCGTCCAGGTTGCGCAGGTTCCCGCCGCGCGGGGAGGTGTGCTTGATCCCGTCGTCCTCGGGCCGGGCCTCCCGGCCGTCGTACTCCTCGACGTCCCCGCGCTGGCGGATCCACGGGTCGCGCAGCGCGGGCAGCCCGCGCCGGACGTCGGGCTGGTAGGCCGGGTCGGTGTACGGACCCGAAGTGTCGTACAGCGGAACGGACTTGCCGTTGGTCAGCTGCACCTCGCGGTACGGCACCCGGAGGTCGGGCCGGGAGCCCTCGCGGTACGCCTTGCGCCAGGCGGGGGTCGGGTAGCCGGTGGTCGCGCTGGTCACGCCGCTCGGGGCAGACTTCTGCTGTGCGTCGAACGTGGTCATGAGACCTCTATCTCCCTACGCCGGCATTACCCGGTCAGGTTCCTGCGGTCGGCGCAGCGGCCGGCACCTGACGTGCCGTTCAGCGCCCTCTCAGCCCGGTGCTCCGAGCTCCCGTGTCCACAGGCGGATTTGCCTGCAACAAACGTTCAACACCGTAGCGGTCCGCCCCCGGCTGGTCCAGGGCGGCTCCCCCGCGACGGCCGGAACGCGGACGGGCCCGGCACCCCCGCGAGGGGTACCGGGCCCGGCGTCCGTGCGCCGCGGGTCAGCTCTTGGCGGCCTTCTTCACGAGGATCACCACACCGGCCGCGACGGCCACCAGGACCAGGGCCTTGACCAGGAAGGCGATCAGCGAGGTGACCGCGCCGATCACGAACCAGATCAGGTTCCAGGCGAGGATCAGCACCACGATCGGGACGACGATGTTGCGCACCCACGAGGGCAGCGACTTCCAGAGCTCAGCCATGTCCGTTCCTTCTCTCCCCTCGGGCCGGTGACGGCTGTTCCGTCGCGTCCCGCTTGCTTCGATACTTCGACGGTACAGGGCACCGGTCCGGCTTCCGAGGGGTTCCAGCCCGGAGAGAACCCGGAGATCACCCCGAGACCGCGGGGAGGGTCGACCCCGGGGTCGGGGGTGCCCGGACGGTCCGTCGGGCGGCAGGTCAGACCGGCCAGACCTCGCGCCGCCAGGCGGCGTCCCAGAACATCCACTCGTAGCGCGAGGTGGTGGTGAAGTGCTCGATCACCCGGCGGCGTTCGGCCGGGGCGAGCTGCTCGCCGAGCCGGTCGGTCAGTGCGAGCACCCGGCGCACCACGGCCTGGAAGGTCTCGTCCCCGTAGGTGGCGATCCACTTGGCGTACAGCGGGTCGGGCGAGGAGCGGGTGAGCAGCTGCTCACCGACCCGGGCGTAGATCCAGTAGCACGGCAGCACCGCGCCGACCGCCTCGGCGAACGAGCCGCCGTAGACGGTGGCCAGCAGATAGCTGGTGTAGGCCCGGGTGGTGGGCAGCACCGGTTCGGCGGCGGCCTGCTCGGCGGTCTCGCCGAAGGCGCCGAGGAACTCGGCGTGCATGCCCTGCTCGGCGGCCAGCGCGCCGACCGCGTCGTCGGCGAAGGCCCGGACGTCCTGCTCGTCGGGGGCCTTGGCCGCGCAGACGGCGAGCGCGCGGGCGTAGTCGCGCAGGTAGTGCGAGTCCTGCACCACGAAGTGCCGGAAGGCATCGGCCGGCAGGGTGCCGTCGGTCAGTCCGCCGATGAAGGGGTGCGCCAGGATCTCGGCGTAGATCGGCTCGATGGCCGACCACAGCTCGTCGGTGAAGGTCACGGGATTCTCCTCGGTTGGTCGGCCCAGCCGAACCCTAACCGGCGGCGGGGGTCAGTCCTCCGGCGGGGAGAACACCACCAACACCCGGAGCTCCTCGGTGATGTGGTGGAACCGGTGCGGCACACCCGCCGGTACGTAGACCACGCTCCCCCGGCCGACCGTGGTGGTCTCGGCGCCGACGGTCAGCTCGGCCCGGCCGCTGACCACCTGGTAGAGCTCGTCCTGCGGGTGGCTGGACTGCGGGTCGGTGTCGCCGGGGGACAGCGCGTACAGCCCGGCGGACATGTTCCGTTCCTTCAGGAAGCGCAGGTACGCGCCCTCCTCGGCGGCCCGTTCGGCGTCGAGTTGGTCCAGGCGGAAGACCTTCATCGGGGCGCACCCTCCATGTCGTGGTGGCCACATTGAACAACATGCGGCCGGAGAGCTTCCCCTGGGACCCGGCCGCCTGCCAGGCTCTGGCCCATGAAGAGCATCATCCTCAAGACCCTGATCAACGCGGCCGCCATCTGGGTGGCCGCCTGGATCGTGGACGGCATCACGCTGTCCGGCGACGACTGGCAGAGCAAGACCATCACGGTGATCGCGGTCGCCCTGATCTTCGGCGTGGTGAACTTCCTGATCAAGCCGTTGGTGAAGCTGTTCTCGCTGCCCCTGTTCATCCTCACCCTGGGCCTGATCACCTTCGTGATCAACGCCCTGATGCTCTGGCTGACCTCCTGGGCCTCGGACAAGCTCGACCTGGACTTCCACGTCGAGGGCTTCTGGGCGGCGCTGCTCGGCGCGCTGATCATCAGCTTGGTGTCCTGGGGCCTCAACCTGGCCTTCGGTGACGACGACTGACACCGACCCGGCCCGGGGTCCCGGCCGGACCGCAGGGACGGGCCCATCGCCAAGAGCGGTGGGCCCGTCTCCGTGTCCGGACGGCTGACCGACGGTCAGCCGAGGTTCTCGCAGCCCCGGCTGAGGATGTCGGCGAGCTGGTCGTCCAGCTCCCGCCCGGTGGGCTCCTGGCCCATCGGGACCAGCCGGTCGGTGCGGGCCAGGAAGGCGATCAGCGGCGGGGCCGAGGCGCGCAGCAGCGCGTCGCCGTCCGGCGAGTGCAGCACGATGCAGACCTCGGACAGTTCCTCGCCGACCGGGTGGATGTGCACGTCCCCCTCACCGGTCGGGCGGCTGATGCCGTCCAGCAGCAGTTCCCGGGCGAACACCCAGGTGACCGGCTCGTCGCCGGGAAGGTGGAAGGTGCACCGGACGGCGAACGGGTCCACCGGGTCGTAGTCGAGGTCGACCACGATGCGGAAGGAGAGCTCTTGCGAGACCACGAGGTTCATCACCACGTGGCCCTGGACTGTGCTGTGCATGCGCCAGTACCTCTCGTTCTGCCCGGCCCTCCGACGTGCCGAGGGTGCGCCGCTGTGACCGGACATGCGATTCGATGTAGTGGAACGGCGCCCCGGAGGGGGCGGCCGCCGGCCCTGGTGGCCGAGGGGGTGCAAGCTACGGCTCAGGAGTTGCCCCGTGTCCCTGTTCACAACCATCGTCCAGGTTTGGGGACGAAGTGGACAAGATGCGCTTTTTCAAATGGTGAGCGGACACGGACGGCGAATCAGTGGACGAACGACGGGGACATGGCTCCGACCAGTGAACGCAGCCGCTCGGCCTTGGCCGGCAGCTGGTCGGCCCGGTCTATCGGGAGCGAGAGCGCCATGGTCGCGACGGCGGAGCCGACCGTGATCGGCACCGCGGCACAGACCGTGCCGAGCGCGTACTGCTGACGCTCCACCACCGGCCGGGTCGGCTCGGCGGCGGCCAGCCTGCGGAGCAGCACCGCGCGGTCGGTGACGGTGGAGGGGGTGAGTCCGACCGGGGGGTGGCGGTCGAGGTGGTCCCGGCGGGCCTCCTCGCCGAGCTGGGAGAGCAGGCACTGGCCGACCGCGTGGGCGTGCGCGGTGCTGCGGAAGTCGGCCCACTCGTCGACGGCCGGCCGGTTGGACCCGGCCGCGACGTCGACCACCCGGATCTCGCCGTCCTGGTAGACCGCGAAGTAGACCGCGGCCTCCAACTCCTCGCCCAGCCGCACCATCCGGCTGCGCAGGTCGGCCCGCTCGGACTGCCGGTGGTCGGCCCGGCCGATCCCGTCCACCGAGGCGCCGTAGAAGAACCTGCCCTCGGCCCGGCGCAGGTAGCCCTCGTGGGTGAGGGTGCGGAGCAGGTGGTACGTGGTGCCGAGCGGCAGCCCGGCGGCCCGGGCGAGCTGCTTGGCGGTGGCTCCCTGCAGGTGACCGCCGACCGCCTCCAGCAGGCGCAGGGCCCGCTGCACCGAGGCGATCAGGGTCGGCTCCCGGGTCGGCACGGCCCGGGACGGCGACCTGACGCCCCGTATGTTCCGGGTCGTCTGCGCGATCTGATTGACTGCCACACCCAGCCCCCTGCCCGAGTCAGTGCAGATGTGGGCATCCGGACGGGAAAGCTCCGATCTGCCCGATTGGCGCTCATTGCAGCACAGGGCGGGCATGCCTGCAATCATTCGCGCCAGCAATGTCACCGAAAAACCTTTGAATCGAAGGCCGGGAGCGAACCAGCGAGGCTCCGGGATGATCTCCGCCTGACATATGCCTTGGTATCGAAGATCCACTACGCCGGACGGGCTCCGGAGGCCCTGACACGCTCGGGCACGCCGAATCAGCCGTTCGGCGGAACTGCAGCCCCCGGTTCGCGCGTCTGTACGAGTTTCGGCCGTCCCGGAGAGCGGGAGAATCCCGCACAACGCTCCTGCTCCGGAGGTGGTCATGGCCGGCCCCGTCCGTCCTGTCGTCAAGCGCACCGCGCGGGCGATCCTGCTGGACCTGGATCCGGACGACCCGCACGCGCCGGCCGCCCTGCTGCTGATCAAACGGACCAGGCCGGGGGCGAAGCCGTACTGGATCACCCCGGGCGGCGGGGTCGAGCCCACCGACCGGACGGTGGTCGAGGCGCTGCACCGGGAGGTGGACGAGGAGCTCGGCGGCAAGGTCGAGGACGTGGTCCCCGCCTTCGTCGACACCGTCGCGCACTCGCACCACGAGGACGGCACCCCGGCCCACCCGCACGGGGTCAAGGTCCAGCACTTCTTCGTCTGCCGGCTCAGCTCGATGGACCCGGCCCGGCGGCACGGCCCCGAAGTGGACGACCCGCAGGGCGAGTACGAGATCGTCCGGCTCCCGTTCACCCGGGAGGGCGTCACCTCGGTCAACGTGGTCCCCCCGAGCCTGCGGGCCTACCTGGCGGCGAACATCGAGGGCGTCCGGGCGATGCTCGCCGCCGATCTGGCCTGATCCTCCGTCAGAGCGCTTCCAGATCGTGGTGGACGCGGTCGGCGGTCACACCCGCCCTGGTCAGGGCCTGCTTGGCCCGGCGGACCATCGCGGGCGGGCCGCTCAGGAAGGCGTCCCGGCCGGCCCAACTGCCGTACCGGGAGACCGCGTCCGGGAGCTCGCCGGCCAGCAGGCCGACCGCCTGCTGCTCGGACAGCACCGGGTGGACGGTGAGCCAGGGGTGCCGGTCGGAGAGTCCGCGCAGCGCCTCCAGCTCGTACAGCTCCTCCTGGCGGCGGGCCCCGTAGAAGACGTCGACCGCGCGGCCGGCCGCGCCGTGCCCGGCCACCTCCTCGACCAGCGCGGCGATCGGGGCGATCCCGGTGCCACCGCCGACGCAGACCAGGTCCGCGCCCCGGTCGTGGTCCACCCGCATGGTGCCGGCCGCCGGGCCGAGCCGGAGCACGTCGCCCGGGGCGGCCCGGTTCACCAGCGCGTTGCTGACCCAGCCCGCCTGCACCGCCTTGACGTGCAGGGTGAGCAGCCCGTCCGGCCGGGGCGCGGTGGCGAACGAGAAGTGCCGCCAGACCCGGGGCCACCAGGGCGTCTCCAGCGTGGTGTACTGCCCGGCCCGGTACGGGTACGCCTGGTCGGGGCGGAGCGTGATCACCGCGATCTCCGGGGTACGGAGCCGGTGCTCCACCACCTCGGCCTGCCACCACGGCGGCGAGGACTTGGCCGCCGCCTCGGCGGCGTCCGTCATCACCTTGGCGATCAGCCCGTAGGCCCGCCGCCAGGCCAGCTCGGTCTCGGCGTCCCAGCGGCTGCCGCAGTACTTCTCCAACGCGGCCACCAGGCACTCCCCCACCGGGGCGTAATGACCCGTCAGGGTGCCGTACTTGCGGTGCCCCTGGCCCAGCCGGGTCAGGTACTCGGTCAGCCCGGCCGGGTCGTCGGCGCTGCGGGCGGCCATCAGCAGCGCACGGAACAGCCGGTCGCGCTGGACGTCCATGGCGGCCGGGAAGAGTGCCCTGACCTCGGGGTGGTGCAGGAAGATCAGCGCGTAGAAGTGGGCGGTGGCCCGGTCGGCGAGCGGCTCCACCACGGCCAGGGTGTCCCGGATCAGCTCGATGTCCCGGGCGGTGGGCGGCTGTTCGGCGGCGGCCCGGAGGTCGGCGGGCCTGAGGTCGGCCGCCGGGGCGGGGGCTTCGGCCGCGCCCAGGGTGTCCAGCGCCCAGGCCCGGCTCCAGTGGTCGCCGGGGCCCGCCCAGTTGAGGCCGGGGGCCCCGGTGACCAACGGCTCGATCGCCGGAGCCGGAACCGGAGCCGGGGCCTGGGCGGGAGCCGGGATGGCCGGGGGGCGGGACGGCCGCGCCGGGATCACCAGCGCGGCGCCCTCGGCGGTGGGGCCGGGTGCCTCCGGCTGCGGGCCGGACACCGGGGCGGCCACCGGTGTCACCGGGCCGAGGGTCAGCGGCTTCGGCTCAGGGGCCGGCTCCGGCTCCGGGGGTGCCACCCGCACGGGTGGCTCCGGGTCCACCGGGGGGAGGCCGGGTACGGCGGCCACCGCGACCGAGCCGCGCCCCGCCCGGACCCTCAACGAGGCTGTCTTAACCGCGATTTGACGAGTGCCCAAGAGAATCGTTTCGCTTCCGGTCGGGCCAGCTGCTGAGTTGGGCCCCAGGGGATCGGGCGGCGGCATCGCGACGCCGGACCTCTCCCTGGACGGCTTCTCCTCGGTCGCCGCAGCTCCGCTGCTACTCCCTCGTCGGCACCGCCCAGACTCGTCCCGGACGCCGCTCCTTCATCCGCCCCCCACCCGCTGGGGCCCATGCAGCCTGGCACGGCCGTACAGCTCATCGGACAAATCCGTGGAAGCCCGGACACCCGGGCTCCCACGGCGCTACGCTTCCGCGCTCACAACTGGCGGAGCAGCACTCCGGGCTGCTCCACGCAGTCCGCGACGAACCTGAGGAAGCCGCCCGCCGTACCGCCGTCGCAGACCCGGTGGTCGAAGGTGAACGACAGCTGGGTGACCTGGCGGACCGCCAACTGACCATCGAACACCCAGGGCTTGGGCGTGATCCGGCCGACGCCGAGCATCGCCGCCTCGGGGTGGTTGAGGATCGGCGTGGAGCCGTCCACCCCGAACACGCCGTAGTTGTTCAGCGTGAAGGTGCCACCGGTCAGCTCGGCCGGGGTGAGCCGGCCGGACCGGGCGGATTCGGTCAACCTGGCCAGCTCGGCGCCGAGTTGCTCGGTGCCGAGCAGCTGGGCGTCCCGGATCACCGGGACCACCAGACCGCGGTCGCTCTGGGCCGCGAAGCCGAGGTGCACGGCGGAGTGCCGGACGATCGCCGAACCGTCCGCCGAGACACTGGAGTTCAGCTCCGGGAAGCGGGCCAGCGCGGCGGTGGAGATCCGGGCCAGCAGGGCCAGCACGCTGACCTTGGGACCGGCCGAGCGGTTCAGCTGGGCACGCAGCTCCATCAGGGCGGTGGCGTCCGCGTCCACCCAGCAGGTGGCGGCCGGGATCTCCCGGTGACTGCGGGTCAGCTTCTCCGCGACCGCGCGGCGCAGCCCGCGCAGCGGGACCAGGTTCTCGTCCACCGGGGCCGCCTGGGCTGCCGCGGGGGCGGTGAGCGCCTGCTCGACGTCCCGGCGCATGATCAGCCCGTCCGGACCGCTGCCGGTGACCCCGGCCAGGTCCAGGCCGTGCTCCCGGGCCAGCCGACGCACCAGCGGCGAGATCACCGGCAGCACGACCGGCGCTTCGACCACCGGCACCTCGACCACGGCCACCGGGGCCGCCGCCGGGGCCGGTGCCACTGCCGGGGCCTTCGCACCGAGCCGGGCCCGGCGGGCGCCGGGCTGCCGCTCGGCCACGCCGTAGCCGACCAGCGGCCGCTCCACCGGCTCGACCGCCGGGCCGTCGGCACCGGGCGACACCGCGACCGTCACCAGCGGGGCACCTACCGGGACCTCCTCGCCTTCGGCGCCGTACCGCGCGGTGACCACGCCGCCGTACGGGCAGGGCACCTCGACCACCGCCTTGGCGGTCTCCACCTCCACCACCGGCTGGTCCACGGCGATCACCTCGCCCACCTCGACCAGCCAGCGCACCACCTCGGCCCCGGTGAGACCCTCACCGAGATCGGGCAGCGTGAACTCGCGCACCACCGGCATCATCGTCACTCCTCCCACTGCAGCCGGGCCACGGCGTCGAGAATCCGGTCCACCCCGGGCAGGTGGTGGTGCTCCAGCATCGGAGCGGGGTACGGGATGTCGAAGCCGGTCACCCGGAGCACCGGGGCGGCCAGGTGGTGGAAGCACTTCTCGGTCAGCCGGGCGGCGATCTCCGCGCCCGCGCCGCCGAAACCGGTCGACTCGTGCACCACGACCGCGCGGCCGAGCGAGCGGACCAGCTCGACGGCGGTCGCCTCGTCGAACGGCACCAGCGAGCGCAGGTCCAGCACCGCCAGGTCCCAGCCCTCGGCCTGCGCCGCCTCGGCCGCCTCCAGGCAGACCGGCAGCGAAGGACCGTAGGTGATCAGCACCGCCGACCGGCCCTGACGGCGCAGCACCGCGCGGCCGATCGGCTCCACCGGAGCGGTCGCGTCCAGCGCGTCCTTGCCCCAGTAGAGCCGCTTCGGCTCCAGGAAGACCACCGGGTCGTCGGAGGCGATCGAGGCCCGCAGCAGCCCGTACGCGTCGGCCACGGTGGCCGGGGTGACCACGTGCAGTCCGGGGGTGTGGGTGTAGTACGCCTCGGAGGAGTCGCTGTGGTGCTCGACCCCGCCGATGCCACCGCCGTACGGGATCCGGATGGTGATCGGCAGCGGCAGCTTCCCGGCCGTCCGGTTGCGCATCTTGGCGACGTGCGAGACGAGTTGCTCCATCGCCGGGTAGGCGAAGGCGTCGAACTGCATCTCCACCACCGGGCGCAGCCCGTACATCGCCATGCCGACGGCGGTACCGAGGATGCCGGCCTCGGCCAGCGGGGTGTCCAGGCAGCGCTGCGGGCCGAACTCGGCGGTCAGGCCGTCGGTGATCCGGAAGACCCCACCGAGCGCGCCGACGTCCTCGCCCAGCACGTGCACCGACTCGTCGGCGCGCATCGCGTCCCGGAGGGCGGAGTTGAGCGCCTGCGCCATGCTGCGGGTCTCGACCGGGGTGCTCATCGGGCCTGCTCCTCCGCGTCCAGCTCGGCGGTCAACTGGGCTGCCTGCTCGATCAGTTGCTGGGTGGGCTCGGCGTAGACGTGCGCGAAGAGCGACATCGGGTCCAGTGCGGGGTCGGTGTGGAACTCGGCGCGCATCCGGGCGGCCAGCGCCTCGGCCTCCTCGGTGGCCGAGGCGGCCAGCCGGTCGTCCAGCTGCCCGGCGGCCCGGAGGTGACGCTCCATCAGCAGGATCGGGTCGTGCTCGCGCCAGGCGGCGATCTCCTCGTCCTGCCGGTAGCGGGTCGCGTCGTCGGCGTTGGTGTGCGCCTCGATCCGGTAGGTCAGCGCCTCGACCAGGGTCGGACCGCCGCCGGACCTGGCCCGCTCGACCGCCTCGGTGAGCACCGCGTGCACGGCCACCGCGTCGTTCCCGTCCACCAGCCGACCCGGCATGCCGTACCCGACCGCCTTGTGGGCGAGCGTCGGAGCGGCGGACTGCCGGGTGAGCGGGACGGAGATCGCGTAGCCGTTGTTCTGCACCAGGAAGACCACCGGGGCGTTCAGCACGGCGGCGAAGTTCAGCGCCTCGTGGAAGTCGCCCTCGCTGGTGCCGCCGTCGCCGAGCAGGGCGAGCGCGACGGTGTCCTCGCCGCGCAGTTGGGCGGCGTACGCCAGGCCGACCGCGTGCGGGGCCTGGGTGGCCAGCGGGGTGCAGAGCGGTGCGGTGCGGGTCGCCTTCGGGTCGTACCCGGTGTGCGCGTTGCCGCGCAGCAGGGTCAGCGCCTCCAGCGGATCGACGCCCCGGGACACCACGGCCAGGGTGTCCCGGTAGCTCGGGAACAGCCAGTCGTCCTGACGGAGCGCCAGCGCGGCCGCCACCTGGCAGGCCTCCTGACCGGTGGACGCCGGGTAGACGGCGAGCCGGCCCTGCTTGGTCAGCGTGGTGGCCTGCTGGTTGTAGCGGCGGCCGACCACCAGCCGGCGGTAGAGCTCGGCGAGCAGCTCCGGATCCGCTTTCTCGGCGGCCGGGGTGCCGAGCACCCGGTACGGGGACTCGTCGGGGAGCAGCGGGGCGGGATCGGTCCGCGGGCCGGTGGCGTCGGGACGCCAGCCGGGCACGGGGGCGGCCAGGTGTCGATGATCGAGAACGGTCATCTCGGGCACCTCCAGAGGGTGGGGGAGGGTGCGACAGGGGCAGGTGATGCCGGTGGTGCACGAGGGGTGACATGGCTGGTCGCCGGAGCAGCTCCTCCCTACCGATTGTTCGGTTGTCTGTTCAATCTGGCCACAGCTGCGCCGGAGTGGTGGACAATCGGCCCGAGCGGCGGTCTATTGAAGACAGCATGTCCATTTCGGGAGGGTCGGGGGCCGTGTCCACTGAACAGACGTCCAGCCTGGATCGGGTCGACCGGTCGATCCTCCGGCTGCTCCAGCAGGACGGCCGGGCCTCGATCCGCTCGGTCGCCGAGCGCGTGCACGTCTCCCGGGCCAACGCCTACGCCCGGATCGCCCGGATGGTCGAGGACGGGATCATCCGGGGCTTCACCGCTCGGATAGACCACGAACGGGCCGGGCAGGGGGCCTCGGCGTACATCACCCTCAAGATCGTGCAGAACTCCTGGCGGACGGTCCGCGAGCAGCTGCTCGCCCTGCCCGGGGTGGCCCACATCGCCCTGGTCGGCGGCGAGTTCGACGTGCTGCTGCTGGTGCACACCGCGGACAACCACGCGCTGCGGGAGCTGGTGCTCGGCCAGATCCAGGGCATCCCGCAGGTGCTCAGCACCCAGACGCTGCTGGTCTTCGAGGAGACCGACCAGGTCCCGCCCCCTCCGGCCTAGGGGCTGCGCTTTTGGCAGGTGCTCGGGCAGCTACGGTCAGGGGCTCGGGGAACTGCGAGGAGATCTGGCGTTCGGGTCACTGCGAAAGTCCCTGACCATCTACGCGACGATCACCTTGCAAGGGCCGGCGTCGCAGTTCCCCGAGCCCCTGGCGCCGTAGGCGGCTGAGCAGTGACCCGAGCCCCTGGGTCAGTAGCCCGTGGTGCCGTCGAGGGTTTCGCGGAGCAGGTCCGCGTGGCCGTTGTGGCGGGCGTACTCCGCGAGCAGGTGGATCAGGATGCGGCGGAGCGAGATCGGCTCGCCGCTGGCGCGGTGGGTGCCGGTGGCGTCCAGGTCGGCGGTGGCGGCGACGATCGCGCGGGAGCGGTCGCACTCGGCGCGCCAGGCGGCCAGCGCCTCGGCGACGCTGCCGTCCAGCCGCTCGAAGTCCTGCTCCGGGTCGTCGTCGGAGTAGTGCAGCATCGGCACGTCCTCCCCCGCGAACTGCATCCGGAACCACCAGCGCTCCACCCCGGCCAGGTGCCGGAGCAGGCCGTGCAGGCTGAGCCCGGAGGGCGGCACCGGCCGCGAGGAGAGCTCGGCGTCGGACAGGCCGGCGCACTTGAGGGCGAGCGTCTCCCGGTGCCAGTCCAGGAAGGCGGTGAGCAGCTCGCGTTCGGTGCCGGTGAGCGGGAGCGGCTGCCGGTCGGCCTCGGACAGCGGCTGGGCGAAGTGCACGGGGATCTCGGTCATGGACCGAGTCTGGCAGCCGGCACTGTCAGGCCCGCAGACCGTCGAAGGCCAGGTGCACCACGGCCTCGGCCACCCCGTCGGCCTGCTTGCCGCCCGGGCGGTACCACTCCACGATCGAGTTGATCATGCCGAACAGCAGCCGGGTGGCCAGTCGCGGCTCGACGTCCGCCCGCAGCTCCCCCGCCTCGACGGCGGCCCGGAGCAGCTCGGCCACCTGGTGGTCGAAGTCCCGGCGGCGCTCCAGCGCCCACTGCTCGGTGGCGGTGTTGCCGCGGACCCGGAGCAGCAGCGTGACGTAGGGCAGTTCGGCCAGCAGCACCTCGGCGGTGCGGCGGACCACGTGCTCCAGCCGGTCCACCGAGCGGCCGGTCAGCGCCTCGGGCTCGGCCAGGATGCCGAACAGCGCGTCCAGCGCCCGGCCGACCGCCAGCCGGAGCAGCTCCTCCTTGCCCCGGACGTGGTGGTAGATCGAGGACTTGGAGATCCCGGCCGCCCGCGAGAGGTCCTCCATCGAGGTGCCGTCGTATCCGCGCTCGTTGAAGACCCCGACGGTGACGGCGAGCAGCGAGTCGACGGTGTAGGCGGTACGGGTGGAGTTCTCGGCCATGTGAACGAGTATGGCCGCCGCTTCCGGTCCGGGCGCCACCGGTCCCGGAAACTGCCCCATTGACCCGACCGATCGTTCGGTTACGCTGAGGGGTGACCAGTCCGCCCCAAAAGGAGCGCGTCATGACCGCAGCGGCCACCCACCCCGTCGTCGCCGAGCTGATCGAGCGTCACCAGCCCACTCTCACCCGCGCGGTGGAGGCCACCACGGCACGGGACTACTGGTCGCCGTACCCGGAGTTCCCGAAGGCGTACGGCGAGACCGGCCAGGCCGACGGCCAGGCCGCCTTCGACGCGGTGCTCGGCACCGTGTTCGCGCTGGCCGGGCAGCCCACCGACGGTGAGCTGGTCAGCGGCGAGTCCTCGCCGTACGGCATCGAGCTCGGCGTCAGCTACCCGCACGCCGACGTGGACGCGCTGATCGGCGCGCTCGAACTCGCCCGCCCCGGCTGGGCGGCGGCCGGCCCGACCGTCCGCGCGGCGGTCTGCCTGGAGATCCTGGCCCGGATCAACGCCCGCTCGCACGAGTTCGCGCACGCGGTGATGCACACCACCGGGCAGGCGTACGGGATGGCCTTCCAGGCCGGCGGCCCGCACGCGCAGGACCGCGGCCTGGAGGCGGTGGCGTACGCCTGGATCGAGCAGACCCGGCTGCCCGAGCAGGCGTCCTGGACCAAGCCCCAGGGCAAGCGGGACCCGCTCACCATGACCAAGGACTTCGTCCCGGTGCCGCGCGGCCTGGCCCTGCTGATCGGCTGCAACACCTTCCCGACCTGGAACGGCTACCCGGGCCTGTTCGCCTCGCTGGCCACCGGCAACCCGGTGCTGGTCAAGCCGCACCCCCGGGCCACCCTGCCGCTGGCGCTCACCGTGCGGGTCGCGCGCGAGGTGCTGACCGAGGCGGGCTTCGACCCCAACCTGGTCTGCCTGGCCGCCGAGCACGAGGGCTCCACCATCGCGCAGACGCTGGCCGTGCGGCCCGAGGTGAAGCTGATCGACTACACCGGCTCGACCCAGTTCGGCGACTGGCTGGAGACCAACGCCAAGCAGGCGCAGGTCTACACCGAGAAGGCCGGGGTCAACTCGGTCGTGATCGACTCCACCGACAACTACCGGGGCATGCTGGCCAACCTGGCCTTCTCGCTCTCGCTCTACAGCGGCCAGATGTGCACCACCCCGCAGAACCTGCTGATCCCCCGCACCGGTGTCCGCACCGACGAGGGCGGCAAGTCGTACGACGAGGTGGTGGCCGACCTGGCCGCCGCGATCGAGGGCCTGCTCGCGGACGACGCCCGGGCCTCGGCCATCCTCGGTGCCGTGGTCAACCCCGGGGTGCTCGGCCGCACCGTCCGGGCCGCCGGTGGCGAGTACGGCGAACTCGCGCTGGCCCCGCGGGTGGTGACCTCGCCGGAGTTCCCGGCGGCGACGGTGCGGACGCCCGCGCTGGTCAAGGTGGACGCGGACAAGCCGGACGACCGGGCGGCGTTCCTGGGCGAGTGCTTCGGTCCGGTCTCGTTCGTGGTGGCGGTCGAATCCGCCGCCGCCGCAGTGGAGTTGCTGGGGCGGACGGTCCGCGAGCAGGGGGCGATGACCGCGGCCGGGTACACGGTGGACGAGATGGTGGAGGCCGCGCTGGTGGCCACCTGCCTGGACGCCGGGGTCTCGCTCTCGCTCAACCTCACCGGCGGGGTGTACGCCAACCAGACGGCGGCCTTCTCCGACCTGCACGGCACCGGGGCGAACCCGGCGGCCAACGCGGCCTACTGTGACGGGGCGTTCGTGGCGAGCCGGTTCCGCACCGTCGAGGTGCGACGCCACAGCTGAGCCTTCGACAGGGCGGTCAGTTGCACTGTCCAGGGGCTCGGGGAACTGCGAGGAGATCTGGCGTGCGGGTCACAGGCGAAAGTGCCTGACCAGCTACGCACGCGTGACCTTTTCCGAGGTCGGCGTCGCAGTTCCCCGAGCCCCTGGCGCCGTAGGCGGTCGAGCACCTGCCAAGGCTGAGCCCCGGACCTCTCAACGCTGTTGGGTGCGTCGGGGGTTGAAGACCCAGACCCGCAGGAGCAGGAAGCGGATCAGGGTGGCCAGGGCGTTGGCGGCCACCAGGGTGGTCAGTTCGGCGGTGTGTGAGGCGTCCGAGGGAAGTAGGGCGATGGCTCCGCTGCTCAGGGCCAGGCCGATCAGGAAGGCGATGCCGCCCTCGATCTGGTGCTTGAGGGCGTCCCGGGCGCCGGTCACGCCGAAGGTGAAGCGGCGGTTGGCGGCGGTGTTGGCCACGGCGGTGACGGCCAGGGCGAAGGCGTTCGCCCAGAAGGCGGGCACCAGGTGACGGGTGGTCAGGAAGAGCACCGTGAAGGCCAGCGTGCTCAGGGTGCCGACCACGGCGAAGCTGGCGAGCTGCCGGCCGAGGCCGGGTGGGAGCCGGGCCTGCTGCACCCGGGTCGGCAGGTGGTCCACCCGGCCGGCGCCGGTGAGGGTGCGGCGGGCCACCCGGGTCATGCCCTTGAGGTCGTCCAGGACGGTGCGGACGATGTCGACCCGGCTGTCCGGGTCGTCCACCCAGTCCACCGGGACTTCGTGGATCCGCAGGCCGGTGCGTTCGGCCAGCAGCAGCAGTTCGGTGTCGAAGAACCAGGCGTTGTCCTCGACCGAGCCGAGGAGTCGCTGCACCACCTCGGTCCTGGCCGCCTTGAACCCGCACTGCGCGTCCGAGAACTTGGCCGCCATGGTGGCCCGCAGCAGCACGTTGTACCCGCGCGAGATGAACTCCCGCTTCGGGCCCCGGACCACCGCCGAACCCCGGTGCAGGCGGCTGCCGATGGCCAGGTCGCTGTGGCCGGAGAGCAGCGGGGCGACCAACGGCAGGAACGCCTCCAGGCCGGTGGAGAGGTCGACGTCCATGTACGCCACCACGTCGGCGTCGCTGTCGCCCCAGACCTGGCGCAGCGCCCGGCCCCGACCCTTGAGGTCCAGGTGGACCGCCTCGACCTGGGGGATCTCGGCGGCCAGCGCGGTGGCCACCGCCCAGGTGCCGTCGGCACTCGCGTTGTCCGCGATGGTGATCCGGTACGGATAGGGGAAGGTCTCCGCCAGGTAGGCGTGCAGCCGGCGGACGCACCGCTCGACCGTGTGCTCCTCGTTGTGGACCGGGACGACCACCTCGACGAGTTTCGTCCTGGTCGGACGTTCGTCGGCAGGGGGCGGGCCGACCGCGGTCGTGCCCCGGGGTGCGAGCTCTGTCATGCCAGTGAGATTCACAGCGTCTGATGGGGCCGCGATGATGGAAGGCTGAGAGGGAGCTTAGAAGGCTCAGGTGCTGAGCCGAACGCTGGTCCGATCAACGGGAGATGGCATGTCCGACAATCAGCTGGCCTCCGATGTGGTGATCGTCGGCGCGGGCCCGACCGGGCTCCTGCTGGCCGGTGACCTGGCCGTCGCGGGGCTGCGGGTGACCATGCTGGAGAAGCGCGGTGCCGAGTCCAACCTGACCCGGGCCTTCGCCGTGCACGCCCGCACGCTGGAACAGCTGGACGCCCGGGGGCTGGCCGACGACCTGATCGCCGCCGGGACGCCGCTGGCCGAGCTGCGGCTGTTCGGGAACCTCAAGGTGGAGCTGGGCAAGCTGCCCAGCCGGTTCCCGTTCGTGCTGATCACTCCCCAGTACAACGTCGAACGACTGCTCCAGGAACGGGCCGTGAAGGCCGGTGCGGTGCTGGTCCGGGGCGCGGAGGTGACCGGGCTGCGGCAGGACGCCCGGGGCGTCGAGCTGGAGACCCGGAGCGGCGAGACCTACCGGGCCGGCTACGCGGTCGGCACCGACGGTGTCCGCAGCGCGGTGCGCGACCTGCTGGGGCTGCCGTACCCCGGGGAGTCGGTGGTGAGTTCGGTGCTGCTGGCCGACGTCCGGCTGGAGCACCCGCCCACCGACACCCTGGCGGTCGCCGCCGGGGAGAACGGCTTCGCCTTCCTGGTGCCGTTCGGCGACGGCTGGTACCGGGTGATCGCCTGGGACCGGACCCGCCAACTCCCGGACGGCGCACCGGTGGAGCTCGGCGAGATCAGCCGGATCGCCCGGGACGCCTTCGGGGTCGACCACGGCATGCACGACGCCCGCTGGGTGTCCCGGTTCCACAGCGACGAGCGCCAGGTGCCCAACTACCGCTCCGGACGGGTCTTCCTGGCCGGGGACGCCGCGCACTGCCACTCCCCGGCGGGCGGGCAGGGCATGAACACCGGGCTGCAGGACGCCGCCAACCTGAGCTGGAAGCTGGTCGGCGCGGTCCGGGGCTGGGCCCCCGACGCCCTGTTGGACACCTACCAGACGGAGCGTCACCCGGTCGGCCGGGCGGCCGTCCGCAGCTCCGGCGCCCTGGTCCGGCTGGCGCTGGCCAACTCGGTGCCGACCCGGCTGCTGCGCTCCACGCTGGTCTCGGCGGCCGGCCTGCTGGGCCCGCTGAGCGAGCTGGGCGCCCGGCAGGTCTCCGGGGTGGCCGTCCAGTACCCCGCCCCGAAGGAGGCGCACCACCTGGTCGGCCGCCGGATCCCCGACCTGCGGCTCGCCGTGGACGAGCCCGGGGCGCCGACCCGGCTGTACGAGGCACTCCGGGCCGGAAAGGCCGTGCTGGTCTCCAACGACGACCAGCAGCCGCTGCTGGAGCCGTGGCAGGACCGGGTGGTGGCCGCTGCCCCGGCCTCCCCGCACGGCAAGCTCCGCGACACCGTGCTGCTGGTCCGCCCCGACGGCCACGCGGCCTGGGCCGGGGTCGACCCGAGCCGGGCCGAGATCCGCCGCGCCCTCGGTCAGCTGCTCGGGCCGGAGGTCTGAGGGAGCCTCAGCGCCAGCCCGTCCAGGACCACTTCGAGCCCGTAGGCGAACTTCGTCTCGCGGATCTCGACCGGGTCGGGAGCCGTGGCCGGGTCGTACGTGGCGCCCAGGTGCTCGTGGCCGGCCGCGGCCTCCTGGGCGGCCGGCATCAGCCGGGCGATGAAGGCGCCCTCGGTCTCACCCGAGCGGGCGACCGTGGTGAGCCAGGCCGCCTCGGTGGTGCTCATGCCGATGACGTAGCAGAGCACGGTGTCGATCGCCCGGGGCGGCTCGGGGAAGCCGATCGCGGTGAACAGCGCGGCCAGCCGCTCGGAGAAGGCCATCAGGTTGGGGCCGAGGTAGGCGAGCCCGGCCTCCCCGAGGACCGAGGACAGCCAGGGGTGGCGCAGCGCCGTCGCGCGGAACGAACCGGCCGCCGCGGTGACGTCGGCCCGCCAGTCCGTCCCGCCCGCAGGCGGGACGGTGATCTCGGCGACCACCTCGTCCACCGCCAGCTCCATCAGCTCGTCCTTGGTGGCCACGTGCCGGTAGAGCGAGGTCGCGCCCGCGTTCAGCCGGGCGCCCAGCTTGCGCATGCTCAGGGCGTCGATGCCGTCCGCGTCGAGCATCGCGATCGCCTCCCGGACGATCGCCGCCTGGCTGAGCCCGGGCTGTTCGGCCGGGCGCCGCCGGGTCCACACGGACGGGGCGGGGTTCGTCTTGGCTGCCATCTCACTCCTCGCTGCGTACGGCGTTCGCATCCAGCGTACACATCGAAGGATTGCGCACACTGTACGCAGCTGCGTACAGTGTTCTCACCGAAGGAACAGTGTGCGCAGCCGAAAGGGCCGACCATGGAAACCCGCAACCCCCACCGTTGGTGGATCCTGATCGTGCTGTGCCTCAGCACGCTGGTCCTGGTGATCGACAGCATGGCGCTGACCGTGGCGGTGCCCTCGATGACCGCCGATCTGGGCGCCGGCGCCCAGGACATCCAGTGGATCCTGGACTCCTACATCCTGGTCTTCGCCGGGCTGCTGCTCACCTCCGGCAGCCTGGGCGACCGGTTCGGCCGCCGGAAGGTGATGATCGTCGGCCTGCTGCTGTTCGGCCTGGCCTCGCTGGCCGCGGCCTTCTGCGACAACCCCGGCGAGGTGATCGCGGCCCGGATCACGATGGGTGTCGGCGGTGCGCTGATCATGCCCTCGACGCTGTCGATCCTGATCACCGTCTTCGACGAGGACGAGCGCGGCAAGGCGATGGCGGCCTGGGGTTCGGTCTCGATGCTCGGCCTGGTCGGCAGCCCGGTGCTCGGTGGCGTGCTGATCGACCACTTCTCCTGGCACTCGATCTTCTTCCTGAACGTGCCGGTCGTCGCCCTGGCCCTGCTGGCCGGCCTGCTCCTGATGCCGGAGTCCAAGGGCCCCTGGCAGAAGCCCGACCCGCTGGGTGCCGTGCTCTCCGCCGTCGGCATGACCGCGCTGATCTGGTGGATCATCGAGATCCCGCAGCACGGCGCCTTCGCGGGCCGCTCGCTGGTCACCCTGGTGATCGCGGTGCTCGCCCTCGGCGGGTTCGTGCTCTGGGAGAACGTCAGCTCGGCGCCGATGGTCCCGCTGGTCCTGTTCAAGCACCGCAACTTCAGCGGCGGCTCGCTCTCGCTGACGCTCGTTCAGGTCGGCAACGGCGGCCTGCTGCTGGTGCTCACCCAGTACCTGCAGTTCGTGCTGGGCTACTCCCCGATCAAGGCCGGCCTGGCGTTCGTCCCGCTGGCCGTCGCCGCGCTGATCGGCAACGGGGCCGGCGCCGGGCTCGCCGCGAAGATCGGCAACCGCCTGCTGATCCTGGTCGGCATGCTGGTGATGGCCGCCTCCTTCGCCCTGCTGGCAACCGTCACCGCGGGCACCGGCTTCGCCGTCCCGGCCGTCGCCCTCGGCCTGCTCGGCCTCGGTGCGGGCCTGGCCATGCCGGCCGCGGTCGGCGCGCTGATGGACACCATCCCGCAGGAGAAGGCGGGCGTCGGCTCGGCCCTGAACGACACCATCCAGCAGGCCGGCACCGCGCTCGGCATCGCGATCCTCGGCTCGCTGCTGACCAGCGGGTACGCCGCCGCGATGCCCGCCGACGCCCCTGCGGTGGCCAAGCAGTCGATCGCCGGCGCCCTGGCCGTCGCCCAGGGCGACACCCGCCTGGTCGAGGCGGCCCGGGCCGCCTTCACCGACTCGATGTCGACCACCTTCACCATCGGCGCGATCGGCGTCCTGGCGGCGGCCCTGCTGGCCGCCCTGGTGATGCGCGACCGCAAGCCCGCCGGCGCCCCCGCCCCGGAGGCCGAGCTCGCGGCCTGACCCTGACCACGGAGGGCCCGGACTCCTGCGGGGGTCCGGGCCTTCCGGCGTCTAGCGGGCGGTCTTCTCGTAGTGGCGGGCCGCCTTGGCGCGGTTGCCGCAGACGGCCATCGAGCACCAGCGGCGGCGGCCGTTCTGCGAGGTGTCGAAGAAGTGCAGGATGCAGTTCTCGTGCGCGCAGCGCTTGATGCGGTGGGCGCCCTGCCGGAGCAGGGACAGGTAGTCGTCGGCGGCGAGCCAGGCCGCCAGCCACCCTGGCGAGTCGACCTCGACCGTCTCGACGGGGCCGGCGGCGGTGAGGGTGCGCCGGAGCCGGCCGTGGGCCAGCACGTCGTTCAGGGCGCCCGGATCGGGGGTGCGCTGCTCCTCGGCCGCGCGGACCAGGTCCGCCAGCGCGTCGCGGGCGGCCGTCGTGGCGGCCAGACCGGCGTCGTCCGCGGGGCAGCGCTCGGCCAGGCCGGCCGAGGAGAGCCAGATCCGGTAGCCGTCCTGCCTGGTCAGCAGGTCCTGGACGGTCCCGCCGTTCCACCGCGTGTTGAGCAGGTCGAGCGAGAGCGGCTCGCCGATCAAGGGGCGCGGGTCACGGGGGTCAGCCATGGCGCCGAGTCTACTTCTAACCGGTTCTCCTCGCAGTAGTGGTTGACGGCCTGAATCTCTAACCCTTACAGTCGTTAACAACGGTTAGAGATTTCACCAGAGGAGCTGCCATGCAGACTGGCCACGTCGGGCTCAATGTCACCGATGTCACCCGTTCCGTCGCCTTCTACCGGGAGGCCTTCGGCCTGGACCTGGCCGGCGAGGGGACCGGGGCGGACCGTCGCTTCGCCTTCCTGGCCCTGGACGGCAAACTGCTGCTGACGCTCTGGGAGCAGAGCAAGGCCGGCTTCGACACCGGCACCGCCGGCCTGCACCACCTCTCCTTCCAGGTCGACTCGCTGGACGAGGTGCGGGCCGCCGAGGAGCGGCTGCGCGCGCTGGGCGCCGAGTTCGCGTACGACGGCGTGGTCCCGCACGGCGAGGGCGCCGGGTCCGGTGGGATCTTCTTCGCCGACCCCGACGGCATCCGGCTGGAGATCTACGCCCCGGCCGGTCTCGAAGGCACGCCCGCCCCGGTCGCGGCCGCGCCGACCTGCGGATTCTTCTAGGCCGGCGGAGCGGGAGGCGGAGCACGATGACGATCGAGACCTTCCACCAGGGCGAACGGGCGGTGCAGGCCCGGGCCGGGGTGCAGGAGCGCGCGGACCACGTCGGCCGGGGGATCGGCGCGGTCGTCCCGGCCGTGGCCGCCCGGTTCCTGAGTGAGCGTCGGACCCTGGTGGTCGGTGCCGCCGACCAGGACGGACGGGTCTGGGCGAGCATGCTCAGCGGGCCCGCCGGCTTCCTGGCGGCGGACGGGAGCACCCTCGCGGTGGCCGCCCACCCCGTACCCGGCGACCCGCTGGCGGCCGTGCTGGCGGCACCGGCCGAGGTCGGCACCATCGCCCTGGACCCGGCCGGCCGGCGGCGGATGCGGCTGAACGGCCGCTCGGTCCCGGACGGCCGGGGCGGGCTGGTGATCACCGCCGAGCAGGTGTACGCCAACTGCCCGAAGTACATCCAGCGGCGGCACCCGCTGGACGCCCCGGCCACCCCGGAACTGCTCGGCTCGGGCACCCGGCTGAGCACCCGCCAGCAGCTCGCGGCGACCACCAGCGACACCTTCTTCGTCGCCACCGCGGACGCGGACGGCCGGGTGGACGCCTCGCACCGGGGCGGGCACCCGGGCTTCCTCGCAGTGCACGGCCCCGAGCTGCTGAGCTGGCCGGACTACCCGGGCAACAACATGTTCATGACCCTGGGCAACCTGGAGCTGAACCCCGCCGCCGGGCTGCTGCTGCCCGACTGGGAGACCGGCGGCGCCCTGCTGGTCTCCGGCCGGGCCGAGCCGGACGCCGAGCGCACGGTGTGGTTCACCGTCGAGCGGGTGGTCGAGCTGGCCCACGCCGCCCCGTTGAGCTGGACCGAGCCGGAGTACTCCCCCGCCAATCCGCCGATTTCGTGGAGATAAATCCTATTTGTGACCTTTCCTTCTGATACAGCGGCAGCTCACGGTGGAACAGATCTCCTCCAGCACACCCGAGGAGAGGCAGGGTCAGACCGTGCTGATCGAGTTCACCGAGATAGAGCCGGACCGGAGTTGCGCCTGCGCGGGCTGCTCGGCCCGGCGGCTGGCCCGGATGCACGGGGCCGGTCCGGCCGACGGCGGCCACCGTTCGGCGCACGGCGCCCGCCGAGTCGCCGTCCTGTTCGCCGCCGTCGGCACCGTGCTGGGCGGCGGTGCGGCCGCCGGGGCCACCGGCACCGCGCCGGCCCCCCGGCCCAGCGGCAGCACCACCGGCTCCACCCCGCAGGGCGAGGTCAGCCCGCTGTTCGGGCGGCAGGCCGAGCAGGCACCCCGGCTGCGTTCGGTCGGCACCACCACCCGCACCCAGATCCTGGCCCGGGCCCAGCGCTGGGTGGACCAGCAGGTCCCGTACAGCATGAGCAGCTACTGGTCCGACGGCTACCGGCAGGACTGCTCCGGCTTCGTCTCGATGGCCTGGGGCCTGGGCAGCAGTCAGACCACCTGGACCCTGCCGGACTTCGCCACCCGGATCGGCCGCAGCGAGCTCCAGCCCGGCGACGCGCTGATCTACAACAACCCGGCCAACCCCGGTGCGGGCTCGCACACCGTCATCTTCGGCGGCTGGACCAACGCGGCGCAGACCCAGTACACGGCGTACGAGCAGACCCGGCCGGGCACCCGGAAGCGGGCCACCCCGTACGCCTACTGGAGCAACTCCGCCTCCTACGTCGCCTACCGCTACCGGGGGCTGGACGGTCCCCGGGCGGACGACTTCCCCGGGGCGGACAAGTTCGGGCCCGGCCAGTCCAACCGCTACGTGCAGCAGCTCGGCGAGATGCTGGTCACGCGCGGGGCCGGCCGGTTCTACGGCGAGGGCCCCGACCCCACCTGGGGCGAGCCGGACCGGCGGGCGACCGAGGCGTTCCAGCTGGCCCAGGGCTGGCGCGGGTCCGAGGCGGACGGCCTGCCGGGCAAGGACACCTGGGACTACCTGGTGAACGGCAAGGGTCGGGACATCCCCGCCGCAGCGCCGCCACCACCGCCCGCCGGTGGGGTGCCGCCGTATCCCGGGGCCGACGCGTTCGGCCCGGGGCGGTCGAACGAGTCGATCAGTCTGCTGGGCCGGCAGCTGGTGCAGAAGGGCTTCGGCCGGCACTACACCGAAGGGCCGGGACCGTCCTGGTCCGAGAGCGACCGGCTCAACGTCGCCGACTTCCAGACCGCCCAGGGCTGGACCGGAAGCGAGGCGGACGGCCTGCCGGGCCCGCACACCTGGCGGCTCCTGTTCGGCTGAGCTCCGGCAGCTACGGTCCAGGGGCTCGGGGAACTGCGAGGAGGTCTGGCGATCGGGTCACTGCGAACGTGCCCGACCAGCCACGCGACGATCACCTTGCCAGGGCCGGCGTCGCAGTTCCCCGAGCCCCTGGTGGCCGGCGCCTCAGGCCGGCGCAGCGTGCGTCCGGATCCAGCTGTGCATCGCGATCGCGGCGGCCGCGCCCGCGTTGATGGAGCGGGTGGAGCCGTACTGGGCGATGGAGCAGACGGCGGTGGCGTGGGCCCAGGCTTCCTCGGTGAGGCCCGGGCCCTCCTGGCCGAAGAGCAGGATGCAGCGGGCCGGCAGCGGGAAGGTCTCGATCGGGACGGCGCCGGGGAGGTTGTCGATGCCGATGATCGGGAGGTCGTGGGCGGCGGCGAAGGCGGCCAGGGTGGCGACCGAGTCGTGGTGCCGGACGTGCTGGTAGCGGTCGGTGACCATGGCGCCGCGCCGGTTCCAGCGGCGCCGGCCGACGATGTGCACCTCGGCGGTGAGGAAGGCGTTGGCGGTCCGGACGACGGAGCCGATGTTGAAGTCGTGCTGCCAGTTCTCCACCGCGACGTGGAAGCCGTGCCGCCGGGTGTCCAGGTCGGCGACGATCGCCTCCCGGGTCCAGTAGCGGTACCGGTCGGTGACGTTGCGTCGGTCGCCGTGGGCGAGCAGCTCCGGGTCGTACTGCGGGCCGGCCGGCCAGGGTTCGGGGTGCGGTCCGACCCCGATCTCGCGGTCGTCGTCGCCGGAGGGGGCGAAGGCGTCGTCGTACTGTTCGCCCGCGTGCGGGGTACCGATGCTGCTGCTCACGCCCCCGAGGGTACGGGGCGCTTGGCGCGGGTGGCCTTCTCGAGGTCGGTCAGGGCGGAGAGCAGCAGCCGGGAGCCGGCCCGGGCCACCTCGACCCGGTCGGTGGCGGGCAGGCCGGCGAGCTGCTCGTCCCACTGCCGGTGGGCGGCCCGCAGGCCGCCGAGGTCGACCGGGTCGCCGACCAGCAGGGCGGCGGCGGCGATCGCGGTGGCGTCCCTGAGCTCCTCGGCGAACTCGGTGGCGCCGGGCACCGGGTCGGCGTCCTCGGGCGGCAGGTGAGCCTCCATCAGGACGGCGCTGCGGCCGAGCAGTCCGATCGCGGCGCGGGCCCGGTCGATCTGTTTGCGGGACAGCTCGGGCAGGTGCGAGTCGTGCCGGACCGGCTCGGCGTCGGCCCGTTCGATCGCCTGGAGCAGCTCGGAGCGGGCCTCCCTGGAGTCCAGCAGGGCGGTCCGGACGGTCCGGTGCTCCGAGCCCGCCGGGTCGCCGAAGACCGTCAGCACCGAGCCGGCGTAGCGGCCGGCGGCGGCCAGCCACTCCGCCAGCCGTTCGGCCAGCCGGGCGGTCTGCCAGGTGGGGAAGAGGGCGTAGGCGAGCAGCGCGATGGAGCCGCCGAGCAGGGTCAGGGTGATCCGTTCGGCGGCGGTCTGCAGCGGGTTGCCCGGTTGCAGGCCGAGCAGGAAGACCACGTAGCTGGAGACGCAGGCGGTCATCACCGCGTAGCCGGTACGGAGCGTCAGATAGGCGCCGCCCATGAAGGCCACGGCCAGCGCGGCGGACAGCCACTGGCCGGGGTGGAACAGTTGGACCACGGCGGTGCTGACCGCGACGCCGACCACGGTGCCGACCAGCCGGGCCACGCCCCGGCTGTAGGTCTGGGCGAAGTCGGGGCGCATCACCATGGCGGCGGTGAGCGGGGCCCAGTAGCCGTGGTGCAGGTGGAGCAGTTTGGCGGCCAGGTAGGCGGCGGTGACCACGCAGGACAGCCGGACGGCGTGCTGGAAGACCGCCGAGCGCGGTTGGAGCTGGCGGCGGACGGCCAGCGCGGCGACCGGGAGCAGCCGGAACAGCGAGGGCCGGTGCAGTCCGGGCCCGATCACCGGGCTGCTGACGGTGTCCTGGTCGTGCTTGTCCAGGGTGTCGACGGCCTTGCGGAGCAGGCTGGTCAGCCGGCGGGCGGAGCGGCGGGCGGCGCCGGTGAGCACGCTGCGGCCGTCCTCGGCGTCCCGGCTCTCCCGGCCGACCATGGTGAGCGCGGGGGTGGACTTGGGCAGCCGGAGCGGGTCGCCGGAGCGGATCGCCCGGGCCAGCGCGTCCATCGCCTCGGCGGCGGCGGCCAGCACCTCCCGGGCCCGGTCCCGTGCGGGGCCTTCGGCGGGGGCGCCGACCTTGGGGTCGGCGAGTGCGGCCAGGGTCGGGCGGACGCGTTCGGCGATGCCGCGCAGTCCCTTGAGCTCGCCCGGGCGGTGCCTGGCCTGCCAGGGGGTCAGCGCGGCGGCCTGCCTGGCCAGGATGAACGGGGCCGGGTCGACGTGGGCGACCGGGTCCTGCCGCAGCCTGCGGGCGTAGTCGGCGAGTTCGGCGTAGGTGTCGGCGAGGGCGTCCCGCTGGGCCCGCCAGCTCTCGATCGGCCAGAGCGTGACCACCAGTGCCTGGGTGCCGCCGCCGAGCGCGCAGAGCAGTCCGTGCCCGAGTGCGGTGGGCACGCTGACGGGCAGTTGGACCACCACCAGCATCACCGAGACCGTGGTGCTGGCGACCACGCCGCCGCTCGGGCCGATCGACCAGGCCAGCCCGGCGGCGAAGGCCCAGACCGCGAGCAGCACCGGGAAGGCGCCGGGGATGCCGACCGCGAGGTAGCCGCAGAAGGTGCTGACGCCCAGTCCGATCCCCGCCGCGACGGCCAGCGAGGCGCGCGGCCGGAAGCTGCGCTGGAAGGTGGCGGTGCCCGCGATGAAGGCGCCCATCGCGGCGGAGGTGGCCGGTCCAGGACCGGCCAGCGCCAGGGTGGGGAACACCACCAGCGCGGCGGCGACCGCCCCGCGCAGCGCGCGTTTGGGGTTGGAGAGCGACCGGTCCACCTTCAACCCGGCGCGCACGCTGTCACGCAGGGCCGCAAACCAGGACATACGGCACAGCTTAGACGCTGCGCGCCCCCGGACCCCGGACCCGGCGCTCGACCCACAGCAGGGCGGCGGTCGGCAGGAAGACCGCGTCGGCCGCGACCATCGCCAGCGAGAAGAACGGCAGGCCGAGCAGGACCGCGATCGCCAGGTGCTCGGTGATCATCATGGCCAGCAGGACGTTCTTCAGCCGCCGGTTGAACAGCGTGAACGGGAAGGCGACCTGGATGATCACCGTGCCGTAGCTGAACAGGAAGACCACCAGCAGGCTGGAGCCGACCAGCCCGGAGAGCCAGGGCCAGGGCGTGAAGTAGTCCAGGTGCAGCGGGTAGTGCAGCGCGGTGCCGTCCTGCCAGCGCGAGCCCTGCACCTTGTACCAGCCGGCCGTGGCGTAGATCAGCACCACCTGGACCGCGATCACCAGCATCGCGCAGTTGTGCAGCATGGTGGCCAGCGCGTCCAGCACCGCGCGCGGCTCGCCGTCCGGGCGCCACCGGTTGACGGACCACCAGAGCGCGGCCACCAGCCAGAGCAGCCAGGGCCAGGACGGCGGCCCGGCCGCCAGCGCGGCGCCGAGCAGCAGCCAGAGCCAGACCGCGCCGCCGTCCCGGCCGCGCCGGGCGTCCAGCGACCAGACCCGGGCGCACCGGGTGAGCACCAGGTAGACCGCCATCAGGTGGATCACGTTGTCGCCGCCGTCGCCGACCAAGACGTTCCGGTTCTGCAGCGAGAGCACGGTGACCAGGAAGACCGCTCCGCTGGCCCTGGTCCGCCAGCCGAGCGTGAAGAGCACGGCGGCCAGGATCGCCAGGTGGTAGACCAGCTCGAACCAGAACCGCCCCTGGAACCAGGGCAGCACGGTGAAGGCGTGGTTCTCCGCCAGCAACCGGTCGGCCAGCTCCGCCGACCAGGGCGAGCGGTCGCCGTACAGCACCCGGCGGTTGGGCCACTCCCGGATCAGGTAGGCCGCCCAGGCCAGCCCGAAGCCGATCCGGGCCACCGCCGCCTGGTACGGGGCGAGCGGGCGGCCGGTGAAGGTGGCGAAGGCGGTGTGCAGCCGGTCCGAACGGCGGGCCCGGAGGGCGAGCCGCTGCGGGGAGCGCTGCCGGGGGACGGCGTCGAGGAGCTGACGTTCCGTCTGCTCCGGGGGGCTCTGCTCCGGGGCGTCCTGCGGCGGGGTGTCGTGCGGCGGGATGTCCTGCTGCGGGGTGCTCACCACAGCCCCCGCAGGTCGGCCTCGCCCACCGGCCACCAGGGCAGCTCGCGGTACTTCGGCGCGGTGTCCACCTGCTCCCGGCTCCACGCGGGCGGGGCCAGCTCGGCCGTCCCGACCCGCAGTTGGACCTGGAACAGCCGCAGGCCCGGCTCGGCCGGCCCGAGCCGCTGGAGCGCCGTCCGCTTCAGGTACTGCTCGGCCAGCACCGCCCGGGAACCGGTGCCCTGCTGCTCGGTGTGGGTGGAGTCGTAGAAGTCCCAGGCCCGGCGCAGCAGGTTCTGGTCCACGTGACTGGGGGCCGGGTTGCCGCGGACCGCCGCGATGTCACCCGCCGTCAGCCCGGCCCACTCCCGGGTGGTGACGGTGCCGTCGACGGCGATGGTCTGCACCCGGGCGTCCACCGTCACGTTCTGCTGGAGCGGGTTGGGCGCGAACAGCCGCCAGTTCTGCTCGAACTCCGGATAGACCACCGCGTCCAGCTCGGCCCGGTACTCCTGGGAGAGCGCGTTGGACGGCGCCGAGTGCAGGAACAGCGCGGCGAGGAACAGGGCGGTGCCGCCGAGCAGCACCGCCCCGGTGGCACAGAGCACCACCAGCGCCGGGGTGGACCAGGTACGCACGGCCGGATCTCCCCTCGGGCTGCGGTGTGCCCGGTCATCCTGCCTTACGGGGGCGGGCGCTACTAGAGAACGAAGGCGTCCCGGCCGTCGCTGCTCACCATCGGGCGGCCGGCCGCCTCCCAGGCGAACATCCCGCCGTCCACGTTGACCGCCTCGCGGCCCTGCGCGACCAGGTACTGCACCACCTGGGCGGACCGGCCGCCGACCCGGCAGAGCACGTACAGCTTCTCGTCCGGCAGCTCCTCGATCCGGGCGATCACCTCGCCGATCGGGATGTGCAGGGCGCCGTCGACGTGCCCGGCGTCCCACTCGTCCTGCTCGCGGACGTCGAGCAGCGGGGCTTCGGCGGGCACCGAGGCGGCGTCGGTGGTGGGGAGCTGCTGGGCGAACATCGTCTGGGTCTCCTGTGTCCGTTGGTGGTCAACGCCATTGTCGCCCGGCCCGGCCAGCAACCGCTCCAACTCGGCCTGCTTGGCCGCGGCCTGGCCGAGCAGCTGGTCGGCCAGCTCCTCCAGCAGGCGGTCGGGCTCCTGCGGGGCCAGCCGGAGCAGCTCGCCCATCGGGGTGTTCTCCAGCCGGACCTGCTCGGTGGCCAGCCGGCCGATCTTGCCGGTCAGCCACTCCAGCCGCTGGTTCAGCCAGTCCAGCCGGTCCGGCGCCTCGGGGGCGGGGGCGGCCTCCGGCGCGGTGGACCACTCCTCGGTCAGCTCGGCCAGCGCCTTGGCGTCCCCGTGCGCGTACGCCTCGTTGACCCGGGCGATGAAGGCCACCCGGCGCTCCTGCTCGGCCGGGTCGGTGGTGAGGTCCGGGTGCGCCCGGCGGGCCAGCTCGCGGTAGAGCCGCTGCGCCTCCTTGCCGGGGCGGACCCGGCGGGGCGGCTCGGGCTCGGTGGCCGGCTCGGTCGGCAGACTGTCGAACAGCGCGTCCAGGTCCGGGAGTTCGTCCACCCGCTGCCTGGCCTCGGCCGCCCGGCGGAGGTCCTCGGACGCACCCGTCCGGGCCGCCACGGTCTCCGCGACCAGCGCGTCCAGCTCGTCCAGCCGCGCGTACAGCGGGCCGAGCAGCTGGTGGTGGATCAGCGCGAAGTTGTCGATCTCGACCCGCAGGGTCTCGACGTCCACCTCCAGGGTCAGCCAGGCCAGCTCGGCCGCCGCCACCCGCTCCTCGAGCTGCCACCGCTCCTGATCCGCCCACTGGACGGGGCTGCTGCTCTCCGCGCTCACCTGCTGTGCCTCCGTCCGGGGGATACGGCCTGTCACCCTAATTCCTTATTAGCGGTCCGTGGAATCGAAGTGGTTTTCGGTCGGACCGTTCAGGTGCTGGGGCGGTGACGCCTGTTGTCACCCGGGCCGTGGAAGCCTACCGGTAGAGCGGCGGGCGGCCCCGGCACCCAGTCTGGCGGCCCGGGGCACCAAGCGGATGCATTCTCCTGACCTGGTGCTAGATGCCTTTGTGTAGATCTGCGGTGCTAGGTGTTCCGGGCCATCGGCGGGCGGTGTCGATCGTTCGCTGGTGATGTTGGCGGTGCGAGCCCGTTCCACGGTGACCTCTCGAAAGGCCCGAGCCTTGAGCCCTGGCATAGACCGGGGCCCGTGGAGCGAGCTGGTGCCACGCAACAACTAGTGCGATGTCGGCCCCGTTCGGAGGCCTGGAATTAGGGAGCTGAGTGGCCCCACACGTGCTCGCGGATCAGTGCCCGAGCATGCCCTGGACAGGGAGAACAGCATGATCTACTGCGGGATCGACTGGGCCGAACGGACCCACGACGTCGCCCTCGTCGACGACAGCGGCCAACTGCTGGCCAAGCGCCACATCACCGACGACGCGACCGGCTACCAGCTCCTGCTCGACCTCCTCGCCGAACACGGCGATACCGCCGCCGACCCGATCCCGGTCGCCATCGAGACCGGCCGCGGCCTCCTGGTCGCCATCCTGCGCGCCGGGGGACGTAAGGTGTTCGCGATCAACCCGATGGCCGCCGCCCGCTACCGCGACCGCACCGGCGTCTCCCGCAAGAAGTCAGACCCCGGAGACGCCCTGGTCCTGGCTAACATCCTGCGCACCGACATGCCGATGCACCGACCCATGCCCGCCGACACCGACCTCGCCCGGGCCATCGCGGTCCTGGCCCGGGCCCAGCAGGACGCGACGTGGAACCGGCAGCAGATCTCCAACCAGCTCCGTTCCCTGCTCCGCGAGTACTACCCCGCAGCCCTCGACGCCTTCGCGCCCTGGCAGAACGGCCTCTGCCGGCCCGAGGCCCGCGAACTCCTACGTCTGGCGCCCACCCCGGTCCGCGCCGCGCGCCTGACCCGCAGCCAGATCGCCGCCGCCCTCAAACGGGCCGGCCGCAGCCGCAAACTCGACACCGAGACCGACCGCCTGCGCGAGGTCTTCCGCGGCACGTACGCCCACCAGCCCCAGCTGGTCGAGGACGCTCTCGGCAAGCAGATGCTCGCCCTCCTGCACCAGCTCGACGCCACCTGCCAGGCCTCAGACGAACTCGCCCAGGCCGTCGAGGAACTCTTCCCCCAGCACCCGGACGCGGAGATCCTGCTGTCCTTCCCAGGTCTGGGCATCCAGCTCGCCGCCCGCGTCCTGGCCGAGGTCGGTGACGGCCACACCCGCTTCGCCGACGCCCGCGGCCTCAAGGCCTACGCCGGAGCAGCCCCGGTCACCCGCGCCTCCGGCAAGAAGAGCCACATCGGCCGGCGCATGGTCAAGAACGACCGCCTCAACCACGTCGGCTACCTCTGGGCGTTCTCCGCCCTCACCGCCTCACCCGGAGCCGGCGCCCACTACCGAGCCCGCCGCGAACACGGAGACTGGCACGCCGCCGCCCAACGCCACCTCTTCAACCGCCTGCTCGGACAACTCCACCACTGCCTCCAGCACCACGAACCCTTCGACGAGAACACCGCCTTCCCCGCCCCGGCCCTCACCGCAGTCGCGGCCTGAAGAGTTGCTTCACTGCGAGTGGTACAGCTTCGGTCGTTGACACCCCGTTGAGGCAGACTGCCCGCCATGACACCGGCTGATCACGACATCCCGAACTCCTGGAGCCGCATCGGCACCTGGCTCACCGCCCACACCCATGGCAGCCCGGCGAGACCCGCGCCGGATTCCGCGCGCCTTGACGCGTTCGAGGCGGACCTCGGCCTGCCCCTGCCCGCCGAACTGCGGGCCTGGTGGCTGCTGCCCGACGTCAGCACGGACTACTGGATTCCGGAGGCGTTCGCCCCAGTCTCGCTGGACGAGGCCCTGGAGACCCACGAGATCTGGCTGCTGGTCGCCGAGCAGGAAAGCGACTCGTTCGACGAGAACGGCCAGCCCGAGACGCGCTACCTGCGTGAGTTCATGCCGATCGCGCTGAGCCCCGGCGGCGACGGACTGATCGTCGACCTGCGACCCGGTGACACCCACGGCGCGGTACTCCTCTGGGACCACGAGACCTGGGTCCTGGACGTCCCCCAGTGGGCCTCGGTCACCTCGATGCTCCAGGACATAGCCCACGCGCTGGGGACCGGGACGCCCGCGCTACTGAGCCACGCAGCCCTGGGCGGATGGCAGCAATCCTGCGTGGCCACTGTCGACGGCGCGCTCGATCTCACCTGGCAACCCACCACCACGTGACCGAACAGAGCACCTTGTCCCAGCCAGCCGCAGCGGTCGATCATTCGCGGATGAGACCAGAAGTGCAGGCGTTCGTGGCCGACGGCCCTCTCCCCGATTGGGACGCCGAGGGCGAGGAGATCGACCGGCGATACGACCAGATCGAAGCCATCGCCAAGCCCGTCACCGGCGAGGAGGCCCAGGCGCTGGTCAGCTGCTTCGGCCCCGACGACTGCTACGGCGTCGCCTGGGCCCTGCTCCACCTCATCGAAACCGGCCCGAACCCGGTCCTGACCATCGAACCCGCTCCCGACGCCAACGAGTGGCACCACACCCTCTGGGCCCGCATCGTCAACAGCGGACTGGCCCCCTCAGCTTGACGCGCTAACCCCGTGCGATGTCTACCGGGGCGCCGCCGGGCGAACCGGTGGTACGAGGGGGCGCACGGAGGGTGACACGCAACTGATACTTACGAATCTCCCCGTTTCGCTTTCAGTGCCGCCCTCGGCCGTGCTTCGCTGGAGGGTGCAGCGGGACCGGATCAGACAGGAAGCGGCGGCCAGGCGGGAGCAGACCCAAGTCATGGTGGACCAGCCAGATTCCCCACCGCCGGCCGACCAGCCGGCCGTCGTCACCCTGGTGAGACTGGCCGTGGTGCTGATCGATCCGGACGGTCGGATCACGTACTGGAGCAGGGCCGCCGAGGAGTTGTTCGGTCACCGGGCCGAGGTGGCCTTCGGGCGGACGGCCTCCGGGCTGCTGCCCGCCGTCGAGCCCCGGTCGGAGGGCCCCGGGAGGGCGGCCGGCCCCGGCCGTCGCTGCGACGCGCTGGACACCCTGGACGACCTGACCCAGACCGGCGGCGCCCCGTGGGCCGGAGCGATGGCCGTGGTGGACCGCGAGGAGCGGCTGCGCGACGTGTTCTGGTGGGCCTACCCGCTGACCGAGCCGACCGGGCGCGGGCTGCTCGCGCTGGCCGCCGACGCCCGCCCGCTGCGGGCCGGCGGCCCCCGGATCGCGCTCGGCAGCCGGCAGTTCCCGTACGTCCCCTCCCCCGGCCCGGTCGGCGGCCTGCACCGGCTCCGCCCCGACCTCACCCCGGCCGGGCAGGGCGACACCGGGCCGCTGGCCGCGCTGCTGCCCACCTGCTCCGAGGACCGCCGGCGCCGCCTGCTCGGCCAGCTCGGGGCGGCCGGCCTGCCGGCCCTCTGGGTGGACGCCACCACCCGGCTCCCGGTGCAGCCGTACGAGCCGACCGGCACCGCCAGGGCCGCTGCCACCGGACCGGGCCGCCGGTACCCGACCGCGCAGCAGCGCGCCGCCCAGCCCCGGGCCGGCCGACGCCCGTCCGAGCCGCAGCGCCCCGCCCCCGACGGCTCGCTCCAGCTGCTGGCCAACGGCGCCGGATCGGTCCCCGCCCCGCGTGACCCGAGCTCCATGTCGTCCGTCGGACCCACCCCGGGAGGCCCCGCCATCGAGTCAGCAGCCGACCGTTCCAGGAGCAACGGCCACGGCGGGCGGGCCCACCCGCCCGTCCCGTCCCGTCCGACCGCCGCCTCGCCCGACGTCGAGCTGCTGACCAGCAGCCCGGCCGGGGAGCAGCTCGCGCTGCTCAGCGAGGTCGGCAACCGGGTCGGCACCACGCTGGACCTCGACACCACCGCGCGCGAGCTGTGCGAGGTGCTGGTCCCGAGCATCGCCGACTTCGCCTGCGTCGACCTGCGGGACGGCCTGATCTCCGACTCGGTGCTGCCGATCAACCGGCCCTCCGACAGCACCATGCTGCGCCGGGTGGCCAGGTCCTTCAACGCCACCGTGGGCCAGTGGGAGCACGTGCTGGAGGAGGGCGCGCTGCTGGCGATGCCCCGCTCCACCCCGCCGGGCCTGGCCCTGCAGGAGAACCAGCCGGTGCTGGTCCCGGTGGTCAACCCGGACGTGGCGGTGGACTACGCGGCCTCGCTCGGCAGCCCGGAGCTGGTGCCGGTGGTGACCGGCCGGTCGATGCTGGTGCTGCCGCTCTCGGCCCGGGGCACCGTGCTCGGCATCCTCAAGCTGCTCCGGCTGCCCGACCGGGCCCCGTTCGACCACGCCGACGCGGCCACCCTGCGCGAGCTGGCGGCCCGGGCCGCGCTCTCGCTGGACAACGCCCGGCTGCACCGGATGGAGGCGAAGACCGCCACCATCCTGCAGCGCTCGATGATCCCGACCCGCCCGCCGAAGATCCCCGGCGTGCAGATCGCCCACCGCTACCTGCCGGGCGACCAGAAGGCCGAGGTGGGCGGCGACTGGTTCGACGCGATCCAGCTGCCCGGCAGCCGGGTCGCCCTGGTGGTCGGCGACGTGATGGGCCACGGCCTGCTCTCGGCGGCCGCGATGGGCCGGTTCCGCACCGCGATGCAGACCCTGGCCGCGCTCGACCTGCCGCCGGGCCAGCTGCTGCGGCACCTGGACAACCTGGCCCACAAGCTCGGCGACGACCACCTGGCCACCTGCCTGTACGTGGTCTACGACCCGATCAACCGGACCTGCGAGCTGGCCAGCGCCGGGCACGTGCCCCCGGTGCTGGTGCACCCGGACGGCACCGGTGAGCTGCTGGAGATCCCGTCCGGCGCGCCGATCGGGGTCGGCGGGGTGCCGTTCGTCTCGAAGAAGATCGACGTCTCGGACGGCTCGATGCTGGTGCTCTGCACCGACGGTCTGGTGGAGGTCAGGGGCGGCGACATAGGAGCCGGCCTGGCCGCCCTCTGCGGCAACCTGATCGACCCGAAGCAGAGCCCCGAGGAGGCCTGCGACGTGGTGCTGGAGCGCCTGCACTCGGAGGACCGGCAGGACGACATCGCCCTGCTGGTGGCCCGCTTCGACGGGGTCGCCCCGACCGAGGTGGCCACCTGGGAGCTGGCGGTGGACGAGACCGAGGTCCGCCGGGCCAGGCAGCTGGTCCGCGAGCAGCTGGCCGCCTGGCAGCTCACCGCGCTCACCGACACCGTCGAGCTGCTGGTCAGCGAGCTGGTGACGAACGCCGTCCGGGTGGCCAGGGACCACGTCCAGCTCCAGCTGATCCGGGTGGACAAGCTGCTGGTCGAGGTCAGCGACGACAACCACAACCTGCCGTCGCTGGAGCCGTCCGAGGAGCTGGACGAGAACGGCCGGGGCCTCAACCTGGTGAGCAAGCTGGCCGAGAAGTGGGGCACCGCCCGGAAGGCGGTCGGCAAGGTGGTCTGGTTCGAGCTGGCGCTGCCGAGAAGCTGAACCGGGGCCGGGAGGTCAGGAGGTCAGGAGACCATGACCCGGGACGGGGCCGCGGCGGCCGCAGCGGCCGCCCGGTGGCGCCGGGCCTCGGTGGCGACCGAGGTGGCGGCACCGACCCCCGCCAGCACCCGCGGCCAGAAGTCGCCGAACACCTCGACCGCGGCCGCCAGCAGCACCGCCGTGAGCAGCGCCACCACGTGCTCCAGCCCGGCCAGGTTGGGCAGCACGACCGCCTCGGCGACCATCAGCGCCCCCACCAGCCCGGCCGTCCACCAGGCCCGGCAGCGGATCGCGACCACGATCGCCAGCGCGACCACCGCGGCGGACGGGCCGGTGTCCCGGACGTGGGCCACCGAGGCGGGGAAGCCGAACAGGTGGTCCGGGCCGATCGCCACCCCGACCCGGGCGAACAGCGTGCCCGCCAGCGTGCAGGCGTAGGCCACCACCAGGGTCAGCCGGCGGCCGAGCACCAGCTCGGCCAGGCCGAAGACCAGGAAGACCTGCACCAGCGCGCCCCAGACCGGCAGGTCGAGCGCGGGGACGTACAGCGAGAGCGGGGTGCGCAGCAGCGAGACGTCCAGCGGGAGACCGGCCTTGACCACACCCACGTGGGTGACGAAGCGCTCCCCGCCGGGCAGGTGCTGGACGATGCTGAACAGCAGCACCAGCAGGGTGGCGGTGGTGGCCAGCGGGACGGCGGCGAACCGCTTGCGCGCGATCTCCGACCTGACGGTGGAGAACATCGCGCCCCACTCGGCCGCGGCGGCCCGCCTGAGCACTCCGTGCTGCGTCACTGCTGTCCCCGTTCTCACTCCCACATTTCCCGTACACCCATTAATGCGTGGTGTCCTACATCAACAGTAGGTATCCGATAAACGGGCCGCATCAGCTCCTGAGCCGAAGCCAGGTCATCCTCCAGGGGGACAGAACCCTGAATTCATCCCCCGGTCGGCAGGTAGCGGCGGGAAGTCCTCCGCCCCCCGGCGGAGGACTATCCCTCCCCGCCGCGTTCCGGGACCGGCAGGACGGCCTCTGCCACCGAATCGGCGGTGGGCCGGGCGTGCCGACGGCGGAACAGGGCGGGAAGACTGGGCGCGGTGATGAAACCCTCGGCCCGGGCACTGGCGATGCCGATGCGCGGAATCTCGCTGCTCTTCTCGAAGAGCAGATAACGCGGCTCCCAGATCGGCCGGTACTTGGCGTTGGCCCGATAGAGGGACTCGATCTGCCACCAGCGCGAGAAGAAGCCCAGCACCGAGCGCCACAGGCGCAGCACCGGCCCCGCGCCGAGCTTCGATCCGCGCTCGAACACCGACCGGAACATCGCGAAGTTCAGCGAGACCCGTTCGAGGTCGACCTCCTTGGCGCGCTGGAGGAGTTCGATCACCATGAACTCCATCAGGCCGTTCTCGGTGTCCCGCTCACGGCGCATCAGGTCCAGCGACAGCCCGTTCGCCCCCCACGGCACGAAGCTCAGCAGGGCGCGCAGCTCACCCTCCGCGTCGTGGCACTCCAGCATCACGCAGCGGCCGTCGTCCGGGTCGCCGAGGCGGCCGAGCGCCATCGAGAAGCCACGCTCGGTGGCGCCGTCCCGCCAGTGGTCGGCCTTGTGGACCAGCTCGGCCATCTCGGCCTCGGGGATGTCCTCGTGCCGGCGGACCCGCACGGTGTACCCGGCGCGCTTGACCCGGTTGTACGCCTGGCGGACCACCCGCATGGCGCGGCCGTCCAGCGAGAACTCGTCCAGCTCGACGATCGCCTCGTCACCGAGTTCGAGCGCGTCCAGGCCGTGCCGGGCGTAGATCACCCCGGCGTCCTCGGAGGCGCCCATCACGGCCGGGACCCAGGCGTGCTCCCTGGCCTCGGACAGCCAGGCGTCGATCGCGCCGGGCCACGCCTCCGGGTCGCCGATCGGGTCGCCGGAGGCCAGCGAGACACCGCCGAGCACCCGGTAGGCGACGGCCGCCTTGCCGCTCGGCGAGAAGACCACCGCCTTGTCCCGGCGGAGCGCGAAGTAGCCGAGCGAGTCGCGCTCGCCCTGCTTCTCCAGCAGCTCCCGCAGCTGCAGCTCGTCCTGCGGGGTCAGCAGCTCCTGGCCGCGCGGCGAGCGGAACGCCACGTACATCACCAGCAGGAAGAGCACCGCGCTCATCAGGTTGATCGACCCGTTCACCCAGGTGGGTACGGAGATCACGCTGGAGGCGTGCTCGGTCGGCTGGAGCGTGATCATCCGGGCGATCGAGTAGCCGAACCGGTCACCGAAGCCGGCCCCGGTGATCGTGTTGGTCATCCCGACCAGCAGCGCGCCGATCCCGCCGCCCAGCAGCAGGCCGCCGGCGAAGGCCGCCACCGCCGCCTTCGGGTTGGAGCGGTCGCCCTTGGAGGTGAACTCCCGGCGCCCGACCAGCAGGGCCAGGAAGAACAGCCCGGTGAGCACGGTGGAGAAGTAGTTGAACGGATGGTGGTTGAACCGGACGTTGTCCTCCGTCCAGACCATCGCGGTCAGGTACAGCAGGAAGAACAGCCCGGAGACCACCGTGTTGAAGATCCACGCGGCCCGCTTCCGCCGCCGCATCGCCACCGCCAGCAGCAGCGAGAGCACCACCGAGGTCAACCCGGCGGTCATCAGGTAGGGGGTGAAGAACTCGCCCTCGTTGTGCGTCTGCACCTGGTCCCGGAACGGGACGGCGAGCACCGCCACCAGATTCAGCAGGGCCAGCAGGCGCAGGTACCAGACGGTGGCCCGGGCGGCTCTGGGCCGCCAGCGGGCCAGCAGCCGGGCGGCCGCCCCGGGGCGCTCGTCGGCGATGGCGGTCGGAGGCTCCGGCTTCACGGTGGGGGACACAGCTCAATTCCAAACGATCAGTTGTGGGGGCGCATCCGCACGAGACCGCCGACGGGCGGCTTCACCGCATTCCCATGGTTGCTCACCACGGATGAGAATTACGTGAACCAGGTAGCGGATTCGGTCCCCCGCCGATCGGCGGGGGTGCTCTCCCACCGGTTGCCGTCCCACCCGCTCCGACCTGCCCCTAGGCTCAGAAGACCGAGCGCCCGCACCACCCCGAGGGAGAGACCATGACGGCGATCCGCGTCCTGATCGTGGACGACGAGATCCTGGTCCGCTCCGGCCTGGGCCTGATCGTCGGGTCGGCCCCCGACCTGGAGGTGGTGGGCGACTGCTCGGGTGCGTCGGCGGAGGAGAAGGTCACCCTGCTGCGTCCGCACGTGGTGCTGCTCGACATCCGGATGCCCGACCTGGACGGCATCTCGGTGCTGCGCCGGCTGCGCGCCCTGCCGCACCCCCCGGCGGTGGCCATGCTGACCACCTTCGACACCGACGAGTACATCGGCACCGCGCTGCGCGCCGGGGCGGCCGGCTTCATGCTCAAGGACACCGCCCCCGAGCAGCTGGTGCACGCCGTCCGGGTGCTCGCGGCCGGCGGCAGCGTGCTCTCGCCGACCGTGACCCGCACCGTGATCAGCGGCTACGTGGACGGCGGCGGCCCGGACGCCGAGGCGGCGGCGCTGACCCGCGGACTGACCGGCCGGGAGCTCGACGTGCTGGCGCTGCTCGGCGAGGGCCTGTCGAACGCCGAGATCGCCGACCGGCTGTTCCTCGGCACCGGCACCGTCAAGGACCACATCAGCGCCATCCTCGGAAAGCTCGGTGCCGCCAACCGGGTGCAGGCCGCCGTGCTGGCCAACCGGGCGGGGCTGGTCCGGACCCCGCCCGAGCCGAGGGCATGAGAGCCGCCGTCAGGGCCCGGCTGACCGCGCCCTGGCCGATGCTGCTGCTGCCGGTGCTGCTGGCCGCCATGGACGCCGCGCTGGTCGCCAGGAACTCCTCCTGGTGGGAGCTGACCCTCTCCGGGGTAGCCACCGGGGCGCTGCTGCTGCGCCGCCGCTTCCCGCTGCTGACCCTGCTGCTGGTGCTGCCGGGCACCTTCGTGAACTACATCTGGATCGCCCCGATCACCGCGGTCTACTCGGTCGCCGCGTACCGCCCCGGACTGCGCGTCACCACGCTCAGCGCCAGCGTCTTCGCGCTGGTCGAGTTCTTCCACTGGCCGTTGGAGGACCACCCGCTGGCGCTGGACCGGGACAACGCGCTGTACGCCATCCAGTGCGTGATGCTCGGCGCCGGGCCCGCCGCGCTCGGCCTGCTGGCCAGGACCCGGACCGAACTGGCCGCCCGGCTGGACGAACTGACCGAGGGTCGGCAGCGGGAGAACCGGCTGCTCGCCGACCGGGTGCTGAGCACCGAACGGGCCCGGCTGGCCCGGGAGATGCACGACGTGGTCTCGCACCAGGTCAGCCTGATCAGCATCCAGGCCGGCGCGCTCCAGGTGAGCACCGCCGACCCGGCCGCCAAGGCCACCGCACGGACCATCAGGGAGCTGTCGGTCCGCACCCTGGAGGAGCTGCGGCAGATGGTCGGGGTGCTGCGCGCGGCCGGGGTCCGGGGCACCGATCCGCTCGCCCCGCAGCCCCGGCTGGCCGACCTGCCCCGGCTGATCGAGAACAGCGGACTGACCGTCACCAGCAGCCTGGCGAGCGGCGACCGGCCCTGGCCGGAGGCGGTCGAGCGGGCCGCCTTCCGGACCGTCCAGGAGGCGCTCACCAACATCAGCAAGCACGCGCCCGGCGCCGCCGTGGCGGTCCGGCTGACCGCCCGGGGCACCCGCCTGCTGGTCGAGGTCAGGAACGGCCCGCCGACCCGGCCGGCCGACACCGCCGAGGCCCTGCCCGGCGGCGGCCACGGCCTGGTCGGGCTGCGCGAGCGGGCGGTCCTGCTGGGCGGCGGCCTGGTCGCGGAGCCGACCCCGGAGGGCGGCTTCCTGGTCCGGGCCGAGCTGCCCGCGGCGGGGGAGTAGCGCCGGGGCCTCAGGCCGGGGCGGGGGCCGGCCGCTCGTACGGGGAGGGCACCGGGAAGTAGGCGCGGAGGAACTGGGCCAGCACCCGGCCCTGCTCCTCCGCCGGCATCTCCCGGCCGTCCCCGTCGGCCAGACAGAACGTGTCGGCCCAACGGGACGTCAGCAGCTCCGCCAGCCGACCGAGCTGGTCGGGCTGGTCGGTCGCCGCGTAGAAGTGCTCCAGCCGGGCGTCCACCGCCCGCCCGGTGGCGTGCGCGGCGTACAGCGCCAGCGTGACCGGGGGCAGGTCGGCGGCGCTCCGGAACACCGACCCGGCGGTCTCCGCCAGACCGGCGGCGAACCGCTCGGCGGACTCGGCGAGCAGCCGGCGGGAGAGCGGGTGCGGCGAGTGGCTGAGGATCTGCGGATAGGTCCGGCCGAAGGCCGCCAGCAGCGCGGCCCGGGCGTTCTTCTGGGCCGCCGCGTAGACGCTGTCCTCCTCGGTGCGGTCGCCGGGCGGCACCGTCCGGTCGTTCCGGAGGATCCGGGGCAGGCCGCTGCCCAGGAAGAAGGACTGCGGCTGGACCGGGCGGCCGAGGAAGAGGTCGTCGTTGAAGTAGAGGAAGTGCTCGGCCAGGCCGGGTATCCGGTGCAGCTGGGTCTCGATGGCGTGCGAGTTGAAGACCGGCAGCACGGCCGGGTCGGCGAACAGCTCGCGGTGCGGCACCACGGTGATCCCGGGGTGGGCGGTGTCCAGCCACGGCGGCACCTGGTCGTCGGTGACCAGGAAGACCTGCCGGATCCAGGGCGCGTAGGAGGCGATCGACCGCAGGCAGTACCGGAGTTCGCCCCGCTTGCGGTAGCGGTGCTCGGCGGCGTCCAGCGGGAGGTCCGGGCCCGCCGCGGCCAGCGCCTCGGCCCGGCGGTGCCGCCAGCGGCGGTCGCCGTCGTCCACCCAGGTGATCACCGCGTCGACCGGGGGGTCGATGTCCCCCGGGAAGGTGCCGGCCAGCGGCCCGAGCACCGGGACGTCCCGGCCCGCGATCCGCACCGGACCCGAGGTCTCCATCGAGGGCAGCCACCAGCCGTACGGTGTCTCGGCGATCGCGGCGACCACGCCGGTGCCCTCGGCACCCGGGTCCCAGAACTCCAGGTCGCAGCCGTGGTCGGCGCCGTAGTACAGGGTCCGGCCGGTGGTCACGGTGGGGCGGAACACCCGCAGGCCCTTCACCCGCTCGATCTCCGGCTCCCCCGGCTCCCCCGGCCCGGACGGCTCGGACGGCTCCGCCGGCTCGGGCACGGCCTCGACGGCGGCCACCGCCGCCGCCAGGCCGTCGGCCAGGGTCAGGCCCAACTCCTTGCCGTGACCGAGCAGTTCGAAGTAGACCGGCCGGTCGGCACAGGCTTCGGCGAAGGCGTCCAGGACGGCCCCGCGGTCACCCGGCCGGATCGCCAGCCGGTGCCGGTAGCCCGGGTCCGGCACCAGGGCGTACCCGATCCCCGCCCCGTCGAGCACCCCGGCCACCTCGGCCAGCGCGGCGTCACGGGCCTGCCAGGAGAGCAGGTCGTCCCGGATCCCGGCCAGCAGACCGGCGTGCCGGACCAGGCCGGGGTGCCGGGCGAGCAGCCGTCGTTCGGTCAGCGCCACCGGATCGGGAGCCGGCCCGGCCGACGGGTCGCCGCCGGGGCACCGACGGCCCGCCGCGACCACCCGGACGGGCAGGCGGCACAGCCGGCGCACCAGACGCCGCGCGGCACGGCCGGCCAGGACAGCAGCGGGCATCGGAACTCCAGAGAGCGGGAGGCAGCAGGATGCCACCGCGATCTGGGAGGAAGCTGAGGACGTTCCCAACCGGCGTTCACGACCGGCCGGCGCTCCCCGGGGCGAACCCGGGCGGAACGACAAGAAAGGGTGCCTCTCTTTCGAGAGGCACCCTTTGCTGGTGCGCGAGGGGGGAGTTGAACCCCCACGCCCTTTCGGGCACTGGAACCTGAATCCAGCGCGTCTGCCTATTCCGCCACCCGCGCATGGGTGTCGCCGTAAGTTCTTCCGGCTTGCTCGACCTGAGTCTCGCTGGCTTTCCGTCCGGCTGCCTTGCGGCTGCCCCTTCCGACGTGGAAAACATTAGCACGACCTGCGGGTGCTCTACGAATCCCTTCCTCCGGCGGTCCGCAACCGGAGCGCGGCAGTCGGCCGAGCACCGCAGCCGGGGGCCGGTCGGGTGCAGGCGAACGGGTGAGCGAGGGGTGAGCGAGGGCCGCTCCGGGTAGCCCTGGCTTGCGCCCCGCCGTGCCCGGGGAACCGTACGGATGGCCCGGGCGTGGATACGATCAGCACGGAAGTACCGCTGACGGACCCGAACAGCGGCCGGATCGAACGCCCTAGGAAGGGGGTGCCCCAGTGGGAGTACTGAAGAAGTTCGAGCAGCGACTCGAAGGTCTCGTGAACGGCACCTTCGCCAAGGTGTTCAAGTCCGAGGTGCAGCCCGTGGAGATCGCGGGCGCGCTCCAGCGCGAGTGCGACAACAACGCCACGATCTGGAACCGCGACCGCACCGTGGTGCCGAACGACTTCATCGTCGAGCTCAGCCCGCACGACCACGAGCGGCTCAGCCCCTACTCGGGCCAGCTCGGCACCGAGCTGGCCGGGATGGTGCGCGAGTACGCCGAGGCGCAGCGCTACAGCTTCATGGGGCCGCTCCAGGTCAGCCTGGAGAAGGCCGACGACCTGGACACCGGGCTCTACCGGGTGCGCAGCCGCACGCTGGCCGCCGAGCAGCCGCCCGCGCCGTACGGCGGGCCGCCCGCGGCCGTCCCCGGTGCGCCGCCCGGGTACGACCGTCCGCCGACGCCGCCGGCCCCCGGCGCGCCGTGGCAGCAGCCGGGCGCCGCGGCCCCGTACGCGCCGCCGCCGCCCGTCGCGCCCCCTTCGATGCCTCCGACGCCCCCTCAGGCGGGCGGCAACGTCCGGCCGTTCCCCGGGGCGGGCCACAGCGGCGCCGCCACCCGGCGCTGGATCGAGGTCAACGGGCAGCGGCACCAGATCACCGGGAACGCCTGCGTGCTCGGCCGCTCCACCGAGGCCGACGTGCGGATCGACGACCCCGGGGTCTCCCGCAAGCACGCCGAGATCCGGCCGGGCACGCCCGCGATGGTGCTCGACCTCGGCTCGACCAACGGCATCGTGGTGGACGGACAGCACACCCAGCGCGCTACGCTCCGCGACGGCTCACGGATCGTCCTGGGCAGCACCACCATCGTCTACCGACAGGTCGAAGGGTAGAGCGGGCGGTTATGTCAGAACTGACCTTGACGGTCATGCGGCTGGGTTTCCTGGCCGTGTTGTGGCTGTTCGTCATCGTTGCCGTGCAGGTGATCCGCAGTGATCTGTTCGGCACCAAGGTGAACCAGCGCACCGCCCGCCGCCCGGCCGCGCCGGCGGCCGCCGGTGCGGGCCAGGGCGGGGCCGCCAGGCCGCCCCAGCAGGCGTCCGGTCCGCCCACCCAGGGTGGCCGCCGTCGTGGCGGCCCGACCCAACTCGTGGTCTTGCAGGGCTCGTTGGCCGGGACGACGGTCGCCCTCCAGGGGCAGACCATCACCCTGGGCCGGGCCCACGACTCCACGATCGTGCTGGACGACGACTACGCGTCCTCCCGTCATGCCAGGATCTACCCGGATCAGACTGGGCAGTGGACGGTCGAGGATCTAGGCTCCACCAACGGCACCTATCTGGACCGGCAGCGGCTCACCACGCCGACGCCGCTCCAGCCGGGCATGCCGATCCGAATCGGCAGGACCGTCATCGAACTGCGGAAGTAGCGGCGCATGAGGGACAGCACACCGTCCACCCGAAGGAGGGCCCGGACCGCATGAGTCTCGTGCTGCGCTTCGCCGCCGGATCCCACAAGGGGCTGATCCGGGAGGGGAACGAGGACTCCGGCTACGCCGGCCCGCGGCTGTTGGCGGTCGCCGACGGCATGGGCGGGGCGGCGGCCGGCGAGGTCGCCTCCTCCGAGGTGCTCGGTTCGATCGTCCGGCTGGACGAGGACGTGCCCGGCGCCGACCTGCTCACCCTGCTGAACGACGCGGTGCACGGCGCCAACGAGCGGCTGCGTCAGATGGTCGACGAGGACCCGCAGCTGGAGGGCATGGGCTGCACCCTGACCGCGATGCTGTGGACCGGTCAGCGGATGGGCCTGGTGCACATCGGCGACTCCCGCGCGTACCTGCTGCGGGACGGTTCGCTCAGCCAGATCACCCAGGACCACACCTGGGTGCAGCGGCTGGTGGACGAGGGCCGGATCACCCCGGAGGAGGCCGAGACCCACCCGCAGCGCTCCCTGCTGATGCGCGCGCTGGACGGCCGCGGCCAGGTCGAGCCCGACCTGTCGATCCGTGAGGTCCGGGCCGGCGACCGCTACCTGATCTGTTCCGACGGCCTGTCAGGCCCGGTCAGCCACCAGACCCTGGAGGAGACGCTCGGGAGCTTCTACTCCCCCGAGCAGACCGTCCAGGAGCTGATCCAGCTGGCGCTGCGCGGCGGCGGCCCGGACAACATCACCTGCGTGGTGGCGGACGTGCTCGACGTCGGCGCCACCGACCTGCTCAGCGGCGGCCTGGCCGACGTCCCGGTGGTGGTGGGCGCGGTGGCCGACACCCCGCCGTCCGCCACCGACCAGGCGATCCTGAACACCCCGGCCGGCCGCGCGGCCGGCCTGGGCCGGCCGGCCGCCCCGCAGGGCGCCTTCGGCCCGGCCGACGGCTACCAGTCCGGCTTCGGCCCCGCCGAGGGCTACGCCGCGCAGCAGGACTACGACGAGTTCGAGGAGGAGCCGCGCCGCAAGCGCCGCTGGCTCAAGCTCTCGGTCGCCCTGCTGGTGCTGGTCGGGCTGCTCGGCGGCGCGGGGTACTTCGGCTGGCGCTGGACCCAGAGCCAGTACTACGTGGGCGCGGACGGCGACTCGGTCGCGGTCTACCGCGGCATCAACCAGAACCTGGCCGGGCTCGACCTCTCCTCGGTCTACCGTCAGCACGGCGAGGTCGAGCTCAAGTTCCTGCCCGCCTACCAGCGGACCCAGGTCACCAAGACCATCCAGGCCACCAGCCTGACCGACGCCGAGGACCAGGTGAAGCAGCTGGGCGAGCAGGTGGCCGTCTGCAAGAAGGTGGCCGCCACGCCGCCCGGCACCGCACCGACCCTGAACGAGCAGGAACAGAAGCTGGCCACCTCCTGCCCGACCCAGTAGCGACACCGACCTCCAGCTGGTCCCACGCCGTCGGGGAGCGGCCGTCACGTGAGCACCTTTGACCTGAGCAGTAGTCAGACCGGTGGTGAGGAACCACGCCGAAGGCGTCGGGAGAACACCACCATCACCCCCCAGGGCGCCCCCAACCGCCGCAACACCGAGCTGGTGCTGCTGGCCTTCGCGGTGGTGGTGCCGATGCTGGCGTACGCCAACGTCGGGCTGGCGATGGACGGCAAGCTGCCGTCCGGCATGCTCGGCTACGGCCTCGGCATGGGCGTGCTCGCCCTGGTCGCACACCTGGTGCTGCGCCGGTTCGCGCCGTACGCGGACCCGCTGCTGCTGCCGCTGGCGACGCTGCTGAACGGCCTCGGGCTGGTGATGATCTGGCGGCTCGACAAGGCCGGCAGCCTGCTCAGGAACAACTTCCCTGCGGCCTCGAACCAGTTGATGTGGTCGGGGCTCGGGGTGGCGCTGTTCATCGGCGTGGTGATCGTGCTCAAGGACCACCGGATCCTCCAGCGCTACACCTACATCTCGATGGTGCTGGCCCTGGTGCTGCTGGCCGCCCCGGCCTTCTTCCCGAGCCGGGCCGAGGACTTCGGTGCCAAGATCTGGATCCGGTTCGGCTCCTTCTCGATCCAGCCGGGCGAGTTCGCCAAGATCATCCTGACCGTGTTCTTCGCCGGCTACCTGATGGTCAAGCGGGACGCGCTGGCGCTGGCCAGCCGCCGCTTCATGGGGATGTACCTGCCGCGCGGGCGCGACCTGGGGCCGATCATCGTGGTCTGGCTGCTGTCGATCATGATCCTGGTGTTCGAGACCGACCTCGGCACCTCCTTCCTGTTCTTCGGCCTGTTCGTGGTGATGCTCTACGTCGCCACCGAGCGGACCAGCTGGATCGTCTTCGGCCTGCTGATGTCGATCAGCGGCGCGGCCCTGGTGGCCACCTCCGAACCGCACGTGAAGACCCGGATCGACGCCTGGCTGGACCCGATGGCCGCGTTCGCCCCGTCCCCGCCGAAGGGGTCCACCGAGCAGATCGGCCAGACCCTGATGGCCTTCGGCTCCGGCGGCACCACCGGCACCGGGCTCGGCCAGGGCCGGTCCTGGCTGATCCAGTTCGCCGCCAAGAGCGACTTCATCCTCGGCTCGTTCGGCGAGGAGCTCGGGCTGACCGGGCTGATGGCGATCTTCCTGCTCTACGGCCTGATCGTGCAGCGCGGCCTGCGCACCGCGATCGCGGCCCGCGACCCGTTCGGCAAGCTGCTCGCGGTCGGCCTGTCCTCCGCCTTCGCGCTCCAGGTCTTCGTGGTGGCCGGCGGCGTCACCGGGCTGATCCCGCTGACCGGTATGACCATGCCCTTCCTGGCCCAGGGCGGTTCCTCACTGGTCGCCAACTGGGCCCTGATCGCCATCCTGCTGAAGATCAGCGACAGCGCCCGCCGGCCGGCCGCCGAACCGGCCCCCACCACCGCCGTGGACGGCGCGACCGAACAGACCCGGGGAGCCCTCGCGTGAACAAGCCGATCCGACGGGTCTCGATCTTCTGCCTGGTCCTGGTGCTGGCCCTGCTGGTCCGGGTCAACTGGGTGCAGGGCGTCCAGGCCGAGGCGTGGGCGGGCAACTCGCACAACGACCGGAACAAGTACGACCGGTACGCCTACCCGCGCGGCAACATCATCGCGGCGGGCGGCCAGCCGGTCACCAAGTCCGAGTTCGTCAACGGGTACCGCTACAAGTACAAGCGCTCCTGGGTGGACGGCGCGCTGTGGGCCCCGGTCACCGGCTACTCCTCGCAGGCCTTCGGCACCAGCCAGCTGGAGTCGCTCTCCGACGGCATCCTGTCCGGCTCCGACTCCCGGCTGTTCTTCCGGAACACCCTGGACATGCTGACCGGCAAGGAGAAGCAGGGCGGCGACGTGGTCACCACCCTGAACGCCAAGGCGCAGAAGGCGGCGTACGACGCGCTGGGCAACAAGAAGGGCGCCGCGGTCGCGATCGACCCGCGCACCGGGGCGATCCTGGCGCTGGTCTCCACGCCGTCCTACGACCCGGGCCGCTTCGCGGGCACCGGCGCGGAGGACGAGAAGGCGTGGAAGGAGCTCAACTCCGACCCGAACAAGCCGATGCTCAACCGGGCGCTGCGCGAGACCTACCCGCCCGGCTCGACCTTCAAGCTGGTCACCGCGGCGGCCGCGTTCGAGAACGGCCGCTACCAGAACATCGGGGACGTCACCGACACCCCGCAGCACTACGTGCTGCCGAACACCAACGTCGAGCTGAAGAACGCCTCGGACGACGAGCCGTGCGCCAACGCCACCGTCAAGGTCGCGATGGACTACTCCTGCAACACCGTCTTCGGCAAGATCGGCGCCGATCTGGGCGGCGAGAAGATGCGCACCCAGGCCGAGCGGTTCGGCTTCAACAACCCCGGCATCAACGTCCCGATCCGGGCCTCGGAGTCGTTCTTCCCGTCGAAGTCCAGCGCCGACGGCACCGCGATGGACTCGATCGGCCAGCACGACACCCGGGCCACCCCGCTGCAGATGGCGATGGTCGCCGCGGCGATCGCCAACGACGGCCGGCTGATGACCCCGTACCTGGTGGACGAGGAGCGGGCGTCGAACCTCACCACCATCTCCAAGCACACCGAGCGCCAGCTCAGCCAGGCGGTCAGCCCGGCCACCGCGCAGAAGCTCCAGCAGCTGATGGAGAGCGTGGTGCAGAACGGCACCGGCACGAAGGCCCAGATCGACGGCCTGAAGGTGGGCGGCAAGACCGGCACCGCGCAGCACGGCGAGAACAACGCCGGGCTGCCGTTCGCCTGGTTCATGTCCTACGCCAAGGCGCCCGACGGCCGGCAGGTCGCGGTCGCGGTGGTGGTCGAGGACGGCTCCAGCGAGCGGGACCAGATCAGCGGCGGCGGGCTGGCGGCGCCGATCGCCAAGGCCCTGATGAAGGCGGCCCTGGACCGGTAGGCCGCTCCCCGGATCACACCGGATTCCGTACCGACCCGGTCGGTCCTTTGTCACAATGGGACCCGCCCGGTCGGTACCGGTCCGGTCTCAGCCTGCGGGCTGTTCCGGCTCCCTCAGGTCGGGCGGGTAGCGTATCCGCAAACAGCGGGTCCGCCCACCGCCGTGCACGGCTCCGGCCGTGGGGCCGACGTCACAGAACCGAGGTGACGGCGGAAGCGTCCAACACACCGTGCGGGGACCACCTACGTCACATCCTCACCAATCGGTGGGGGAGAGGGTCGGAACTATGGAAGAGCCTCGTCGCCTCGGCGGCAGGTACGAGCTCGGCGGCGTCCTCGGACGCGGCGGCATGGCCGAGGTCTACCTCGCCCTTGACACCCGGCTCGGCCGCTCCGTCGCCGTGAAGACGCTCCGCGCCGACATGGCCCGCGACCCGTCGTTCCAGGCCCGGTTCCGCCGCGAGGCCCAGTCCGCGGCCTCCCTGAACCACCCCGCGATCGTCGCCGTGTACGACACCGGCGAGGACTACATCGACGGGATCTCCATCCCCTACATCGTGATGGAGTACGTCGAGGGGTCCACGCTCCGCGAGCTGCTGCACTCCGGGCGGCGGCTGCTGCCCGAGCGCGCGCTCGAGATGACCATCGGCATCCTGCAGGCGCTGGAGTACTCGCACCGCGCCAACATCGTGCACCGCGACATCAAGCCCGCCAACGTGATGCTGACCCGGCAGGGCAACGTCAAGGTGATGGACTTCGGCATCGCCAGGGCGATGGGCGACGCCGGGATGACGATGACGCAGACCTCGGCCGTCATCGGCACCGCCCAGTACCTCTCCCCGGAGCAGGCCAAGGGCGAGACCGTGGACGCCCGGTCCGACATCTACTCGGCCGGCTGCCTGCTCTACGAGCTGCTCGCCGTACGCCCGCCGTTCGTCGGCGACTCCCCGGTCGCGGTCGCCTACCAGCACGTCCGCGAGGAGGCCCTGCCCCCCTCGACGTACGACCCCGAGCTGCGCCCCGAGATCGACGCGATCGTGCTCAAGGCGCTCACCAAGGACCGGGACTACCGGTACCAGAGCGCCGACGAGATGCGCGACGACATCGAGCGCTTCCTGGACGGCCTTCCGGTCGCCGCCGCCCAGCAGGCCGCCGCCTACGGCGCCGCCGGGTACGGCTACGACCAGCAGGGCTACCCGAACGCCCAGCACGACCCGTACGGCCAGACCAACCTGCTGCCCCAGCAGGGCGGCGCCGGCCCGACCACCATGCTGCCGCAGGTCGGCTCCCCGCAGCCGGGCTACGGCTACCAGGACGACGGCTACGGCAACGGCGGGAACGGGAACGGCGATTACGACGACCACGACCGCGGCCGCCGCGGCAACCAGCCGAAGAAGAACAACAACACCTCCTGGGTGATCCTGGCGATCGCGGCGGTGCTGGTGCTGGTCGGCGCCTACTTCGTGGTGGACGCGATGACCAAGGGCGGTGGCGGCACCGGCAGCAAGGTGGCCGCACCGCAGCTGGTCACGCTCACCCTGGACGAGGCCAAGGCCAAGGCCAAGAACGTCAACGAGAAGCTCCAGGTGGTGGCCGGCGCGGAGATCGCCTGCCCGGACGCCACCGTGAAGAAGGGTCAGGTCTGCACCCAGGACCCGGTCCCCAACACCCAGATCGCCGCCGACACCCAGATCAAGGTCCAGCTGTCCAGCGGTCCAGCCCAGGCCGACCTGCCCGACGTGACCGGGAACGCCCTCGCGCAGGCGCAGGAGAAGCTGACCAAGGCCGGGTTCACCGTCAAGACCACCTACGAGGCGAACGACACCGTCGCCCCGGACAAGGTGATCTCGCAGAACCCGCCGGCCGGCAAGGCCGAGCCCGGCTCCGCCGTCACCCTGGTCGTCTCGCAGGGCCAGGCCAAGGTCAACGTCCCCGGCGTGGTCGGCCAGACCGAGGACGCCGCCCGGCAGGCGCTGGAGGGCGCGGGCTTCCTGGTGGACGTCAAGACCGCCACCACCGCGGACCAGTCCAAGGTCGGCCAGGTCTCCGGCCAGGACCCGAAGGCCAACAGCAAGGTGGCCCCCGGCTCCAAGGTGACGCTGACGGTCTACAAGATGCAGGACAAGGTCACCGTGCCGCCGCTGCAGAACCAGACGGTGAAGGACGCGATCAAGCAGTTGGAGGCGCTCGGCCTCCGCTACACCTTCATCGCCGGCCCGCAGGACCTGACCGCCGTCGTGCAGAGCTCCCTGCCCCCGGCCGGGACCCAGGTGGACCCCAACACCCAGGTCGGCCTGGTCACCCGGGCCGCGGACAAGACCAGCCCGCCCCCGACCGGTCACTGACCCCGCGTCACCTCGAAGGGGCCGCCCACCGGGCGGCCCCTTCGGCGTTCCCGCGCCCCGGCTCAGCGCAGCTCGGCCGGCGGGGTCCGGTTCGCGTCCACCGGGTCGACCCTGACCAGCGAGGCCCAGACCGCCATCCGGTAGCGGGAGGTGTAGACGGGGGTGCAGGTGGTCAGGGTCAGGTAGCGGCCCGGACCGGTGTACGGGGAGCCCTTGGGCACGGGGGCGATGATGCCGGTGTCGTACTTGGAGGTCTGCGGGAGGCTGCCGTCGACCCGGTAGACGTACCACTGGTCCCGGGTCTCGACCACGACGGCGTCGCCCGGGACGACCTTGTCCAGGTCGTGGAAGCGCGCGCCGTGCCCGTCCCGGTGGGCCGCCAGGGTGAAGTTGCCCTGGGCGTCCCAGGGCATCGCGGAGCGGTACGGGCCCTCGTAGACCCCGGCCACGCCCTCGTTGAGGACGGCCGGCTCGGTGCCCATCCGGATCAGCGTCTGGTCGCCCCGGCCGAGGGCGGGGACGTGCAGGAAGCCGAGGCCGTCTCCGGCCGCGTAGACCGGCGGGGCGGCGGCCGCCGGGGCACCGGGCACGGCCGGGGCCGACCAGGTGTCCCGCAGCCGGTCGCCGGCGGTGTCCGCCTGACGGTCCGCCACCACGCCGGTCCACCAGAGCGAGTAGCCGACGAACAGGGCCAGCACCAGGCCGGCGGTGATCAGCAGCTCGCCGACCACGCCCAGGACGGCCGCGCCCCGGCCGCGCCGCCGGGGCGCGGGGGCAGGCCCGTTCAGCTCGATCTGCACTGCGCGCCCCTCCGTCGGCCGGTCAGCCGTTCAGTGCGGCGGGCTGTCCCTGGCTCCTCGGTCGTTCCTCCACCATCTTGCCAAAGACGATCAGTCTTCCCCGGGCACTGAACTCCGGCGTGCATGTCGTGAGGGTGATGTAGCGGCCCGCCTCCTTGAACGGCGAACCCTTCGGCACCGGCTGGATCACCGTGACGTTCGACGGCGGGGTCTCCGGGATGCCGCCCGCGACCTGGTAGGTGAAGTAGGAGGTCGCGGTCTCCACCACGATCTGGTCCCCCGGCACCAACTGCCCGATCTTCCGGAACGGCTGACCGTGCGTCGTGCGGTGCGCGGCGATCGCGAAGTTGCCGGCCTTGTCGGCCGGCATCGCGGTGCCGGTGTAGTGGCCGACCAGACCCTTGTCGAGCACCTGCTGCTTGAGCGTGCCCTCGGCGATCGGGTACTTCAGGCCGAGCTTGGGGATGTACAGGATCGCGAAGCCCTGCCCCGGCTCGAAGGCGGCCGGCGGCGGCACGCTCGCGCCCGGCGCCGGGGTAACCGGCGGGCTCTGCAGCGCCTGGCTCCACTGCTGCTCCAGCTGGCTGCGGGTGCCGTCGGCGGCCGCGTCGGCCTGCACGTTGGTCCACCACAGCTGGTACGAGACGAACAGCAGCATCACCAGGCCGAGCGTGATGAACACCTCGCCGAGCACCCGGGCCGCCACCACCCGGCGGCGCTCCTTGGGCCGGGGGACGGCCGCGCCCGCCCGGCCGGCCGCCCGGCGGCGGCCGCTGCCCGAGCTCAGCGCCGTCCGGCGGCGGTCGGCCCGCCGCCCCGGCGGGGGCAGCACGGCGGACGGCACCACCCGCAGCTGCATGGTCCGGTCGTCCGTCCAGGACTGGTCCTCGACCGGCTCGTAGACCCCCCAGTCACCCGCTCCGCCCGCCGGATCGCCCTGCGCGCGCCCCTCCGGGCGTACCGCCGTCACGGCTCAGCCCCGGCCGATCACCGGGGCGAGGCCGGCCGACCGGCCGACCGCCTCCGGGTAGCCGCACTCGGCCAGCCAGTTGGCCAGCATCCGGTGCCCGCCCTCGGTGAGCACCGACTCCGGGTGGAACTGCACGCCCTCGACCGGGAGGTCGCGGTGCCGCAGGCCCATGATGACGCCGCTGGCGGTCTCCGCGGTGACCGCCAGCTCGGCGGGCACCGTGCCGGGCTCGACCGCGAGCGAGTGGTAGCGGGTGGCGGTCAGCGGCGAGGGCAGCCCGGCGAACACCCCGCCGTCCCGGTGGGTGACCGGCGAGACCTTGCCGTGCAGCAGCTCGGGCGCCCGGCCGACCACGGCCCCGTACGCCACCGCGATCGACTGCAGGCCCAGGCAGACGCCGAACAGCGGCAGCCCGATCCGGGCGCAGTGGTGCACCATCTCGATGCACACCCCGGCCTCCTCGGGCGCCCCGGGACCGGGGGAGAGCAGCACCCCGTCGAAGCCCAGCGCGCCCGCCCGGCGGACCGCGTGATCCACCGTCACCTCGTCGTTGCGGACCACCTCGCAGGTGGCACCGAGCTGGTAGAGGTACTGGACCAGGTTGAAGACGAAGCTGTCGTAGTTGTCGACCACGAGAATCCGGGGCGGGTTGCCTGCGGCGGTCATCGGTGCGCTACTCCTGGGCTGGTACTGGTCGGGCGGGTGGGGCGGGGAGCACGGCTCAGCCGACGCCGCTGCCCTCGTCCACCGTGACGTCGCCGAAGGGGAGCAACGGTTCCGCCCACGGGAAGACGAACTGGAACAGGACGTAGACCGCTCCGAGCACCAGCAGCAGCGCGAGCACCGCGCGGACGAGTGCGTTCCCCGGCAGGTGCCGCCAGATCCAGCCGTACATGGTGCTCCTCGGAGTTCGGGTCGGGGTCAAGAGTAGACGGCGGCCCCCGCCGGGCAGGTGCGCTGTGCCCTTACTGACCGGAAGCCGTGCGCAGGTCGACCGTTCCGGTGTATCCGGGCACCGCGAGCTCGTTGCTCTCCTGGAGCTTCCAGCCGAGGCCGTACGCGTCGACGTACTGGAGGTAGTTGGCGATGGTCGGATCGGCGTTCACCGCGGCCCTGAGCCTGTCGGTCCGCCCGACCGCCTTGATCACGTACGGCGGGGAGTAGACCCGGCCCTGCAGCAGCAGGGTGTTGCCGACGCAGCGGACCGCACTGGTGGAGATCAGCCGCTGGTCCATCACCTGGATGCCCTCGGCGCCGCCCCGCCAGAGCGCGTTCACCACGGCCTGGATGTCCTGCTGGTGGATCACCAGGTCGTTGACGCCGGGGGCCGGGATGCCGGGCAGCTTGGCGGTGGCGTTCGGGGGCGCGTCGTTGAGCGTGACGGTCAGCCCGGGGCCCTGCAACGCCTGCAGACCGGCCTCCTGCTGGAGCACGGCCAGCCGGTCGGCCTCGGCCGGGCTCTGCCCCCGGCCCTTGGCCAGAGCGTCCACCTGCCCCTGCAGGTCGCTGAGCTCGGCCTGGGCCTGCTGGTTCTGGGTGCTCCGCTGGCGTATCACGTCGCTGAGTCTGAGCAGCGAGTTGTCGGTGCGCAGATCGGTGCCGCGGGCGGTGTCCGCACTGATGTAGAACAGCAGACCGGCGAGTGCGAACACGGTGCAGGTCAGGGCACGTCCGACAATTCGGGTGCGCGGAGCCCGGCCCGGCCCGGAACTGGAAGGAATCGTGGAATTCGGCACCGTACCCTTATCTCCTTACGACCCGGCGAGCCACTACGCTAACGGACGCCGGTGGCATGTGCGGAGCACCGGTCCGGTCCATGCTGCGGGTTTCCGGCCCGTGGACGTCCGGACCGAGCGTTCCCGTACCTGCCCGGCCCCCACAAGCCGCCCGCCCCCGCTGCACCCTGCGCGGTCACAGCGCATCGACAGGAGAACCCCTCGTGCCGAAGTCTCGACTCCGCAAGAAGTCCGACTACACCCCGCCGCCGTCCGGCACGACGGCGGTGAAGCTCAGTTCCGGCCGCAGCTGGGTGGCGCCCCTGATGCTCGCACTGTTCCTGGTCGGGCTGGTCTGGATCGTCACCTACTACGTGACGAGCGGCAGCTGGCCGATCCAGGACTGGGGCAACTGGAACATCCTGGCCGGCTTCGGCTTCATCGCGGCCGGCTTCGGCGTCTCCACGCAGTGGAAGTGACGCTCTCCCGCTGAGCACCTCCCGAAGCACCGCTCCGGTCACCCGGGGCGGTGCTTCGGCGTGCCCGGAACGGGGGCTTCCGGTGATCGGACCATCGGGTTGTCCACACGGTTATCCACACTGGGGAAAAGTCGACCCGCCCTGTGGATAACTTTTTCGTTCGAGCTCCGCAGCTTTCTCCGAATTCTGGCCGAATGAGCAGCTAGACGCGCGTAGACCAGGGCCCTAGCAGTTCCCACTGACATCGACCGTGCGGACCCCGGTAGTGACTGTGGACAAACACCGCCCGTCCCCGGGGATCAACCGTTCAGACGGGCCGTCTGCAGCACCACGATCAGCACCGTCGCCGCCAGCACCCCGGCCACCGTGAGGCCCTGCACCAGGCCGCGCCTGGCCTGCGGGGCGTACATCAGCCCCACCCCCGTGACCGCCCCCGCGACCAGCCCGCCGAGGTGCGCGCGCCAGTCGATCACGCTGCTCAGCGCGAAGGTGATCACCAGGTTGAAGACCAGCAGCGCGATCACCGGCCCGAGCGGCACCCGGCTCACCCGGTACAGCACCGCGGTGGCGCCGAGCAGTCCGAAGATCGCACCGGAGGCACCGACCGAGTTCAGCCGCTCCCCCGCGAACAGGTACGAGAAGGCGCCGCCCATCAGCCCGGAGACCACGTACAGGCCGGTGAACCGCAGCCGCCCGAGCACCCGCTCCAGCTGGGGGCCCAGCACCCAGAGCGACACCATGTTCATCACCAGGTGCGCCACCCCGCCGTGCACGAACATCGCCGTCACCAGCCGGTACCACTGCTCCGGACCGGCGGCCACCCCGTAGGTCTCGAACCAGTGCGGCGGCGCCGCGCTCTGCAGCGCCAGGGTGTCCCACCACTCCGGCCGGACGTACTCGGTCAGCACGAAGACCAGCAGGTTGAGCCCGATCAGCGTCTTGGTGACCAGCGCCCCGTCCGCCACCGGCAGCCCGCCGAACCTGGTCCTGGCCCGCCGGACCTCGCGGTGACCGCCCTGGACGCACTCCGGGCACTGGAAGCCCACCGAGGCGCTCACCATGCACTCCGGGCAAATCGGCCGTCCACAGCGCCCGCAGGCCACCCCGGTCTCCCGCTCGGGGTGCCGGTAGCAGCCGGGCAGCTGGTGGCCGCCCTCGGCACCCGTCCTGGCCGGCTCGTCCGGAAGCATCCGCGGTTCCCCTCCCTCACACGACTGGTCCCGGTGGTTTCCACCGCGCCGCGGGGCACCACCGGGACCGTAAGGCTACTGCCGGCGGATCGTCAGCCGCGGGTGATCTCGACCGACTCGATCACGATGTCCTCGACCGGGCGGTCGCCACGGCCGGTCGGACCCTCGGAGATCTCCTGCACGAGCTTCTGGCTGGCCGCGTCGGTGACCTGGCCGAAGATGGTGTGCTTGTTGGTCAGCCAGGTGGTCGGCGCGACCGTGATGAAGAACTGGGAGCCGTTGGTGCCCGGGCCGGCGTTGGCCATCGCCAGCAGGTACGGCTTGGTGAACGCCAGGTCGGGGTGGAACTCGTCCGCGAACTTGTAGCCCGGACCGCCGGTGCCGGTACCCAGCGGGTCGCCGCCCTGGAGCATGAAGTCCTTGATCACGCGGTGGAACACGGTGCCGTTGTAGAGCGGCGCCTTCGACGGCTTGCCGGTCCGCGGGTCGACCCACTCCCGGGTGCCCTCGGCGAGCTCGACGAAGTTGGCCACCGTCTTCGGCGCGTGGTTCGGGAAGAGCTCGACCACGATGTCGCCGCGGTTGGTCTTCAGGGTCGCGATCAGGTCCTGGGCCACGGTGTGCCTTCCTAGTCTCTCTGGGTCAACTGGCCTTCGATCATCCCACGACCGGTCCGCCGGCCGGGGCCGAGCAGTGGTTTCGACACCCGCTTCCGGAGCAACCCGGCGTGCCGTGGGACAAACGGACATGCATGATCTCCAATCAGGTGGAAATGTGCATACAGGACGCCATCGAGGAGGAGAAGCTCGTGACCCGCTTGGACTCAGCCCGCGACACCGCCGACAAGGCCAGGGACACCCTCGCGCCCTATGCCGCCACCGCCAAGGAGACCGCCCAGCACTACGCGGCCGTGATGGACGACGCCAGGCTCCGCCTCGGCCCCAAGGTCCAGGCCGCCGGGAGCCAGGCCAGGACGGGCGCCGGCCAGGCCGCCCAGGCCGCCAGGGTCCAGTACGTCAAGCACCTCGCACCGCAGCTGGAGCACGCCTTCGGCTCACTGCCGCCGCACACCCAGCAGAGCACCCTGAAGGCCGTGCACCGGGCCCAGGAGGCCGCCCTGGCCGCCAAGCTCTCCGCCACCCGGGCGGCCGACCAGGCCCGGGTCACCGTGCTCCCCCGGGTCACCGAGGTGGTCGAGCAGGCGAAGGCCGGCATCACCCCGGTCGCCCAGGAGGCCCAGCTCCGCGGCGCCGCCGCGTTCACCGCACTGCAGGGCCACGTCAGCGCCACCGAGATCAGCGAGCTGGCGGCCAGGAACGCCAAGAAGGAGCAGCGGCACGGCTGGGCCACCGGCCTGGCCGTCACCGGCGCGCTGGCGATCGCCTCCGGGCTGGTCGCCTGGCAGTGGTGGCGCAGCCGCAGCACCCCGCAGTGGCTGGTCGAGCCGCCGGCCGAGCAGGCCCCCGAATCCCAGCTGAACGGCTCCGGCCCGGTCGGCACCGGCGCCACCGCCGCGCCCACCCCGGCCCCGTCCGGCGCCGAGCCCGAGGACCCCGACCACGAGGACCGGCCGAAGCCGCACGACCCGCGCAAGCCGCACTGACCCGCCCGGAGAACGCAGGACGGCCGCTGACCTGATCCCAGGTCAGCGGCCGTACCGTCACCACGCTGTGGAGCTTAGGAGACTCGAACTCCTGACATCTGCCTTGCAAAGGCAGCGCTCTACCAACTGAGCTAAAGCCCCGTGGTCGCCGTGCTGCGCACCAGCGTACCCGCTCCCCCCGGCTGTTCCGCAAAACACCCCGGCCGGAACGGACTTCGGGTCGGCCCTGGCCGAGGGGCCGGGGCCGACCCGTGAAGCTCGTCGGTCGGGTCAGCGACCGGCCGGGACCGGGTCGGTGGCCTCGGTCCAGAGGTCCTGCTCGGCGCGGTCCGCCTGGACCTGCCGGTAGACAAAGAAGCCGCCGAGGGCGACCAGGGCGACCAGGAGAAGCTTCTTCACCGCGGGGACCTCGTCCTTCTTGCTGTGGATGGGCCCAGAAACCGCGGACCCTCGGTATGTACGAGCACGAACCGGCGACCGGCAAGCAGACCGCCCTGCGGCCGATGATACACATCGGTAACCACTTCCCGAGAGGTCACCGCGACCGGTCAACCGCCCGACCGGCACCCGGGATTGACGGTACGCCCCCGGTCGTACGACTAGCGGCTCGGCAGCCGCAGCACCGCCCGGCCGCCGTCCAGATCCACCGGCCCGAGCGGCGGGCCGCCGTCGCCCTCCTCGTCCCGCAGCATCAACGTGGTCTTGCGCTGCTCCAGTTCGTGCTGCTTGCCGGCCGCGAACTGCGCGTGCAGCTGCTCGAAACCGGTCGCCGAGATCTGCCCCTCCCGCCCCGTCCCGCGCCACGGCACCCACTTGGCCCGCCCGGCCCGCAGCGCCAGTTGGTCCAGAACGGCCACCAGCACCAGCGCACAGACCAGACCCGGCAGGCTCATCGCCCAGAAGATCGCCATACCACTCACCCCAAGCTCGGCAGATCCCCATCCTCCGGCCCCGCCCCCACAAACACCAGAGGGCGCTCCCGGGGCACTGGCGGATCTGCGCGCAGGGCGGCCGGTCCGGCCTCGACCCGTACCGTCCCGCTTCCTCGGCGCCGCCGACGGCCAGGATCGACAGGCCGTGCCCGCCACCCGTGCCGTACCCGAGGTCGGTGAGCCTGCGGCAGAGTGCGAGCGATTCCGCGCGGGGGGTGCCCTCCGTCACCTGGAGGGTCATCGACCGGCCCTCGACCACGGCCGCGTCCGCCAGTGGCGGCGCGACGAGGACCCGGCCGAACAACCGGTCACCAGCAATCCGGCCGGCACCAAGGCCGCCCCTGCGGCCTTCGTCACACCAATCTCTCCCCCGGGATCACTGCCGCCCTCCGTGCAACAACCAAACAGAGCGGCCCGGATGACGAATCATCCGGGCCGCTCTCGCAGGTGGGCCTAACAGGACTTGAACCTGTGGCCTCTTCCTTATCAGGGAAGCGCTCTAACCGTCTGAGCTATAGGCCCTTGCCGCACTGAAAGATTAGCGGACCGACGGCCGATCTCCCAAATCCGTATCGGCGGGGCCCAGCTCAGGGGGTGCGGCGAGCCACTGGGAGCGGGTAGCGGGCAGCCGGCTGGCGCCCCCCGGGGCGGTGCGGACGGCGAGGATCTGGTTGACCCCGATCCGGTTCTGCTCGAAGGCCAGGGCGCAGGCGGCCATGTACAGCCGCCAGACCCGGGCCCGGCCGGCGCCGACCAGGCGGACGGCCTCCGGCCAGTGCGCCTCCAGGTTGGCGACCCACTCGCGGAGGGTGAGGGCGTAGTGCTCGCGCAGCGACTCGAGGTCGCGGACCTCGAAGCCCGCGTCCTCCAGGGCACCGACCGTGCTGCCGACCGGGGAGAGCTCGCCGTCCGGGAAGACGTAGTGGTCGATGAACGGGCTCGGGCTGTACGGGATGCCGGGCAGGTCGGGGCGGCGGGCGATCTGGTGGTTCAGCAGCCGCCCGCCCGGGGCCAGCAGTTCGTACAGCCGGCTCGCGTAGACCTGGTACTGGACGGCACCGACGTGCTCGGCCATGCCGACGCTGGAGATCGCGTCGAACGGGCCGTCGGAGATCTCCCGGTAGTCCTGCAGGCGGATCTCGATCCGGTCGCCCAGCCCGGCCTGCTCGACCCGCTGCCGGGCCAGCGCGACCTGCTCGGCCGAGATCGAGACACCGACTCCCCGGACGCCGTAGTGCTCGGCCGCGTGCAGCAGCAGCGAGCCCCAGCCGCAGCCGACGTCCAGCAGGCGCATCCCGGGCCGCAGGCCGAGCTTGCGGCAGATCAGGTCCAGCTTGGCCGTCTGGGCGTCCTCCAGGCTCTTCGCGGTCGGCTCCCAGTAGGCGCAGGAGTAGACCATCGAGGAGCCGAGCACCAGGCCGTAGAACTCGTTGCCGACGTCGTAGTGGTGGCTGATCGCGGCCCGGTCGCGGCCCCGGCTGTGCGCGCTGCCGCCGCCGAGCCTGGCCTCCTCCGGCGGGGGAGTGGGCCGGGGGCCGATCGCGCCGGCCCGGACCGCCAGCCCGAGCAGCCGGCGGCCGACCGGACCGACCACGTCCCGGGGCCCGACCCGGAGCGCGAGGATCTCCGGGCGCTCGGCGAACTCCGCGGCCCGGGCCAGGACTTCGTACAGATCGGCGTCCGGCGCGAGGTCCAGGTCACCGGAGACGTACGCCCGGACCAGGCCGAGCTCGCCGGGCTGCCAGATCAGGTGCCGCAGCGCCCGGCGGTTGCGCAGCACCACCAGCGGGCCGTCGGCGGGGCCGGCCTCGCTGCCGTCCCAGAGCCGGATCCGGAGCGGGATCCGGGCCCCGAGCAAGTCCTCGACCGCCCCGAGCAGTTGTGTTGCGAGCTGTGCCATGCCACGCCTCCGACCGCTGAATCGCCTCTCTGTCGGCCCCGCCTCCCGGACAGCCAACACAGCCCGGCCCGCCGCCCACCGTGCGGCACGCCGGGACCGGACGGCGATCACCCGAATGCAGCGGGCCCCGAAGGCTGGAACAGCCTTCGGGGCCCGCTGATTCCGGTTCCCGAACAGGGGACCGAAGGTGGCTCAAAACAACCGACGGAGCGTCAGTCCTCTTCCGCCAGGGTGAGCTCGATGCCGCCGGTGAAGCCGGCCGCGGTGTTGTAGATGAAGGCCGAGAGGGTGGCCAGCGCGGTCATCAGCACCACGTCCACCACCGCGATCAGGGTGGTGAACATCATCACCTTGCCGAAGCCGACGTAGTCCATCAGGTCGACGGACCCGGTGGAGTCGTTGCCGGTGACCTCCTTCAGGGTGCTCGCCAGCGAGTCGAAGACCCCGAGCGCGTCCAGCGTCATCCAGAGCACCGCGGTGGCCACGATGACGACCACGCCGACGGCCAGGGACAGCAGGAAGCTGACCTTCATCACCGACCAGGGGTCGGCCTTGGTCACCCGCAGCCGGGCCTTGCGGACCCGGCCGACCGGCGCCGCCGGGCCGGGACGGCGCGCCGCGGCACCCGCAGCCGGAGCCGGCCCGGCCGGCCCGGGCGGGCCCGTCCGGGTGCCCCGGGGCGGCGTGGGCTGCCCCTTGGTGTACGTGGTCGGCGTCGAGAAGCCGGCCGGGGCCGGCTGCTGCGCGGGCGGCTGCGAGGCCGAGCCGTACCCACCACCGCCGCCGGGACCGGCGGCGACCGGCGGCATCAGCGAGGTCGAGGCGGCGGAGTCACCCCCTACCGGAGGTGCACCGGCCGGGCGCGGCGGCACCCCGGGCAGTCCACCGGTCGCGCCGCCGGCCCCACCGTACGAACCGCCGCCCGGCAGTCCGCCCCCGGTACCGCCCGCAGCACCCGTGGCTCCACTCACCCTGGTCCTCCCGCAACTCACCCAGCAGGTCGGGTGGTCACCGGCCTGCTCGTTTCACCTGCTCCAGCGCCCGGCCGGATTGCCCGGTACTGGTCAGTGGCCGGTGCCCGTCCACGAGGGTCGGGCACCGGCCACCAGGGCTCGCGATCAGGCCTGTTCGGCCACGTCGTCAGCCGTGGTCACACCGTCTGCGGCCACGGAGGTGTCGGGGGCAGTGCCCTCCTCCTCCATGACCTCCTCGTCGTCCGCCTCCGCGTTGCGGGCCATGCCCACCACCGCGTCGCGCTTTCCGAGGTTGATCAGTTGGACGCCCATCGTGTCACGTCCGGTTTCACGAACTCCGGAAACCCTGGTCCGGATGACACCACCCGAGAGGGTGATCGCCATGATCTCGTCGGTCTCCTCGACCACCAGGGCCCCGACCAGCGAACCCCGACCCTCGACGATCTTCGCCGCCTTGGTGCCGAAACCGCCCCGGCCCTGGACACGGTACTCGTCCACGCCGGTGCGCTTCGCGTACCCACCGTCGGTGGCGGTGAAGACGAAGGTGCCGGGCCGGACCACGTTCATCGAGAGCAGCTCGTCGTCCTCGCGGAACGCCATGCCCTTCACCCCGGAGGTGGCCCGGCTCATCGGCCGGAGCGCCTCGTCGGTCGCGGTGAACCGGATCGACTGGGCCTTCCTCGACACCAGCAGCAGGTCGTCGTCGGCGGAGACCAGCTCGGCGCCGATCAGCTCGTCGTCCCGGCCGTCCTCGATCTCCCGCAGGTTGATCGCGATCAGACCGCCGGAGCGCGGCGAGTCGTAGTCCTTCAGCGGGGTCTTCTTCACCAGACCGCCCCGGGTGGCCAGCACCAGGTAGGGCTTGTCCTCGTAGGTGCGGACCGCCATCACCTGGGTGATGTGCTCCTCCGGCTGGAAGGCCAGCAGGTTGGCCACGTGCTGGCCGCGGGCGTCCCGGCCGGCGTCCGGCAGCTCGTAGCCCTTGGCCCGGTAGACCCGGCCCTTGTTGGTGAAGAACAGGATCCAGTTGTGCGTGGTGGTCACGAAGAAGTGGTCGACGAGGTCGTCCTGCTTCAGCTGCGCACCCCGGACGCCCTTGCCGCCGCGCTTCTGCGAGCGGTAGAGGTCCGAGCGGGTGCGCTTGACGTAGCCGCCCCGGGTGATCGTGACGACGATGTCCTCTTCGGCGATCAGGTCCTCGACCGACATGTCGCCGTCGAACGGGATCAGCGTGGAACGCCGCTCGTCGCCGTACTTCTCGACGATCGCGGTCAGCTCCTCGGAGATGATCTCGCGCTGGCGGGACGGCGAGGCCAGGATCGCGTTGTACTCGTTGATCTTGGCCTGCAGCTCGTCGTGCTCGCTCTGGATGCGCGCGCTCTCCAGCGCGGCCAGCCTGCGCAGCTGCATCTCCAGGATCGCGTTGGCCTGCAGCTCGTCGATGTCGAGCAGGCCCATCAGGCCGCTGCGGGCCGCGTCCGCGCTGTCCGAGGCCCGGATCAGCGCGATCACCGCGTCGATCTGGTCCAGCGCCTTGAGCAGGGCGCGCAGGATGTGCGCGCGCTCCTCGGCCTTGCGCAGCCGGAAGGTGGTCCGGCGGACGATGACCTCGACCTGGTGGTTGACCCAGTGCCGGATGAAGGCGTCCAGCGACAGCGTGCGCGGCACCCCGTCGACCAGGGCCAGCATGTTGGCACCGAAGTTGGTCTGCAGGTCGGTGTGCTTGTAGAGGTTGTTCAGCACCACCTTGGCGACCGCGTCGCGCTTGAGCACGACCACCAGGCGCTGGCCCGTCCGGCTGGAGGACTCGTCCCGGACGTCGGCGATGCCGGCCACCCGGCCGTCCTTCACCAGGTCGGCGATCTTCAGCGCCAGGTTGTCCGGGTTCACCTGGTACGGCAGCTCGGTGATCACCAGGCACTGCCGGCCCTGGATCTCCTCGACCTCCACCACCGCGCGCATGGTGATCGAGCCGCGGCCGGTCCGGTACGCGTCCTCGATGCCGCGGCGGCCGACGATCAGCGCACCGGTCGGGAAGTCCGGCGCCTTGATCCGCTCGATCAGCGCCTCCAGCAGCTCCTCGTTGGAGGCGTCCGGGTGCTCCAGCGCCCAGAGCGCGCCGGAGGCGACCTCGCGGAGGTTGTGCGGCGGGATGTTGGTGGCCATGCCGACCGCGATGCCGGTGGCACCGTTGATCAACAGGTTGGGGATGCGGGCCGGCAGGACGGTCGGCTCCTGCGAGCGGCCGTCGTAGTTGGCGGCGAAGTCGACGGTCTCCTCGTCGATGTCCCGCATCATCTCCATGGCCAGCGGCATCATCTTGCACTCGGTGTACCGCATCGCGGCGGCCGGGTCGTTGCCCGGGGAACCGAAGTTGCCGTTGCCGTCCACCAGCGGCATCCGCAGCGACCAGGGCTGCGCCAGCCGGACCACGGTGTCGTAGATCGAGGTGTCGCCGTGCGGGTGGTAGTTGCCCATCACGTCGCCGACCACGCGGGCGCACTTGTAGTAGCCCTTCTCGGGCCGGTAGCCGCCGTCGTACATCGCGTAGAGCACCCGGCGGTGCACCGGCTTGAGGCCGTCGCGCACCTCGGGCAGCGCCCGGCTGACGATCACGCTCATCGCGTAGTCGAGGTACGAGCGCTGCATCTCGGTCTCGAGCTCGATCGGCTCGACCCGGGACACGAAGGTGTCGGTGGAGAGGGTGTCCGGCTGCTCGCCGTCAGGACGGTTTTCGTCGACCACTGCTGGTCAGTTTCCTTTCACGCGGACTGGAGGTGTGCTGAGGGTGCGTCACACGTCCAGGAAGCGGACGTCCTTGGCGTTGCGCTGGATGAAGGACCGGCGGGCCTCGACGTCCTCGCCCATCAGGACCGAGAACAGGTCGTCGGCCCGGGCCGCGTCCTCCAGGGTGATCTGCTGGAGCAGCCGGTGCGCCTGGTCCATGGTGGTGATCCGGAGCTCCTCGGCGTTCATCTCACCGAGACCCTTGAAGCGCTGGATGGCGTCGTCCTTGGGCAGCCGGCGCCCGGCGGCGACCCCGGCCGAGATCACCGCGTCGCGCTCCCGGTCCGAGTACACGTACTCGAAGTCGTCCTTGCCCCACTTGATCTTGTACAGCGGCGGCATCGCCAGGTAGACGTAGCCGCCCTCGACCAGCGGGCGCATGAAGCGGAACAGCAGGGTGAGCAGCAGGGTGCGGATGTGCTGCCCGTCGACGTCGGCGTCCGCCATCAGGACGATCTTGTGATAACGGAGCTTGGACTCGTCGTAGTCCTCCTGGATGCCGCAGCCGAAGGCCGAGATCAGCGCCTGGACCTCGGTGTTCTGCAGCACCTTGTCGATCCGGGCCTTCTCGACGTTCAGGATCTTGCCGCGGATCGGCAGGATGGCCTGCACCCGCGGGTCACGGCCCTGCTTGGCCGAGCCGCCGGCCGAGTCGCCCTCGACGATGAAGATCTCGCACTCGGACGGGTCCTTGGACTGGCAGTCGCTCAGCTTGCCCGGCAGCGAGGCCGACTCCAGCAGACCCTTGCGGCGGGTCAGGTCGCGAGCCTTGCGGGCGGCGACCCGGGCGGTGGCCGCCTGGATCGACTTGCGGATGATGTCCGAGGCCTCGGTGGGGTTGCGGTCCAGCCAGTCGTTCAGCTGCTCGTGCACCACCCGCTGGACGAAGGTCTTGACCTCGGTGTTGCCCAGCTTGTCCTTGGTCTGGCCCTCGAACTGCGGCTCGCCGAGCTTGACCGAGATGATCGCGGTCAGACCCTCGCGGATGTCCTCGCCGGAGAGGTTGTCGTCCTTCTCCCGGAGCAGCTTCTTGTCCCGCGCGTAGCGGTTGACCAGGCCGGTCAGCGCGGCGCGGAAGCCCTCCTCGTGGGTACCGCCGCCGTGCGTGTGGATGGTGTTCGCGAAGGAGTAGACGCTCTCCGTGTAGGAGGTGTTCCACTGCATCGCGATCTCCACCGAGATCGTCTTCTCCTTGTCCTCCGCCTCGAAGTCGATCACCGAGGGGTGGATGACGTCGCCCTTGCGGGAGTTCAGGTGGGTGACGAAGTCGGCGATGCCGCCGTCGTAGCGGTACGTGATGGTGAGCGGCTTGCCCTCGTCGTCCGCGTGCTCCGGGCGCTCGTCGGTCAGCGAGATCGACAGGCCCTTGTTCAGGAAGGCCATCTCCTGGAACCGGCGGGAGAGCGTCTCGAAGGAGTAGACCGTGGTCTCGAAGATCTCCGAGTCGGCCCAGAAGGTCACCGTGGTGCCCGTCCGGTCGACGTCCTCGTGCTTGGCCAGCGGCGCGGTCGGGACACCCGACTTGTACTCCTGCGTCCAGCGGGCGCCCTCGGTGAGGATCTCCACCGCGAGGCGGGTGGAGAGGGCGTTCACCACCGAGATGCCGACGCCGTGCAGACCGCCGGAGACGGCGTAGCCGCCCCCGCCGAACTTGCCGCCCGCGTGCAGGACCGTCAGCACGACCTCGACGGCCGGCTTGTCCTGGCCCGGCATGATGCCGACCGGGATACCGCGGCCGTTGTCGGTGACCCGGACCCCGCCGTCGGCCAGGATCGTCACGTCGATGGTGTCGGCGTGCCCCGCCAGCGCCTCGTCGACGGAGTTGTCCACGATCTCCTGCACCAGGTGGTGCAGACCGCGCTCACCGGTCGAGCCGATGTACATGCCCGGGCGCTTGCGAACGGCGTCGAGGCCCTCCAGGACCTGGATCGCGTTGGCGTCGTACGCCCCACGGGCGTCGACGGGCACGGACGCCTGGTCGGTCGGGTCTGGGGTCTGGCTGGAGTTGCCGGAATCGGCCACGAAGCGCCCTCTCTGGCACAGCGCGGGCCGCAGACCTGCCCATCGGGCGGGCGAGCCTGCGACCACGGCGTTTCGACTCGGTTGCTACGCGCAACAGTGTTTGGCTCTCAGTCTACCGGTAGGACTGACATAGATGGCCGTTTGGCAGCCTCAGAAGGCAGATGAGCCGCCCTGAATACCCTCGGGACATGTCCCGATACTCGCCAGGGGGGCTCAGAGCGCTCAAAAGGGCCGTCAGCGGTTCCGGAGGATCAGCTTCCCTTCGGCACCGGGGCTACCCCCAGGTGTCGCCCGGCCCCTTGCTCCCCGGGGCCCGCAGCCGGCCGTACCCGCGCTGCGGCGCGGCCGGCCCCAGCACCTTGATCACCTTGACCGTGCCGTGCCCCAGCTCGTGGTTCAGCCTGGCCACCAACTGACGCGCCAGCAGCCTGAGTTGCGTGGCCCAAGCGGTGGAGTCACACTGCACGGTGAGCACCGCCTCGGCCTCCGCGTACTCCTTCGGCACACAGTGCGCCGCGATGTCCGGACCGACGATCTGCGGCCAGCGGCCCATCACCCCGCCCACCGCGGCCGGCGCCTCCCAGCCCCGCTCGGTGATCAGCCTGGTCAGCGCCGCCCCCAGCGGCACCGGATCGCGGCCGTCCGCGCGCGCCCCACTGCGCAGTCCGTGCCGCTTCGCCTCGCGCTTCTCCCTGACCTGCTCGCCCCGCTGCCTGGCCTGCTCCTTCGCCGCGCGCAGCGCGACCCGGGCCAGGTCCACACCCGAGAGCTCCGGTGTCTCGCCCATGGCGGCACTCCTTTTCCCCAGGCTGTGGATGAAGTTTCCAGAGTACGGCCTCGGGACGACGGCGCCCCTACGGGTCCAGACGGGTCACCGTGCCGTCGGCCACCGCGTAGCGGGCACCGGCCAGCGCCTTCGGCACGTCCTCCGAGACGGCGGCGGTGACCAGCACCTGCTCGCCCCCGGCCACCAGTTCGGCCAGCCGGTCCCGGCGGCGGGCGTCCAGCTCGGCGAAGACGTCGTCCAGGATCAGCACCGGCTCGCCGCCGTCCGCCTTCAGCAGCTCGTACGAGGCCAGCCGGAGCGCCAGCGCGTAGGACCAGGACTCCCCGTGGCTGGCGTAGCCCTTGGCGGGCAGCGGGCCGAGCCGCAGGCCCAGTTCGTCGCGGTGCGGGCCGACCAGGGTCAGGCCGCGGGCCACCTCTTGCGGGTGGGCCTGCCGGAGGGCCTCCAGCAGTTGCTGTTCGGCCTCCTCCCGGCTGCCGGGCAGCGCGCCCTCGAAGGAGCTGCGGTACTCCAGCACGGTCTCCCCGCCGCCGGGCGCCAGTTGCTCGTACGCCTGCGCCACCAGCGGCTGCAGGGCGGCCACCAGCTGGAGCCGAAAGGCCGTCAACTCGGCACCGGCCCGGGCCAGATGACCGTCCCAGATCTCCAGCGTGGAGAGGTCGGCGCCCTTGCCGCCGCCCCGGCGGGCCTGGGCGGCGGTCTTCAGCAGGGCGTTGCGCTGCTTGAGCACCCGCTCGTAGTCCTGCCGGACCCCGGCCAGCCTGGGGGCGCGGGCGGTCAGCAGCTCGTCCAGGAAGCGGCGGCGCTCACCCGGGTCGCCCTTCACCAGGGCCAGGTCCTCGGGGGCGAACAGCACCGTCCTGAGCAGGCCGAGCACGTCCCGGGGACGGACGTTGTCGGAGCGGTTGATCCGGGCCCGGTTGGCCTTGCCCGCGGTGATCTCCAGCTCGACCAGGGTCGACCGGCCGTCCCGCAGGATGCTGGTGCGGACCACCGCCCGCTCGGCGCCGAGCCGGATCAGCGGGGCGTCGGTGGCCACCCGGTGGCTGCCCAGGGTGGCCACGTAGCCGATCGCCTCGACCAGGTTGGTCTTGCCCTGGCCGTTCGGGCCCACGAAGGCCGTCACGCCGGGGTCGAGGGGCACCTCGGCCCCGGCGTACGAACGGAAGTCGGCGAGCGACAGATGCGCGACATGCATGGGGGTGAACTGCGCTCGCCTTCTGGGGGGGTTACTTGGACTCGACCGCGTGGCCGCCGAACTGGTTCCGGAGCGCGGCGATCATCTTCATCTGCGGGGAGTCGTCCTGCCGGGAGGCGAACCGGGCGAACAGCGAGGCGGTGATCGCGGGCAGCGGCACCGCGTGGTCGATCGCGGCCTCGACCGTCCATCGGCCCTCACCCGAGTCGGCGGCCCAGCCCTTGAGCTTGGCCAGGTGCTCGTCGTCGTCCAGCGCCCGGACGGCCAGGTCGAGCAGCCAGGAGCGGATCACGGTGCCCTCCTGCCAGCTGCGGAAGACCTCGCGCACGTCGGTGACCTCGGGGGCCGCCTCCAGCAGCTCCCAGCCCTCGGCGAAGGCCTGCATCATCGCGTACTCGATGCCGTTGTGGACCATCTTGGCGAAGTGGCCCGCGCCGACCTTGCCCGCGTGCACCGCACCGAAGTCACCCTCGGGCTTGAGCGCGTCGAAGACCGGCTGCACCTTGGCCACGTCGGCGGCCTCGCCGCCGAACATCAGCGCGTAGCCGTTCTCCAGGCCCCAGACGCCGCCGGAGACGCCGCAGTCGACGAAGCCGATGCCCTTGGTGGCCAGCGCCTCGGCGTGCTTGACGTCGTCCGTCCAGCGCGAGTTGCCGCCGTCGACCACCACGTCACCGGGGGAGAGCAGCTCGGCCAGCTGGTCAACGGTGTCCTGGGTCGGGCCGCCGGCCGGGACCATCACCCAGACCACGCGCGGGGCCTGGAGCTTGCTGACCAGCTCCTCGAGGCTGTCCACGTCGGCGAGTTCCGGGTTGCGGTCGAAACCGATGACGGTGTGCCCTGCGCGGCGGATGCGCTCGCGCATGTTGCCGCCCATCTTGCCGAGACCGATGAGGCCGAGCTCCATGACAAGTCCTTACCTGTGGTGACGTGCCTGACGGCGGCGCCGTTGCCGCACAGGCTGAGCCTACGCCGGGAACCAGCGCGGCCTCCCCTGACCGCGGCCGGTCGGGGGAGGCCGTCCACAGCCTGTGGAGGCCGGTCAGCCGGAGAGCCGGACCGGCATGATCAGGTACTGGTACGCCTCGTCTGCCTCGGCATCCACCGCCGGACGACCGCTCAGCAGGGCCGGCTTGGTGGCGGTGGTGAAGCTCAGCTGTGCGTACGCGGAGTCGATGGCCTTGAGGCCCTCCTCCAGGTAGCCCGGGTTGAAGGCGATCGAGATGTCGTCACCTTCGAGGTCTGCCTCCACCCGCTCGGTCGCCTGGGCGTCGTCGCCGGAGCCGGCCTCCAGGGTGAGCACACCCTGCTCGAAGCTCAGCCGGACCGGGGTGTTCCGCTCGGCCACCAGGGAGACGCGCTTCAGCGCCTCCAGGAACGGCTGGGTCTGGATCGCGGCGACCGCGCTGAACTCGGTCGGGAACAGGCTGCGGAACTTCGGGAACTCGCCCTCCAGCAGGCGGGTGGTGGTCCGCCGGCCGGCCCCCTCGAAGCCGATCAGGCCCTCACCGGCGCCGCCCGAGGCGAGCGCGATGGAGACCGTGTCGCCGCTGCCGAGCGACTTTGCGATGTCCTGCAGGGTCTTGGCGGGCACCAGGGCGACCGCCGAGATGTCGGCCTGCTCCGGCTTCCACATCAGCTCGCGGACCGCGAAGCGGTAGCGGTCGGTGGCGGCCAGGGTGATCTTGTCGCCCTCGATCTCCACCCGGACGCCGGTGAGCACCGGCAGGGTGTCGTCCCGGCCGGCCGCGACGGCGGCCTGGCTGACGGCCGAGGCGAAGACCTCGCCGGAGACCGTGCCGGTCGCGGTGGGCATCTGCGGCAGCGACGGGTACTCGTCCACAGGCAGGGTGGGGAGTGTGAACCGCGAGGAGCCGCAGACCACGCTCACCCGCATGCCGTCGGTGGAGATCTCCACCGGCCGGTTCGGCAGGTTGCGCGAAATGTCGTTCAGCAGCCGGCCGGAGACCAGCACCGTGCCCGCCTCCTCGACCTCGGCGGCCAGCTCGACCCGGGCCGAGACCTCGTAGTCGAAGCCGGAGAGGGCCAGGCTGCCGTCCTGCGCCGTCAGCAGCAGGCCGGCCAGCACCGGCACCGGCGGCCGCGCCGGGAGGCTGCGGGCAGCCCAGGCCACCGCCTCCGCGAGGACGTCACGCTCCACCCGGAACTTCACCGGTAACCGCCTCCTGGGTCCTGCTGTTGTCAGCGTCTTGATCGTCTGGCCGGACCGGACCCGCTGGGCTGAGCCCGCTCGGCTCCGGTTGCCGGAGAACAGTCTCTCCTACTCCACCGACAGCCGGGGCACACGGGCGGAAGCAACCCGAACAGATGTCGCGATCCGGTTGTCCACAGATTTCGGCCCACCCCACGATTAAGCAGGTTCAGGGGTCTATAGGTGTAGTGGTAGTAGTAGGGCTTGTGGATACCGTGGATAACCCCGTTTCCGCAGGTCAGACCCGGTTTTTTGTCCACAGAGCCTGTGGACCCGGAGTGTGGACAACCAGGCCCTGCTGTGGACGACCGAGCGTTACCCACAGGGCACTCTCGGTATCCACAGGTTATCCCCAGGTCCGTCCCCAGATCATGGACCGGTTATCCACGGGCTCCGGTCAACGTCACGTGACGGCTTTCACACCGCCTGGTGAACGGGCAGCCAATGTTGTCGAACTGTGGACGTCGCTGTGGAGAACCTGGGGATAACCGCCCTGGTCCTGGGGACAAGCGGTGGACAACCCATTCGGCCCTCTGGCGGCCCGTCAACTGTCCACACCCTGTGGATAACTGTTGTGCACAAGTACACAGGGGCTTGACCTGCGTCGAAGAGCGTAGCGGCGCGTGGCCTGTGGAGGAATTCTGGATAACTCGGGGCTCCCCAGGCTGTGGACGGGGAAAAACCACCCGATCCTGTGGATTGCGGCCCTGCGGCTCCGAGCTGTTCGAATAGCTGGTCAGTTGTTCGGCGTGGCAGCCGGCCTGGCGGAGCGTCAGTCGGTGGAGTACTGCCCGACCGGCGACCGCTCCACACCTGTTTTCGCCCTCCTGGCCCCCGGCCGGGCCGCTCGTCGCGTCCCGGACCCCGGAGCGGGCCGCAGGGCGGCGGGTACGCCGAAGGGGAGCCAGCGGCCGCTGACTCCCCTTCAAGGACCCGGTGGTGCCCCGGGCTCAGCTCTTGATGCGGTTGGTGAGCTCGGTGACCTGGTTGTAGATCGAGCGGCGCTCGGCCATCAGCGAGCGGATCTTCCGGTCCGCGTGCATCACCGTGGTGTGGTCCCGGCCGCCGAACTGGGCGCCGATCTTCGGCAGCGAGAGGTCGGTGAGCTCCCGGCAGAGGTACATCGCGATCTGGCGGGCCGTCACCAGCACCCGGCTGCGCGAGGAACCGCAGAGGTCCTCCACGCCCAGGCCGAAGTACGCGGCCGTCTGCTGCATGATCACCTGGGCGGTGATCTCCGGCCCCGCGTCCTCGTCGCCGCCCGGGATCAGGTCCTTCAGGACGATCCCGGCCAGCTCCAGGTCGACCGGCGCCCGGTTCAGGTTGGCGAACGCGGTGACCCGGATCAGGGCGCCCTCGAGCTCCCGGATGTTCCGGGTGATCCGGGACGCGATGAACTCCAACACGTCGGCGGGAGCGTTCAGTTGCTCCTGGATCGCCTTCTTCCGCAGGATCGCGATCCGAGTCTCCAGCTCCGGCGGGGTGACGTCGGTGATCAGCCCCCACTCGAAGCGGTTGCGGAGCCGGTCCTCCAGGGTGATCAGCTGCTTGGGCGGCCGGTCGGAGGAGAGCACGATCTGCTTGTTGGCGTTGTGCAGGGTGTTGAAGGTGTGGAAGAACTCCTCCTGGGTCGACTCCTTGGACGCCAGGAACTGCACGTCGTCGACCAGCAGGATGTCCATGTCCCGGTACCGCTTGCGGAAGGCGTCGGCCTTCCCGTCCCGGATCGAGTTGATGAACTCGTTGGTGAACTCCTCCGAGCTCACGTACCGGACCCGGGTGCCCGGGAACAGGCTCCGCGAGTAGTGCCCGATCGCGTGCAGCAGGTGGGTCTTGCCCAGCCCGGACTCGCCGTAGATGAAGAGCGGGTTGTACGCCTTCGCCGGGGCCTCGGCCACCGCCACCGCGGCGGCGTGCGCGAAGCGGTTGGAGGCGCCGATCACGAAGGTGTCGAACAGGTACTTGGGGTTCAGCCGGGCGGCCGGCTCGTCCTTGCGCGAGCTGCCGCCGGCCGGGGGAGCGCCGGGCGGGGCGGGGACCCCGGGGCTCGGTGTCCGCTCGGCCGGGCCACCCCGCCCGGGCGGCCCGGACTGCGGCCGGACGTCCGGGAGCTGGGAACCCTGCTCGGACTGCCCGAGCGGCGGCCGGGACGGCACCCGGCGGATCGGGGCACTCCCCGGCTGGGCACCGTAGGCGCCGCCGAACAGATCGTCCTGCCCGCTCTCCCGGCCCGGGTAGCCGGACTCCCAGCCACGGTTCTCCGGCCCGGCCTCGGCGGCCGTCCAGGACGACTGCTGCTCGCCACCGCCGTACGGCGCCGGGCGCTGCTGGTAACCGGCGGTGTCGTAGCGGCCGCGCTCGTACCCCTGGTCGGACGGCGTCTCGTACGGCCGGGCGTAGCCCTCCTGGGGCTGGTAGCCGTCCTGCTGCGACGGGTAGCCGTCCTGGTTCTGGGACGGCCAGCGGCCGGACTCCTGCGGCCGGCCGTCGTACCCGGCGGGCTCCTCGCGGTACGGCGGCCGGGGCGGCCACTCCTCGGCCGGGGCCTGCTCGGCGGACTGCTCCGCCTGGGCCTGCGGCGCGGGCGGCGGCACGGCGTTGGCGTCCACCATCACGGCGATCCGGACCGGTCGGCCGAAGCCCCGGCTCAGTTCCTCGGTCAGCGGCGGCAGCAGCCGGCCCTCGAGCACCTGCTTGGCCCGCTCGTTCGGGGCTGCCAGCAGGGCGGTGTCGTGCATCATCCACATCGGCTGGGTGCGCCGGAGCCACATCTTGTCGCTGTCCCCGACATCCGGGTCGTTGACCAGCCGCTCGACGACCCTCGCCCAGACCGCGACGAGATCGCTGTTGACATCAGCCACTGGTGCACGCTTTCTCGTTCCCCGGAGCGGGGGTCTCAAAGGACTCGGGTACCGGTCCGATCCAGACGAACAAACCCGACAAGTCCTGCAACGGTAGTCAGCCGACTGGGCTGATTCAAGTTGTTGTCCACAGGCTGTGGGCAGGGCGGCCGGGTGGCCGGGTCGGATCGGGTGGCGTCGGTGCCGGCCTTGCGGCGCTTGGCCTCTATCATGATCGGACAGCCGTCGTGGGTGATCCGGCGGGCCGGTGACCACCACCCGGTTTGACCCCCCGTGCCCGTCCCGCGTACCGTGACCAGGTCGAGTTGTCGATGGCCGCTGCCGCATGTCCGCGGGTCCGCCCGCATCCATAAGGCGCGCAGCACGGGCGCCGTGGATCGCCTCAACCCCCAGCCGACCTGGGATGTTGAGGCCGGATTTCCCATCCAGGGGAGATCACGCGGACGCACGGTGACGGCCAAGCGATTTCCCGTCATCCTACGATTCACCCCAGGAGCCCCCGAGTGAGCAAGCGCACCTTCCAGCCGAACAACCGTCGTCGCGCGAAGACCCACGGCTTCCGGCTGCGGATGCGTACCCGCGCCGGCCGCGCCATCCTGGCGACCCGCCGCGCCAAGGGCCGTACCAACATCTCCGCCTGATTCGCGTCTAAGGGACTGCAGTGCTGCCCTCCGAGAATCGGCTGCGGCGGCGCCAGGACTTCGCGACCGCGGTCAAACGTGGTCGTCGGGCCGGTCGGCCCCTGCTGGTCGTCCATCTCAACAGAGACGGACAGCCAGCGGGACCGACCGACCGGAACAGCGACTCCCGCCCGCACGTCGCCGAGGGGCTTCCTTCGGCGCGTGCGGGTTTCGTCGTGAGCAAGGCCGTCGGTCCGGCGGTCGTGCGCAATCTGGTGAAGCGGCGTCTACGTCATCTGGTACGCGAGCGTCTGTCCGAGCTGCCCGCAGGTAGCCTGATCGTGGTGCGCGCACTGCCCCAGGCCGGGGCGGCCACGTACCGGGATCTCGAACAGGACCTGGACGCGGCGCTACGTCGGTTGCTCCGGGTGGAGCCGACCGGCGGCGCGCCGACGGGAGCAGGGCGATGAAGTATCTGCTGATGGGGCTGATCAGGCTCTACCAGTGGACCATCAGTCCCCTGCTCGGCCCGGTCTGCCGCTACTACCCGTCGTGTTCGCACTACGGGTACGAGGCGGTGCGGTCGCACGGGGCGATCAAGGGCAGCGGGCTGACCGCCTGGCGCATCCTGCGCTGCAACCCCTGGTCCCCCGGTGGGGTCGACCACGTACCGCCGCGCAAGCACCCGGTGTGGCATCGCCGGCTGCGCGATCTGCTGAGCCCCACGAGCGGGACCGCCGAGCCGGAGCCGGTGGCGAAGCCCGATGTCCAAGGAGTCTGACCGGTGACCTTCGGTTTTCTGAGTCCCCTCTACACAGCGGTGTCCTGGATCATCGTCCAGTTCCACTCGCTGTACAGCCACGTCTTCGACCCGAACGGTGGCTGGGCCTGGGGTCTCGCCATCGCCTCGATGGTGGTCGTCATCCGGATCTGCCTGATCCCGCTGTTCGTGAAGCAGATCAAGGCGACCCGGGCCATGCAGGCGATCCAGCCGAAGATGAAGGCCATCCAGGAGCGCTACAAGAACGACAAGCAGCGCCAGTCCGAAGAGATGATGAAGCTGTACAAGGAGGCGGGCACCAACCCGTTCTCCAGCTGCCTCCCCATCATCGTCCAGGCGCCGTTCTTCACCGCGCTCTACGGTGTGCTGGCCTCGGTGGCCAACGACAAGACCATCGGTGTCATCACCCCGACGCTGCTGAACAGCGCCCAGCAGGCGCACATCTTCGGCGCCCCGCTGTCGGCGACGTTCCTGGGCAGCAGCGAGATCAGTGTCAAGATCGTCACGGCCGTGATGATCATCCTGATGTCGCTGTCGCAGTTCATCACCCAGCGTCAGCTGATGACGAAGAACATGGACCTCACGGTCAAGACGCCGTTCATGCAGCAGCAGAAGATGATGATGTACATCTTCCCGATCATGTTCGCCGTGATGGGCATCAACTTCCCGGTCGGTGTGCTGGTCTACTGGCTGACCACCAACGTCTGGTCGATGGGTCAGCAGCTGATCGTCATCCGCAACAACCCGACGCCGGGCAGCCAGGCGTGGACCGAGCGGCAGGCGCGCCTGAAGAAGGCCGGCCGGCTGAACCCGGACGGTTCGGTGAAGAAGGCCGGTCTGCTGGCGACGATCTCCGGTGGCGGCGGGAAGAGCGCAGCGGCCGCCAGTGCCGAGGAGGCGGTCCAGGAGGCCGTGCAGGCGCGTCGGCAGCAGCCGAAGAAGCTGACCAAGTCCCAGCGTCAGCAGGGCGTGGGCGGCACGTCCACCGCCGAGGCGGAGAGCGCGGCCGAGGACGCCAAGCCGAGCCTGGAGAAGTCCGCGCCGGCCGACGCGAAGCCCGCCGCGGCCAAGCCGACGGCGGCCAAGGGCGGCGGCCAGCGGCAGCAGCCCAAGCGCACCGGGCAGCCGGGCCAGCGGCCGAAGAAGAAGCCCTGACCGGTCCGGTCCCGGCCGTAACGGCCCACTGATCTTCGTTCTCGGCCCCACCCGAGGGCCCATTCCAGAAGGAGTCCAGCAGTGACGGAAGGCACCATCGCCACCGACAGCCCGGCCGCCGACACCCTCGTTGCCCGCCTGGAGCAGGAGGGCGACATCGCGGCCGACTACCTCGAGGGTCTGCTCGACATCGCGGACCTGGACGGCGACATCGACATGGACGTCGAGGGCGACCGGGCCCTGGTCTCCATCGTCGGTGAAGGCAACGACCGCTCGCTGCAGCGGCTGGTCGGCCAGGACGGTGAGGTGCTGGAGGCACTCCAGGAGTTGACCCGGCTGGCCGTGCACCGGGAGACCGGTGAGCGCAGCCGCCTCATGCTGGACATTGCCGGGTTCCGGGCGCGCAAGCGGGCGGAGCTGGCCCAGCTGGGCGCCGAGGCGGCCGAGCAGGCGAAGTCCTCCGGCGAGCAGGTCAAGCTGCGCCCGATGACGCCGTTCGAGCGCAAGGTGGTCCACGACGCGGTGGCCGCGGCGGGGCTGAGCAGCGAGTCGGAGGGCGAGGAGCCCCAGCGTTGCGTGGTCGTGCTGCCGCGCTGACCCGCAGCAGGTCGGTCCGACGACCCCGTCCGCCTGGTGCGGGCGGGGTCGTCGTCCGCTCGGGTCCGGCGGACGGCCGGGCGGACGGGCTGAACGGGCGTCATGAGTGCGCTGTTTCACGTGAAACGGCTCCTGCGTGACACAGTGGTTGCCAGCGTGGGTGTGGTGCAGACGGTGAGCGGAGAGGCAGAGATGGACACGGACGGCGTGCAGACCGAGGGAACCCCCGAGGAGGGCGGTCCGGGAGGTCTGCCGGAGGCTCCGGCGGTGGCCCGGGAAATCTTCGGGGACCGGTTCCCGATGGCCGTGCGCTACACCGAGCTGCTGGCCACGGCGGGAGTGCAGCGCGGTCTGATCGGTCCGCGGGAGGTGCCCAGGCTCTGGGACCGGCACGTGCTGAACTGCGCGGTGCTGGCCGAGCTGCTGCCGTCCAACGCCTCGCTCTGCGACGTCGGTTCGGGCGCCGGGCTGCCCGGCATCCCGGTGGCGCTGGTCCGCCCGGACGTCTCGGTGACCCTGCTGGAGCCGCTGCTGCGCCGCACCACCTTCCTGGAGGAGGTGATCCGGGAGCTCGGCCTGGAGAACGTCACGGTGGTGCGCGGCCGGGCCGAGGAGATGATCGGCAAGCTGGCGGTCGACATCGTGACCGCCCGCGCGGTGGCCCCGCTGGACCGGCTGGCGGGCTGGGGCCTGCCGCTGCTCCGGCCGTACGGGCAGATGCTGGCCCTCAAGGGCGACACCGCGGAGCAGGAGCTGTCCGACTCGCGGTCGGCGCTGACCAAGCTGGGTGCCGTGAAGTGGTCGGTGCTGGCGGTCGGCGAGGGCCTGCTGGAGACCTCGACCCGGGTGGTCCGGGTGGAGGCGGGGGAGAGCCCCGGCGGGGTCAAGGCGGCGACCCGGCGGGCCCGCGCGGCCCGGGCCGGGCGCGGCGGCCGACCGGCCGAGACCGGCCGGGGCGGCACCGCCGGGCGGCGTCGGCGCTGACCCGGTGGCCCCGGGGCGCGGCGAACGGCCCAGTGCACTGACGGAGCGGGTACCCGGACGGGTGCCCGCTCCGGTGCGTCCGGGGCGGTCGGAGTGTCGCACCGTCAGATTTCCGACATTGTGGGCATGGTGTTTCACGTGAAACGTCGCTCACTGCTTTCCGGAATCCTTGGTCGCAGCCGGGCGGTGACTGTTGCCGCTCCGGTTTCACGTGAAACACTGACCCCCATGCAGGACTCGGAGACCATCGACCACGTCGATGACACGCCCATCGCACGGGCCGCCATGGCCGCGGTGGCGGCTGCCGGACGGGCCGGTGAGGGCCTGCCCAGGCCTGCCTCGACCCGGGTGATCGTGGTGGCCAACCAGAAGGGCGGGGTGGGGAAGACCACCAGCACCGTCAACCTCGCCGCCGCACTGGCCATGCACGGGCTGCGCGTCCTGGTGGTCGACCTCGACCCGCAGGGGAACGCGTCCACCGCGCTCGGCATCGACCACCACGCCGACGTGCCGTCGATCTACGACGTGCTGGTGGAGGGCAAGCCGCTGGCCGACGTGGTGCAGCCGGTCCGGGACGTGGAGGGGCTGTTCTGCGTGCCCGCCACCATCGACCTGGCCGGCGCCGAGATCGAGCTGGTCTCGCTGGTGGCCCGGGAGAGCAGGTTGCAGCGCGCGATCACCGCGTACGAGCAGCCGCTGGACTACATCCTGATCGACTGTCCGCCCTCGCTCGGGCTGCTGACGGTCAACGCCCTGGTGGCCGGTCAGGAGGTGCTGATCCCGATCCAGTGCGAGTACTACGCACTGGAGGGGCTGGGCCAGCTGCTGCGGAACGTCGAGCTGGTCCGGGCGCACCTGAACCCGACCCTGCACGTCTCCACCATCCTGCTCACCATGTACGACGCCCGGACCAGGCTGGCCGCGCAGGTGGCCGAGGAGGTCCGGACGCACTTCGCCGAGCAGGTGCTGAACACGGCGATCCCGCGTTCGGTGCGGATCTCCGAGGCACCCAGTTACGGGCAGACCGTGCTGACCTACGACCCGGGTTCCACCGGGGCGCTCTCCTACCTGGAGGCCGGGCGGGAACTCGCCCTGCGGGCCGCCGGGTTGGCGGCGGACGGTTCGGCGGCACCCGCGGTGGGGCAGCAGCGCAACGGCGCGGCGGCCCCGATGGCACAGCACGGCAGCACGATGGAGGACAACCGGTGAGTGGTGGGCGCAGGGGCCTGGGGCGCGGGCTCGGAGCACTGATTCCGGCGGCGACGCCGGCGACCGGGGCGACGGTGGCTCCGACCCGGACGGAGCCGGTGCCGGCCCGGCCGGCCGGTGCGCTCTCGCCGTCCGCCGTCCCGGTGCTGCCGACCGACCGGGGCACGGTGGCCGCCAAAGTGGCGGCCGAGATCGCCCGGGACCAGTCGGGGCTGCCCCGGCGCGGCGTGCTGGAAGAGGCGCTGGCGCCGGTGGAGGGGGCCCGGTTCGCCGAGCTGCCGCTGGACTCGATCTCGCCGAACCCGCGCCAGCCGCGTGAGGTCTTCGACCAGGACAAGCTGGCCGAGCTGGTCGCCTCCATCAAGGAGGTGGGCCTGCTCCAGCCGGTGGTGGTCCGGCAGACCGGGGCGGACCGGTACGAGCTGATCATGGGCGAGCGGCGTTGGCGGGCCTCCCGGGAGGCCGGTCTCGACCTCATCCCGGCGATCGTCCGGGCCACCGACGATGACAAGCTGCTGCTGGACGCGCTGCTGGAGAACCTGCACCGGGCCGAGCTCAACCCGCTGGAGGAGGCGGCCGCCTACGACCAGCTGCTGCAGGACTTCTCCTGCACCCACGACGTGCTGGCCGACCGGATCGGCCGCTCCCGCTCGCACGTCTCCAACACCCTGCGGCTGCTGAAGCTCTCGCCGACCGTCCAGCGCCGGGTGGCCGCCGGGGTGCTGACGGCGGGTCACGCCCGCGCGCTGCTCGGGGTGCCGGACGCCGAGCGGCAGGACCAGCTGGCCCGCCGGATCATCGCGGAGGGGCTCTCGGTGCGGACCACCGAGGAGATCGTCGCGGTGATGGACAAGGACGAGAAGCCGCAGCGCCCGACCGGGCCGAAGGCGGGCCGGCTGCTCTCGCCGGCCTTCAACGACCTCTCCGAGCGCCTCTCGGACCGCTTCGAGACCCGGGTCAAGGTCGAGGTCTCGCAGCGCAACGGCAAGCTCGGCAAGGGCAAGGTGGTGCTGGAGTTCGCCTCGGTGGAGGACCTGAACCGGATCCTGGACAGCCTGGCACCGGGGGACGAGGGACTCCGGCTGTCCGGCAGCTGAGGCGGTCCGCGGTGCCGGGTTGCCGGCCCGTTCCGATGGGTGCATGTTTCACGTGAAACATGCACCCATCGTCGTTCGTCGTACGGGGAGAGCCGCTCGGTGCTGACGGCCCGTCGGGGGGCCGTGGAGGAGGGATGAGTCATGGGGCGCAGGATCGCTCCGCTGACCTTGGACAACCTGGGGGATCTTCCGCTGCCCTGCCGCTCCTGTGTGTTCTGGGAGCTGGATCCGGTCAGTGCCAGGGCGGCCGAGGAGAGCGGGAAGCCCGAACTGGAGAAGGAGGGGTGGATCTCGGCCGTCCTGCTGGAGTGGGGCTCCTGCGGCCGGGTGGTCTACGTGGACGAGCTGCCGGTCGGCTACGTGCTCTACGCCCCGGCGGCGTACGTGCCGCGCTCCTCGGCCTTCCCGACCAGTCCGGTCTCGCCGGACGCGGTCCAGCTGATGGTCAGTCGGCTGCTGCCGGGCTACCAGCGGCAGGGGATCGGCCGGGTGCTGGTGCAGACCGTGGTGAAGGACGTGGTCGGCCGGGGGTTCAAGGCGATCGAGGCGTTCGGCGCGGCCGGCCGGGACACCCCCAGCTGCCTGCTCCCGGCGGACCACCTGCGGGCGGTCGGCTTCAAGACCGTCCGGCCGCACCACCGGTACCCCCGGTTGCGGCTGGAGGCCCGCACCACGCTGTCCTGGAAGGGCGACGTGGAGGTGGCCCTGGAGCGGTTGCTCGGCGGGGCCAGGGGAGGGGCCAGGCAGGAGCCGGCGCTGCGGCCGTTCTGACGCCAGGTGATCCCGGCGGGCAGACGAGAAGAGGGGCCCCTCGGGAGGGGCCCCTCTTCTCGTACGGTGTGCTGCCTGCCGGGACTAGATGTACTCGGCCAGCTCGCGGAGCAGCGCGGCCTTCGGGCGGGCACCGGTGATGCTCTTCACCAGCTCGCCGTTCTGGTACACGTTGAGCGTCGGGATGGAGATCACGCCGTACTGGGCGGCAGTGCCCTGGTTGGCGTCGACGTCGAGCTTCGCGATGGTCAGCTTGTCGCTGTGCTCGGTCGCGATCTCCTCCAGGATCGGGGCGACCTGACGGCACGGGCCGCACCAGGTGGCCCAGAAGTCGACCAGGACGGGCTTGTCGCTCTTGAGGACCTCTGCGTCGAAGGTCGCGTCGGTCACGGTGATGGTGGCGCCGGCCACGGGAGCTCCTAAGGGTCAGAACGAGGTGGTGCTGAGAAGAACAACGGCGGGGGCCGTTCTGTTTCTTGCCGTGCCCCCTGTTTCACCGGCCCGGCCCGACGGGGTCGTTCCACGTGAAACAGGGGACGGGCGGAGCTGCGCTGCGGTCAGACCGCGACGACTGCGGCGGCCTGGCTCTCCAGGTCGTCCAGCGCGGCCAGGTAGCGCTCGGCGTCCAGGGCGGCGGAGCAGCCGGTGCCGGCGGCGGTGATCGCCTGGCGGTAGGTGTGGTCGACCACGTCGCCGGCGCCGAACACGCCGGGGATGTTGGTCCGGGTCGAGGGGGCCTCGACGTTGAGGTAGCCCTCGGCGTCCAGGTCCAGCTGGCCGGTGAACAGGTCCGTCCGCGGGTCGTGACCGATCGCGATGAACAGGCCGGTGACCGGCAGCTCGCGCAGTTCGCCGGTGGTGGTGTCGCGCAGGGTGACACCGGTCAGCTTCGGGTCGCCGTGGATGGCCTCGACCGCGCTGTCCCAGGCGAAGCTGATCTTCGGGTCGGCGAAGGCCCGCTCCTGCATCGCCTTGGAGGCACGCAGGCTGTCCCGGCGGTGGACGATGGTGACCGACCTGGCGAACCGGGAGAGGAAGGTCGCCTCCTCCAGCGCGGTGTCGCCGCCGCCGACCACGGCGATGTCCTGGTCGCGGAAGAAGAAGCCGTCGCAGGTCGCGCACCAGGAGACGCCGCGACCGGAGAGCTTGTCCTCGTTCGGGAGGCCGAGCTTGCGGTGCTGGGAGCCGGTGGTGACGATCACGGCGCGGGCCCGGTGCACGGTGCCCTCGGAGTCGGTGACGGTCTTGACGTCACCGGTGAGGTCGACCGCGACGATGTCGTCCGGGACCAGCTCGGCGCCGAAGCGCTCGGCCTGGCCGCGCATGTTGTCCATCAGCTCGGGACCCATGATGCCGTCCCGGAACCCGGGGAAGTTCTCGACCTCGGTGGTGTTCATCAGCGCGCCACCGGCGGTGACGGCACCCTCGAAGACCAGCGGCTTGAGGGAGGCTCGGGCGGTGTACAGGGCAGCGGTGTAGCCGGCCGGTCCTGAGCCGATGATGATCACGTTACGGACGTCGCTCACTGCATCTCCTGGTTCGCATCGCGACCCGCGCATTTGCGGGGAGGGCGGTCCTGCTCCGCCGCCCGGGACAACGGTTCACCAGTGTCGCTCATTCCCCGGTGCGCTTGCAGCAAGGGCTCGCAGAGTGGGCGTCCGGGTGGGACGGGTCACGCCCGTCGGCTACCCGGCGGGGACGGTGCGGTGCAGGCGCACCCGGCAGTCGGCGGTCACCAGGTAGACGTCGAGCCGGTCGCCGTCGAGCGGGTAGACCAGGGCGGTGACCTGGTCAGGGCCGAACCGGCCGGGGGTGGCGAGCAGCGGGGTGCCGGGGGCGGTCGCCGGGCAGGGGGCGGGGACGCCGGATCCCGCGCCTGCCGCCGTGCCGGACTCGGGGGCGGCACCGGCGCCGAGCGAGGGCTCCTTGTGCGGGGCGTCCGTCGTCTTCGCCGGCGTGGACCCGTCCCGGAGCAGCAGCTGGATCTGACCGGCCAGCTCGGCGTCGTCGGTGAAGACCCGGGCCCCGGCCGCGGCCGGCCGGGCGGCGGCGTCCGCCGTGCCGGTGCCCCCGCTGGTGGCGGCCTGGTGGCCGAGCAGGGCGCCGCCCAGGCCCAGGACGGCGAGGCAGGCGGCGGTCGCCAGCAGCACCCGGCCCCGGCGGTGGAGGCGGCTGCGGGCCGGGCCGACCGGGTGGTGGGAGAGCGGGGTGGCGGTCCCGGTCGGATCGCCGGCAGGGGTCACCGGGGCGGCGGCCTCGACCGCCAGGGCGGCGTCGATCCGGTCGGCGAACTCGGTCGGCAACGGGGGGAAGTCCTCCACCGCGCCGAGGAGTTCGCCGACCTCGGCCAGCGCGGCCCAGGTGTCGGCGCACTCCGCGCAGTCGGTCAGGTGGGCCCGCAGCAGCGGTGCCTCGGCCGGGTCGACGAGGTCCTCGGCCAGGTCGGCCAGCAGCTCGACATCGGGGTGGCCGGGCTCGGTCCAGGAGGCGGTCATCGTGGTGTCACGTCTCCTCTCAGGGCCTGGCCGGGGCGTGGCGGTGGTGGGACGGAGCGCGGGCCGTCCTGGTTCCCCGGGATGCTGCCGGGCGCACCGGTTTCACGTGAAACACCGGCGGGCGAGCCCGCCTCCGCCGGTGTTTCACGTGAAACCGTGCGCAGGTGCCGGACCAGCGGCAGCAGTTTGGCCCGTCCCCGGGCGCACCGGCTCTTCACCGTGCCGACCGGTACGCCGAGCAGCTCGGCCGCCTCGGCGACGGCGTACCCCTGCATGTCCACCAGCACCAGGGCGGCTCGCTGCTCGACCGGGAGGGCCGCCAGTGCGGCGGTCACCTCGCGCTGGAGCTCGGCTCGGACCACCACCGTCTCGGTCGCCTCGGCGCTGCCGAGCAGGGCCTCCAGGCCGTGCCGCTCGGGATCCAGCGGGGTGGCCGGCCGGCTGGCGGCCCGGCGGGCCCGGTCCAGGCAGGCGTTCACGACGATCCGGTGCAGCCAGGTGGTGACGGCCGAGCGGCCCTGGAAGGTGTGCGCGGCCCGGAAGGCGGAGACCAGGGCGTCCTGCAGGGCGTCGGCGGCCTCCTCGCGGTCGCCCAGGGTCCGCAGGGCCACCGCCCACAGCCGGTCCCGGTGACGGTGCACCAGGATGCCGAAGGCGTCCGGGTCCCCGGCGGTGTGCCGGGCCAGCAGGGTGGCGTCCGGGATCTGCTCGGTCATGGCCGCCCCCTCCCGGTCAGCTGGTGACCTTCACCTCGGCGATCTTGCCGCGGTACTGGCTGTCGGAGCCATCCTTGGGGAGACCGGTCAGCCAGAGCAAGAGGTAACGGGTGCTCAGTGCGGTGCCGGGCCTCAACTCGACCGTGCTGCCGGTCTGGGTGGCCACCGCCGCACCGAGGCCCTCCAGCCCCGCCTTGGTGGCCTCGGGGGTGGTGCCCGCCGGCGCGGCGCGGAGCTCCACCTTGGTGCTGCCGACGAACTCGACCCGGACCGACCCGACCTGCTGGACCGACCCCAGGTCGACGAGCAGCCCGGTACCCGCCTTGTTGGCCCCGCCCAGGTCCTGGAGGTACCCCGAGGTCTGCCAACTGGTGGCGGGGTCACCGTCGAAGGCCAGCGCGGTCTCGCCCACGTGCTCGGGTCCGTCGCCCAGCGGGTTGAAGGAGGACGCCCCGGCGATCGTGACGGGCTTCGCGGTGGCGCCGCCGCCGGGGGTGGCCGGTGCGCTCTGGCCGGGGGGCGGCTGCACCTGCCCGTCCTCGCTGTTGCGGTCGTGCTTGTTGAACTTGCTGACCAGCTGCCAGGAGGCCACCCCGATGGCGGCCAGCGCGACCACCGAGGCGGTCACCCGGACCAGCCTGCGCAGCCGGGGCCTGGTCGGCCGGGCGGCCGCCGGGGCGATCACGGTGGCCGGGCCGTCGGCGAGCCGGATCTGCGGGCGCTGCTGGTGCGGCCGGGGCTGCGGCCGGGGCGGCGGGGTGAAGGCCGGCGGCGGGGGCGGCTCGGGCTGCCGGATCTTCGGCATCAGCGCGATCGCCTTGGCCAGTTCCTCCGGCGTGGTGATCGGGTCCAGGTGGTGCGGGGGCTGCTCGCACAGGGCCCGGGCGGCGATCTCGGACAGGCCCTTGTGCACGCCCGCCCTGACCTGGTCCGGCGGGACGCAGCCGAGGTCCTTGGGCAGGCCCTGCAGGTCGTACCGGTCCTCGGGGTAGGGCCAGCGGTGGGTCAGCGCCGCGTACAGCAGGGCGCCGATCGCCCGGGTGTCGGTGAGCGCGGCGTCGTCGTCGGGCAGGCCGCGCAGCGCGGCGTCCACCGCGATGCCGTTGATCCGGTACTGGCCGCTCTCGGTGCGCAGCACGCACCTCGGGGTGAGCCGCAGATGGGCCTGGCCGCGCCGGTGGGCGGCCGCGATGGCCTCGGCGACCTGACGGACCATCTGGTACGCGTCGTACGGCTCCAGCGGTCCGTCCGCGAGCAGTTGGGCGAGGTCGGCGGCGCCGGGCAGCCACTCCCGGATCACGTAGACGTGGTCGCCCTCCTGGACCGCGTCGAGGACCTGGACGAAGCGCGGGTCGCCGAGCAGGGCGGCGGACTTGGCGGCGGCCAGCACGCCCCGGGCCCGCTGGTGGCCGGCGGCGAGCAGGTGCACGCCGACCGCGCGGCGGAGCTTCTCGTCCACCGCGCGCCAGCTGCTGAAGAACTCGGACTGGGTGGTGCACTCCTCCAGCCGGTAGCGGTCGGCGATCCGGTCGCCGCTGTGCCGGTCGGGGGCGGGGCGGAGCAGCGGGAGCTCACCGGTCGGCTGGTCCAGGGTGGCGGCCGGGTCGAACTCCGCGTCCTCGTCGGCCTGCTCGGGCCCGGCGTCCCCGGTGTCCTCGGTGCCCCGGTCGTCCTGCGGGGCCGGAGCTGCCGCGTCGGCCGGGTCGGACTTCGCCCGGCGCCCGGCGAGTTCGGCGGCGATCTCGGCGGCCGACAGCGGGGCGGTGGCCTCGGTGGCGCTCTCCGCCGCCGGTTCGTCGGCCGGGCTCTCCCCGGCTGTGGCCGGTGCCGTCCCGTCGTCCGTCACGGACGTGTCGACAACCGCCTTGGTGCCATCAGCCACCGTTGTCCTGCCTCCCCTTGTGTCGCCCCGGGTCCCGGAGTACCGGCCGCCCCGCCGGCCTCGGAGGTCGGCAGCGTGCCAGGACAATTGTGCCCACTCTTCCTCCCCTGCTACGACCGTTGGGTGGGCCGACTGGTTGCGTTCCGGTTGCGACCGTCCGGCCCGACTCCGGGTGGTGGCACGCGGCCTGAGGGAGCGGAAGATCCTGGCTGACTCCCGGTCAGCGGCCGAGCCGGCTCCGCACCATACCGATCATCGCGTTCAGCTCCTCGATCCGCATCCGGCGGGCGACCAGGGCGAACACCGTGAGCTGCAGCCCGCCCGCGACCAGGACGGTCAGCACCGCGCCCGCCCAGTCGCCGATCAGCCCGGTGAGCAGCTCGTTCAGCAGCAGGCTGACCGCCAGGCCGAGCACCGCGGCGGGCAGCGAGGCGATCGCCAGCCGGATGTAGGTCTTGGCGATCCGGCCGGTGTCCAGGCCGCCGATCTTCGCCTTGAGCCTGGGCACCGCGACCGCGACGCCGACCGCGTACGACAGCCCGTAGCCGAGGGCCATCCCGGTCACCGCCCACTGGGCGGGCAGCACGAACCAGCAGAGCACCGCGGTGGCGGCCTGGCAGAGCGCCACCCAGAGCGTGTTGGAGAACGGCGTCCGGGTGTCCTCGTAGGCGTAGAAGCCGCGCAGCAGCACGTACTGGACCGAGTACGGGATCAGCCCCAGCGCGAAGGCGGAGAGCATGTAGCCGACCGCCGTGGTGCTGTGCGCGACCGAGCCGCCGTTGCCCAGGCCGTAGATCGCGCTGCCGATCACCGGGCCTAGCGCGAGGAACAGGAAGGCGGCGGGCACGATCGCCACCGCCGAGGTACGCAGTCCGTAGGAGAGGTCGTCCCGGACCGCCCCGGCGTCGCCGTCGGCGGCCGAGCGGGACAGCCGGGGGAGCACCGCGCTCATCACCGAGACGGTGATCACGGCCATCGGGAGCTGCCAGATCAGCAGGGCGTTGGAGTAGGCGGCCAGGCCCACCCCGAGGTGGCCGGTCCTCGCGGCGGCCGCACCGGCCGCGGTGGCGAGCTGGGTGATCACCAGGAAGCCGGCCTGGTTGGCGAGCACGAACAGGAAGGTCCACTTGGCCAGCCGGGCCGCCTTGCCGAGCCCGTGGCCGCGCCAGTCGAACTGCGGCCGGAACCGGAACTCGGCGGCCCGCAGGTAGGGGATCATCGCGAGCGCCTGCAGGGCCAGGCCGATCAGGGTGCCCAGGCCGAGCAGCCGGATGCCCTCGGGGGAGACGGTGGCGGGGGTGACCTCGGAGCGCTGGAAGGTGCCGAAGACCCAGATGTACAGGCTGAAGGTGAAGATCACCACGACGTTGTTGAGCACCGGGGTCCACATCATCGCGCCGAACCGGCCCCGGGCGTTCAGGATCTGACCCATCACCACATGGATGCCCATGAAGAAGATGGTCGGCAGGCAGTACCTGGCCAGCGCCACCGTGGTGTCGGCGCTCGACGGGTCGCGCATCAGCGAGTGCGAGATCAGCTGCACCAGCAGCGGGGCGCCCAGCACGGCGAGGAAGGTGACCCCGGCCAGGCCGGCCATCACCAGGGTGAGCAGCCGGTTGGCGTAGGCGGTGCCGCCGTCCTGGTCCTGCTTCATCGCGCGGACCAGCTGCGGGACGAACACCGCGTTCAGCGCGCCGCCGCCGATCAGGATGTAGAGCAGGGTGGGCAGCGTGTTGGCGGCGTTGTAGGAGTCGCCCATGGTGCCGACGCCGATCGCGGCGGCGATCACCATGGTGCGCAGGAAGCCGGTGCCCCGGGAGACCAGGGTGCCGGCGGCCATGATCGCGCTGGAGTTGACCAGGCTGCCGGACCTGCCGCCGCCGGCCGGCTCCGGGCGCTGCTCCGCCACCTGCTCGGGGGACACCGGAGCGGAAGACACCGGGGCGGGAGACACCGGCTCGGGGGCCGGCGGCAGCTCGGGGCCGCCGGTCTCGGCCGCGGAGAGCGGCGGGTCGAACTCGATCGGCGGGACGAACGGGCGCGGCTCCACGGCCTTCGCCAGCAGGGTGTCCACGCCGACGTACTCGGTGGTCTCGGTGTCCCAGGCCCCGTCCGACCGGGTGGTTTCGGCGGGCTCGGCGGCGGCGCCGCCGGACGCCGCCTCGGCGGCGGCCGCGACCGGCCAGCGCGGGGTGGGCGCGGTCAGACCGGCGGCCGGCCCGGGCGGCGGCTCCTGGCGCAGCTGGAGGGTCTGCGGGTCGTCCTGGGTGGCCTGCTGCTGCGGCAGCGCCGCGGTCCGCAGGCCGTACGGGTCGGGCCCGACCTCGCTCGGGAACGGGTCGGTGGCGTACGGGTCCTGGGCGTAGGTGTCCGTCAGGTACCAGTCGGCGGGCTGCTCGGCCGCACCGTCCTGGCCCGTGGCGGCGCGACCCTGCTCACGACCCTGTGCTCGCTCCTCGCGCGGCCCGCTCATGCCACCTCATCGATGCTCGGGTAGGGCCGCCCGGAAGGGGCCGCCTCAGTGCCCCACCTTCTCATCACCGGGGGCGTGTTCCTCGGCAGCTGCGCCGGTCTCCTGCGCCGCGCCTCCGTCGGCCGCGCCGCCCTCCTGCGCCTCGCCGCCGTCGTCCTCGGGGGCCGGGGCACCCTTGCGCCGCTGCTGGGTGAACCGCACGGCGGCGAGCAGCATCAGCACCACACCGCCGCCGATCACGTACAGCACGCCCGAGGTGACCGAGGTGACGTTGACCGTGAAGACCACCGGCTTGCCGTACGGCTGCGGGTTCGGGCCGGTGGTCATCAGCTGGGCGGTCACCGGCACCGGGCCGTTGTTCCGGGCCTGGGCCGGGAAGCGCAGGGTCAGGCTGGTGGTGCCCTCCAGCACGACGTTCTGCTTGACGCCCACCCGGACCCGGTTCGGCTGACTGGAGGTCAGCTGGACCTGGAGGTTGCCGACCGCCTGGTTGAGGTCGTTCTTGACGCTGACCTGCACCATGCCGTTGTCACCTGCGAGGGTGACCGTGCTCTTGGGGGTGAGCTTGACCGCGCCGACCAGGCTGGCCAGGTAGTCCCGCACACCGGTCCGGTAGGACTCGCCGACCGGCGGCTGGTCCCGCCAGGCGGTGGTCATCGAGCGGATCATCGCGGCGCTGAACGGGCCGCGCACCCGCTGCGGCTGGGTGAGGATGACGAGCAGCTGGTCCAGCTCGCCCTGGAGGTCCATCACCCGGCCAAGGGTGGCGGCGGACAGCTCGCCCGCGCGCAGCTGCTGCGGATAGTCGCCGGGGCCGGCCACGGCGGTGTTCGCCTCCGGGTCGGCCGGGGCGGCGGCCACCGTCCGGAGGTTCACCAGCCGGGCCCAGCCGGCCTGCTGGGCCTGGGTGACCGCCTCGGCCAGCGCGCCGGCCGAACCGGCGGTGAGGTTCCGGGGCGGCAGCACCAGCAGGGTGCGGGGAGTCTCCGGGAGCTGACGGTTGATCACCATGGTCTCGGCCAGGAAGCGCTGGACGGCCGCGGTGCGGGCCTGCGGGGAGGCCAGGTCCGGCTGGAACAGGTCGGAGATGGTGGAGTCGGCGACCACGGCGGTCTGACCGTTGCCGATCGGGCGGGCCGCGCTCGGGGTGTGGTTGAGCGCGGCGTCCGAGATGCTCGCGCTGTTGGCCAGCAGCAGGTTCTCGCCGGCCGCGGCGGCGGTGGCGGCGATCTGCTGGTCCAGGTACCCCTGGTAGGGCCAGGCGACGTCGGACTGCACGTCGGCGGCCAGCCGTCCCTCGGCGGTCACCTCACCGGCCGTCCGGGCCTTGCGGAGGGTGTCGGCCATCCCGTTCAGCCCCGCGCCGTTGTGCGCGATCGAGGCCAGGTCCGGGTCGGCGTACGGCAGCGAGACCACCTGGCTGCCCGCTCCGGCCACGGCGGTGCGGAGCTGCTTCAGCCACTCCGTCGCGGCGTCCGTACCGACGCCGGGGACGGTGTTGCCCTCCTTGGCGGGCTCCCCGGCGGTGTTCGGCTTCTGCACCCGGTACGGCCGGGTCATCGCGAACACGGTGTCCAGCAGGTCCGGGTCGATCACCCAGGTGAGGCCGGGCAGCTGGCCGCCGGTCTGCACCAACTGGTGCAGCCGGCCGCCCGGGGCCAGCTCGGTGGCCAGGCTGTCGTCCCGCAGCACCGGTGTCGGGTCGTTGTCCTGCATGGTCTGGGCGACCAGCTCGGGCGCGTGGGTGATCGGCCAGACCACGGCGAGCTCGGTCGGGTGCGGGACGGCCTCGTTCCGGTACGGGAGGTAGCTCCGGGCGATGCCCAGGGTGTGGGCGGCGTCGTCGTCCGGGGTGCCGCCGGCCACGTCCACTGCCAGCTCGTACACCCCGCTCTTGCCGACCTTGAGGTCGGCGACCGACGCCCGGACGATGTACGGGAGGCTCTGGCCCGCCGCCAGCGTGCCCAGGCCGGCCCGGCCGGCCGTGATCGCGGTGCCGTCCGCGGAGCCCGGATCGCCGCGCCGGGCGAGCTGGTCGAGGCCGCTGCGGGTGCGCACCGTCGAGCCGGCGGCGGACTGCTGCCGGATGCCCACCGTGACGTCCTTGAGCGGGTCCGGGCCGGAGTTGGTGACCACTCCGGTCACCACCACGGTGCCGCCGTTCTCCGCCACCTTGGGCGCGATCGAGTCGATGGCCACGGTGGCCGGGTACTCGGGGGCGGCGGCGACGAAGCCGGCCGGTGCGGCCGCGGCGGGCAGCACGCCGGTGACCAGGACGGCCCCGAACGCCAGCAGGCCGGAGAGCCGTCTGGCCATCCGGCCCGATCGGTTCCGGGGCACCGTACGCGGACCCGACTGCCGTACCGGCTCAACCACGCGCTTCGACCTCGCCGTTCTGGATCGGGTGGAACTGATGCGGTCCTGGAAGGGGGACCCCGCAGCAGCGGCCGACGGCCCGGGCCGGGATCTCTCCACCGGCATGGTAACGAGGCCGGTGGCGCGGTGGTGTTGCGGGCCGGGGGCTGACGGGGGAAAAGGCCGTGCGGTATCCGGGGGGAGGGCACGTACCCTTGTGAGCCGTGTCCACTGTCAATGAGTCCAGCACCAGTCCGTCCAGCACCGATGCCAGCACCGATGCCCGTGCCGCCGCCCCCGGGCTGAGCGAGGCGCAGGCCCTCGGCCTGCAAGAACTGCTCCGGGTCTCCCCGGTCGCGGACGAGATCGCCGAGCGGTTCCGGGCCGCCGGGCACCGGCTGGCCCTGGTCGGCGGATCGGTCCGGGACGCGCTGCTCGGCCGGCTCGGCAACGACCTCGACTTCACCACCGACGCCCGCCCCGAGCAGGTGCTCAGGCTGGTGAAGGGCTGGGCGGACGCGGTCTGGGACGTCGGCATCGCCTTCGGCACCGTGGGCGCCCGCAAGGACACCGAGGACGGGTCCTTCCTGATCGAGATCACCACCTACCGGAGCGAGGCGTACGACCGCACCTCGCGCAAGCCCGAGGTGACCTACGGCGAGACGATCGAACAGGACCTGGTCCGGCGGGACTTCACCGTCAACGCGATGGCCGTCGACCTGCCCGGCCGCGGCTTCGTCGACCCGCACCACGGGCTGGACGACCTGGAGGCCCGGGTGCTGCGCACCCCCGCCACCCCGGAGGAGTCGTTCTCCGACGACCCGCTGCGGATGATGCGGGCGGCCAGGTTCGCGGCCCAGCTGGACTTCGAGCCCGCCCCCGAGGTGGTCACCGCGATGACCGCGATGGCCGACCGGATCACCATCGTCTCGGCCGAGCGGGTGCAGGCCGAGCTCAACAAGCTGCTGCTGGCCGAGCACCCCGTGAAGGGCCTGCGGCTGCTGGTGGACACCGGTCTGGCCGACCACGTGCTGCCCGAACTGCCCGCGCTCCGGCTGGAGAGCGACGAGCACCACCGGCACAAGGACGTCTACGAGCACTCGCTGACCGTGCTGGAGCAGGCCATCGCGCTGGAGCAGGAAGGGCCCGACCTGGTGTTGCGGCTGGCCGCGCTGCTGCACGACATCGGCAAGCCGCGGACCCGGCGGTTCGAGTCCGACGGCCGGGTCTCCTTCCACCACCACGAGGTGGTCGGCGCCAAGATGACCCGCAAGCGGATGCGCGACCTCAAGTACTCCAACGACCTCACCGACGAGGTCTCCCGGCTGGTCGAACTGCACCTGCGCTTCCACGGCTACGGCGGCGGCGAGTGGACCGACTCGGCGGTCCGCCGCTACGTCACCGACGCCGGCCCGCTGCTGGAACGGCTGCACAAGCTGACCCGCTCCGACTGCACCACCCGGAACCGGAAGAAGGCCGCCGCCCTCTCCCGAACGTACGACTCGCTGGAGACCCGGATCGCCGAACTCCGGGAGCAGGAGCAGCTGGATGCCATCCGGCCCGCCCTGGACGGAAACCAGATCATGGAGCTGCTCGGCCTCGCCCCGGGCCCTCAGGTCGGCCAGGCGTACCGCCACCTGCTCGAACTCCGGCTGGAGAACGGGCCGATGGACCCCGACCAGGCCGAGGCCGCGCTGCGCGCGTGGTGGGCCGAGCAGCAGTAGGAACGCACTGAGGGGGCGTCCGCATCGGACGCCCCCTCCGTTCATGCCGTGCCTACTTGAGGAAATGCAGGCAGAGCGTGAACTTCCGCGAGCCCTGCTTCTCGGTGTAGAGACCGTCCGCGTCCTGGAACTTGTCGCAGGCCGACTCGTCGATGGTCCCCTCCACCTTGCCGACGATCTTCGCCTCGGCGTCCGGGTCGGTGCAGTCGAGCACCACGACGTCGGGGCTCATCGGCTGCCCGGGGGCGCCGGGATGGTGGCGTTGCGCCTTACAGCACCTGTGGCGAAGGCGGAATGGACATCCAACCGTGATCACCACGCCCGATTTGTCGGATCACAAGATCGTTTGAACAGATGTCGCTTTAGCGAATCCGCTCGATTGAGTGGTTGGAGTCGTCGGGTGTGACTGACTGATGAGTCGTCGCGTTGAGCCGTTCGAGGGGGAGGACGTTCCTCCCTCCGGAACGAGAGGACGCAGCCATGGCTGTGGACGCGGTGTTGTTGGAGTCCCCGACGATGCGGGCGACGGTGAGCGGGCGGGTCGAGGTGCTGGACCGGGTGAAGGCGCTGGCCTTCCTGCCGGACGGGGTGCACGTGACCACCGATGCGGTGGCGCGGTACTTCGGGGTCGGGGAGACCGTGATCAAGGCGGTGGTCCACGACCACCGGCAGGAGCTGGTCGGCAACGGGTACCAGGTGCTGACCGGCGGCGAACTGGGTTACTTCAAGCAACTCAGTGGGATCCAGTCGCGGGCGAGGTCGCTCGCGTTGTTCACCCGCCGGACGGTGCTGAACGTGGCGATGCTGCTGCGGGACAGCGAAACCGCACGTCAGGTGCGGTGCTACCTGCTCGACCTGGAGCAGCAGGCCAGGCGGGAGGCTGTGGACAACCCCGTGGACGGGGTTGTGGACAGCCGGTTCCACTACCCCGAGGGGTCGGTGGACGCGGCGGTCGCCACGGTGGCCGAGCGGGCGGTCCGGTCGGTGATCGGGACCAGCGTGGTCCCGTTGCTGAACGCGTTGGCGGTGGAGGTCAGCCGGAACGGCCGGAAGATCGACGCGATGGCGGACCGGGTCGACCGGCTGGAGCGGGTGGTGCTGGACGACGGGGAGAAGGAGATCGCCCGTCGGCGGCTGAGGCTGCTCCGGGCGATCGACGACGGTGCCACGGCGGACGAGCTCGACGAGCTGGTCCAGCCGTAGTCCGGTGAGAGAGCCGGAGGTGGGTAATGGAAGTACCCACCTCCGGCTCGTTCGAGGGCCGCTCAGGCCGGGACGGGGGAGCGGCGGGCCGCGCGGGCGTAGAGGGCGGCGGTCAGAGCGTAGAGCAGGGCGACGGTGAGCATCAGGGGGACGGAGCGGCCGTCGAGCGGGAGCACGAGGGCGGTGACGAAGGCCGCGGCGACGAAGGCGAGGTTGAAGAGGACGTCGTAGATGGCGAAGACCCGGCCGCGGTAGGCGTCCTCGACGGACTCCTGGACGACGGTGTCGGCGCAGATCTTGACGCCCTGGGTGACCACGCCGAGCAGCAGGGCCGCCACCATGGTGGGGCCGAGCGAGAAGGTCAGGCCGAGGACGGGGACGAAGACGGCGGCGGAGGCGGCGCAGGTGGTGAGCCAGCCGGCCAGGCCGAGCCGGCGGGTGCACCAGGGGCTGATCACGGCGGCGAGGAAGAAGCCGACGGCCGAGACCGCGACCGCCTGGCCCAGGGTGGCCAGACCGCTCGCGCTGTCGGTGGGGTCGTTGAAGGTGTAGCGGGAGAGCATCAGCAGCACCACGACCAGGATGCCGTAGCAGAACCGGGCGGCCGTGACGGCCGCCAGCGCGTGCGTGGCGGGACGGCAGTCCCGGACCAAGTGGCGTACGCCGTCTACTAGTTCACGGGCAGTCAGGCTGAGGGCCCGGCGCAGCGGCGGCCGGTCGGGGCGCTGGTCGGGGCCGAGCAGGTCGGGGTCCATCCGCAGTGCGGTCAGGCCGGAGCTCAGGTAGAGCAGGGCGGCGACGGTGACCAGCAGGGCGTCGGCCCGGGGGCCGGGCGGCAGCACCAGGTGGACCAGGAAGCCCAGGCCGCCGCCGCAGGCCGCCGCGACCGTGCCGAGGGTGGGGGAGAGCGCGTTGGCGGTGACCAGCTGTTCGGGGCGGTCGACCACCCGGGGCAGCGCGGCGGAGAGCCCGGCCAGGATGAACCGGTTGAGCGCGGTGACCAGCAGGGCCGCGCCGAGGAAGAGCCAGTCCGGCACCCGGGCCAGCAGCAGGGCGCCGGTCACCAGCCCGAGCCCGCACCGGGCCAGGTTGCCGAGGTAGAGCACCTGGCGACGGCGCCAGCGGTCGAGCAGCACGCCGGCGAACGGGCCGATCAGCGAGAACGGCAGCAGCAGCACCAGCAGGACCGAGGCGATGTCGGCCGGGCTGGACTGCCGCTCGGGCGAGAAGATCACGTACGAGGCCAGCGAGACCTGGAAGACGCCGTCGGAGAGCTGGGAGAGCACCCGGGCGGTGAGCAGGCGCCGGAAATCGGCAGCCCGGAACAGGCCGGTGAGTGAGTTGCCGCCGTTACCCGTCTGAGCCACCCGCCCAGGGTGCCATGATCGGCGCCGATGTTTCACGTGAAACATGGCCGGACACCAGTCGGGACGCCTGGCCGGTTGACCGGCCGGGTGCCGACCACCGGTCAGCGCCGGACAGCCCGAAGGGCCCTGACCGGCGGTCAGGGCCCTTCGGGTCGTCAGCTCAGGCGCTTCAGCGCTCGACCTCGCCGCGGATGAACTTCTCCACGTTGTCGCGGGCCTCGTCGTCGAAGTACTGCACCGGCGGGGACTTCATGAAGTACGAGGACGCCGACAGGATCGGGCCACCGATGCCCCGGTCCAGCGCGATCTTCGCGGCCCGGACGGCGTCGATGATGACACCGGCCGAGTTCGGGGAGTCCCAGACCTCGAGCTTGTACTCGAGGTTCAGCGGCACGTCGCCGAAGGCGCGACCCTCGAGGCGGACGTACGCCCACTTGCGGTCGTCGAGCCACGCGACGTAGTCCGACGGGCCGATGTGGACGTTCTTCGCGCCCAGGTCGCGGTCCCGGACCTGGGAGGTGACGGCGTTGGTCTTCGAGATCTTCTTGGACTCGAGGCGGTCACGCTCGAGCATGTTCTTGAAGTCCATGTTGCCGCCGACGTTCAGCTGCATCGTGCGCTCCAGCAGGACGCCGCGGTCCTCGAAGAGCTTCGCCATCACGCGGTGCGTGATGGTCGCGCCGACCTGCGACTTGATGTCGTCGCCGACGATCGGCACGCCGGCCTCGGTGAACTTGTCCGCCCACTCCTTGGTGCCGGCGATGAACACCGGGAGGGCGTTCACGAAGGCGACCTTGGCGTCGATGGCGCACTGGGCGTAGAACTTGGCGGCGTCCTCGGAACCCACCGGCAGGTAGCAGACCAGGACGTCGACCTGGCGGTCCTTCAGGACCTGGACGACGTCGACCGGGGCCTCGTCGGACTGCTCGATGGTCTCGAGGTAGTACTTGCCGAGACCGTCCAGGGTGTGACCACGCTGCACGGTGACGCCGGTCGGCGGCACGTCGCAGATCTTGATGGTGTTGTTCTCGCTGGCGCCGATGGCGTCCGCGAGGTCGAAGCCGACCTTCTTGGCGTCGACGTCGAACGCGGCGACGAACTCCACGTCACGGACGTGGTACTCGCCGAACTGCACGTGCATCAGCCCGGGGACCTTGCCGGCGGGGTCGGCGTCCTTGTAGTACTCGACACCCTGAACCAGCGACGCGGCACAGTTGCCGACGCCCACGATGGCTACGCGAACCGAACCCATTCCGGTTGCTCCCTTTGAATCATGAGACCCACCCGAACGGGCGGTCTCGCTCAACTTCTCTTCTGGTGGGCGCGACGCGCCCAGTCCCCGCCGCACGCACCGGAAGGTGGCGGCGGGTTCAGCGTTCCGTCAGGAACGCCCCGGGCGGTCGTGCGGTGGCCTCGGCGGGTCCGGGGACCCGGCCTCCTGGCCACGGCCGTCCGAAGTACTGGTGTCACCGGGTGCGGCACCGGGCCGCCCGGTGCGGTTGGCCCGCTCGGTCTCGATCAGCTCGTTGAGCCAACGGACCTCGCGCTCCACCGATTCGAGACCGTGCCGCTGCAGTTCGAGCGTGTAGTCGTCGAACCGCTCGCGGGTACGGGCGATCGAGCTGCGCATCCGCTCCAGCCGCTCCTCCAGCCGGCTGCGGCGGCCCTCCAGGACGCGCATCCGCACGGCCCGGTCGGTCTGACCGAAGAAGGCGAAGTGCACCCCGAAGTGCTCGTCCTCCCAGGCGTCCGGGCCGGAGTCGGCGAGCAGCTCCTCGAAACGCTGCTTGCCCTCGGCGGACAGCCGGTAGACGATCTTCGACCGCTTGCCGTTGAGCGCGGTGGCGGGGACGTACTCCGTGTCGGGGTTGTCCTCGACCAGGAAGCCCTGGGCCACCAGGCTCTTCAGGCAGGGGTAGAGCGTGCCGTAGGAGAACGCGCGGAACGAGCCGAGCAGGACGTTGAGCCGCTTGCGCAGCTCGTAGCCGTGCATCGGTGCGTCGTGCAGCAGGCCGAGGACGGCGAACTCGAGGACTCCCGAGCGTCTGCTCACTGTCGTTCCGCCTCCCTCCGCCGGTATGCCCGTGCGTTATGTCGCTCCGATGTATCGGCTCGATATATCGAGAACAGTAAACCTGGGTCACGGAACGAGCAAGGGCGACTCGGGTGAAAGTGATCACAGGATCTCCGTCGGCCGGGTTGAGCCCCTGTCAGGGGCTGTCCGGGGGCGGGTTGGCAACGGGCATGTAATGATCTGGCGCCGTTATGCGGCAGTTGGTACCTGATGCCCGATTAGGTGTGATTTCCAGCTGCGTACTCTGTCGCGTGTGCACGGGCTGTCGGCCGTGCGCGAGGACCGAGGAGTGGCTGGAAGATGAGCGAACACCGTCGGAGGTCGTCCAACCCGGGCGGCGAGGAACCGTCGGGCCGCGAGGCCGACGGCGGCCGACCGTATGCCTACGGCAACCCGCCGGAGGGCGCGCCCTCGTACGGCCGTGGCGGCGAACGCCCCTCCGGGGGGCGGCCCACCGCCCAGCAGCCCCGGCTGACCCGGGCCGAGATGCGCAGGCAGCAGGGCGCCCGTGGCGGCGCCGGTGCCGGTGGCGGCAACGCCCGTCGCGGCGCGGCCGCCGGGGCGACCACGGTCGGGCGGAACGGCAAGCCGGCCAAGAAGCGGTTCATCGACTACCCGCGGTTCGGCAAGACCGGCTTCCGGCGGTGGATCCCGTCCTGGAAGCTCCAGCTGAGCACCCTGCTGCTGTTCTTCGGCGCCGGGGTGGGCGCGGTCGGCGTGGCCTACGCGATGACGCCGATCCCCGACCTGAACAAGGTCGTGGAGAGCCAGAACAACATCTACTACTGGGCCGACGGCAGCGAGATGACCCGCCAGGGCGACACCAACCGACAGGTGGTCGAGCTCGGCGACATCAGCAAGGACCTGCAGAACGCCGCCATCTCGACCGAGAACGCGACCTTCTGGGACGACAGCGGCATCGACCCCAAGGGCATCGCCCGGGCCGTCTACAACATGGCCACCGGCGGTGAGACCCAGGGCGGCTCGACCATCACCCAGCAGTACGTCAAGAACGCCTACCTGAACCAGGACCAGACCCTCAGCCGGAAGGTCCGGGAGCTCTTCATCACCCTCAAGGTGAACCAGGAGGACGGCAAGGACAAGATCCTCACCGGCTACCTGAACACCAGCTGGTTCGGCCGTGGCGCCACCGGCGCGCAGGCCGCCGCGCAGGCGTACTACGGCGTGAACGCCAAGGACCTGAACCTCTGTCAGAGCGCGCTGCTGGCCGGTCTGCTCAAGGGCGCCGCGCTCTACGACCCGGCCACCAGCCCGGCCAACCACGAGCGGGCGGTCAAGCGCTGGAACGAGGTGCTGGACCGGATGGTGACCACCGGCGCCATCACCAAGGAGAAGCGGGCCACCTGCGCCGCCTTCCCCGAGCCGGTCGAGAAGAAGCCCCCGGCCAGCATGAACGGCCAGGTCAGCTACATGGTCGAGCTGGCGAACAAGTACCTGATGAGCAAGGACAAGACCATCACCGAGGCCGCCATCGCCAAGGGCGGCTTCCAGGTGCACACCACCTTCCAGAAGGACAAGGTGGAGGCACTGAAGAAGGCGGTGGACGACTTCCAGGCGGACACCCTGAAGCCGGACAAGCGCGAGAAGGACAAGTTCGTCCAGATCGGCGCGGCCACCGTGGTGCCCAACGACGGTGCGATCGTGGCGATCTACGGCGGCCCCGGCGTCGAGCAGGGCCACCACACCAACAACGCCGACACCCTCGGCGTCCCGGTCGGCTCGACCTTCAAGCCCTTCGTGCTCGCCGCCGCCATGCAGTACGGCGTGCAGACCGAGACCGGGAACGACGGCAAGCCGAAGCGGATCAACGCCGACAGCCGCTACCTGGCCGACGACAAGTCGGAGATCCACAAGCTGGACGGCTCCCCGGTGATCGGCGACGACGGCAAGCCGTACCACCAGAAGAACAGCGGCAGCTCCAACCCGGGGTACGTCTCGCTCCGGGAGGCCATGCGCTACTCCTACAACGTGCCGTTCGTGCAGCTCGGCCAGGACGTCGGCACCAAGCAGGTGGGCACCCTGGTGGAGCAGATGGGCCTGCGCAAGGAGAGCCTGACCGACTCCTCGACCACCACCTTCCCGCTCGGCACCTCCACCCCCAGCGCGATCCGACTGGCCTCCGCCTACTCGGTGTTCGCGGCCCGGGGCATGCAGACCGACCCGTACTCGGTCAGCAAGGTGATCCGCGGCGGCGTGGAGCTGAAGACCTTCGCCAAGCCGACCCCCAAGCCGGTGCTGGAGGAGGTGGTCGCGGACAACGTCACCGACGTGCTGACCACCGTGGCCAAGATCGGCACCGGTGAGAAGACCAACGCGCTCGGCCGGCCGATCGCGGGCAAGACCGGTACCACCGACGGCGGGAAGTCGGCCTGGTGGGTCGGCTACACCCCCTCGCTGGTCACCTCGGTCGGCATGTGGCGCGAGGAGGCGGGCAAGCCCGGCCTGCTCACGCTGGACGGCACCGCGGGCAAGGACGAGGTGCACGGTGGTGACTTCCCGACGGACATCTTCACCCGCTACATGAAGACCATCCTGAACGGTCAGCCGAAGGAGACCTTCCCGAAGCCGGGCGAGATCGGCGAGCAGGTCGACTCCTCGGGCGCCCCGGCCACCGCCTCGGCCTCCGCCACGGCGACCGCGACCACGCCGGTGCCCGACCCGACCACCATCGCGCCGACCGTCCCGTCGCTCTCCCCGAGTGCGCCGGCCACGCCGAGCAACAGCCCGAGCCCCAACGAGTCCTGCCTGCTGCCGGCGCCGCTCTGCCCGAGCGGTTCGCCGTCCTCGACCAGGACCAAGCCGCCCAAGCCCACCGGCAGCGGGACGGGGACGGGCAGCCCGCCCGCGACCGAGCCGGCCAACGGCATCGCGGCCAACCCCGGCCAGAACTGACCCGGACCCGGCTCCACCGGTGGCGGTCCTCCACGGAGGGCCGCCACCGGCGCGTTCGGAACCGGATGGCGGGGGCACCTGCTGCGGAGCCGACCGGTGCGGCATCATGTCCGCCATGACGTCGATCGCTCGGGACGAGAACGGCAGCACGGCCACGGCGCCGGTGGACGATGAGGTGGGCCCGCTGCCGAACACGGTGGTCGTCCCCGCGGACGAGGACCCGGTCTCCGCCGCGGGCAGCGAGCTGTTCGGCGGCCCGCCCGGCCGGCGCGCCCTGCTCGGCGTCAACTGGTGGATCCCGGCCCGCTTCCTGGCCGTCACGGTGATCGTGGTCTGCGTGCTGGGCATGCTGCAGAAGCTGCCCTGCTACGACGGCGGCTGGTTCCGCGGCGCCACCACCCAGTACACCCACGCCTGTTACAGCGACATCCCGCACCTGTACACCTGGCGCGGCTTCGCCACCGGGCTGACCCCGTACGTCGACATGCTGCCGCAGCCCAGCCCGGACATGCAGTACCTCGAGTACCCGGTGCTGACCGGCCTGTTCATGCAGGTGGCCGCCTGGCTGACGCCCGGTGGCGGCTCCACCGAGACCCGCGAGCAGCTGTTCTGGCTGATCAACGCCGGGATGCTGACGGTCTGCGCGGTGGTCGTCGTGGTGGCGCTCACCCGGACCCACCGCCGCCGCCCCTGGGACGCGCTGCTGTTCGCGCTGGCCCCCGCGCTGGCGCTCAACTTCACCATCAACTGGGACCTGTTGGCGGTCGCCTTCTGTGCCGTCGCGATGGCGTACTGGTCCGGCCGCCGCGCGGTCTGGGCCGGTGTCTTCATCGGCCTGGCCACCGCGGCCAAGCTCTACCCGCTGCTGCTGCTCGGCCCGCTGCTGGTGCTCTGCTGGCGGGCCGGCCGCTGGCGCGCCTTCTGGGCGGCCACCGGCGGTGCGGTCGGCGCCTGGCTGCTCGTCAACCTGCCGGTGATGGCGGCCAACTGGAAGGGCTGGGCCACCTTCTACACCTTCAGCCAGACCCGCAAGGAGGACTTCGGCTCGTTCTGGCTGATCCTGATGCAGGACCGCGGCAAGCAGCTGGAGACCCTGAACACCTGGATCGCCGGCCTGCTGGTGCTCAGCTGCCTGGGGATCTGCTGGCTGGCGCTGTCCGCCCCGCGCCGTCCGCGCTTCGCCCAGCTGGCCTTCCTGGTGGTGGCCGCGTTCATCCTGACCAACAAGGTCTACTCACCGCAGTACGTGCTCTGGCTGATCCCGCTCGCCGCGCTGGCCCGGCCGCGCTGGCGGGACTTCCTGATCTGGCAGGCCTGCGAGGTGCTGTACTTCCTCGGCGTCTGGTCCTACCTGGCCTTCACCGGCGACTCCAAGCAGCACGGCATCGGCCAGGACTGGTACCACCTGGCCATCGTGCTGCACCTGCTCGGCACGCTCTACCTGTGCTACCTGGTGGTCCGCGACATCCTCCGGCCGGAGCTGGACCCGGTCCGCCAGGACGGCAGTGACGACCCGTCGGGCGGCGTGCTGGACCACGCCCCGGACGTCTTCGTGCTGGGGCAGGCCCGCCGGCTGCGCGAGGAGCGCACGTACCAGGACTACCAGCTGTCGGAGGACGCGGACTGGCTGCCCGAGCAGACCTCGCTCCGGAACGACTGAGCCGTCGGCCTAGCTGTCCACCACCCGGTCGAAGTGGGTGGTGGTGTGACGGGTGTTCAGCGCCAGCTCGTCGCCGATCACCGGCGGCTTGCCGCCGGCGGGCAGGAACAGGATGCTCACCTGCATGTGCGGGGGCTCGGCGAACCAGAGCTGCCGGCCGCTCCAGGAGTACGGCGAGAGCGTCCGGTTGACGGTGGCCAGGCCCGCCCGGGCCAGGCCCTTGGCCCGGGGCACCATCCCGTGCACGTACTTGGGGGCCTCCAGGCCGACCCCGTGCGCGGTGCCGCCGGAGACCACCAGCAGGTGCCCGTCCGAGGGCGCCCGGTGCTGGCGGTAGCCGTACCGGTCGCCCTTGGCCACCGGGGTGACGTCCATGACGGTGGCCCTGGCCTGCAGGGTGGTGGGGTCGCCGAGCCAGAGCCGGGTGCCGATCCTGGACCGGAACACGGTGGCCGGGTACCGCCGCGCCAGCCGGGCCAGGTCGGCCGAGCCGAGGTGGCTCAGGTAGACCGTGCCGGTCGGCAGCCCGGCCGCCGCGATCGCGTCCACCCAGGCCGCCACCTCGGCCACCGGGTCGGACCCGTCCGGCCGGTCCAGCGGCAGGTGCAGTGCGAAGCCCTCCAGGCTCAGCCCCTCGGTCGGCAGCTGGGCCAGCTCGCCGGGCGCGATGCCGTGCCGCCGCATCGAGGTCATGCACTCCACCACCAGCCGGGAGCCGGGCGGCAGCGCCCGGACCGCCTCCAGGTGCGCCACCGTGCGGATCACCCCGGCCGGCAGCGGCTCCTCCCCGATCCGGTACGGGGTCAGCACCAGCAGCTCGCCGTCGAAGACCCCGGCCGCAGCCCGGGCCTCGTCGGCGGTGCCGACCGCCAGCAGCCCGGTGCCGAGCCGGCCCGCCTCCTCGGCCAGCCGGGCGTTGCCGAGCCCGTAGCCGTTGCCCTTGGCCACCGGCACCAGGCCGGGGAACTCGGCCAGCACGGACTGCTGGTGGGCCCGCCATCCGGCGGTGTCGAGATACAGCGACAAGGTCATCGGCTTCTCCCCGGGGTGAGACGGTCGGTCAGCGGCGGGACATGTAGAGGTCCAGCGCCTTGTGCAGCAGCTTGTTGAGCGGGAAGTCCCACTCGCCGACGTACTCGGCGGCCTGGCCGCCGGTGCCGACCTTGAACTGGATCAGCCCGAACAGGTGGTCGTCCTCGTCCAGCGTGTCGCTGATCCCGCGCAGGTCGTAGATGCTCCCGCCGAGCGCGTAGGAGTCCCGCATCATCCGCCACTGGACCGCGTTGGACGGCTTGACCTCGCGCTTGTGGTTGGCCGAGGCGCCGTAGGAGTACCAGACGTGCTCACCGACCGTCAGCATGGTGGTGGCGGCCAGCGGTTCGCCCTCGTGGTACGCCAGGTAGAGCCGCATCCGGTTCGGGTCCTCGGCGGTGAGCGCCGTCCACATCTGCTGGAAGTAGGAGAGCGGGCGGGGCGTGAAGTGGTCCCGCTCGGCGGTCACCACGTACAGCTTGTGGAAGACCGCGAGGTCCTCGTAACCGCCCTGGACCACCTCGACGCCGCTCTTCTCGGCCTTCTTGATGTTGCGGCGCCAGAGCTGGTTGAAGCCCTTCTGCACGTCGTCCAGCGAGCGGTTGGCCAGCGGCACCTGGAACACGTACCGGGGCTGCACGTCGCCGAAGCCCGCCCCGCCGTCCTCGCCCTGCAGCCAGCCGGCCTTGCGCAGCCGCTCGGCCAGCTCGAAGGCGCGCGGCTCGTACCAGTCCGGCTCCAGGTCGCGCAGGCGCTTGGCCTGCCGGCCCGCGATCGCCTCCTTGATGGTGGGCGCGTTCCACCGGCGGATCACCACCGGGGGGCCCATCTTCACCGAGAAGGCGCCCTGCGACTTGAGGTGCGCCAGCATCGGGTCGAGCCAGCGGCCGAGGTCCCGGTCGAACCAGTCGATCACCGGGCCCTCGGGCAGGTAGGCCAGGTAGCGCTTGAGCTTGGGCAGCTGCCGGTAGAGCACCAGGCCGGCCCCGACCAGCTGGTCGGCCTCGTCGATCCAGCCGATGCTCTCGGTGCGCCACTCCGACTTGACGTCGCCCCAGGACGGCACCTGCATGTGGCTGGCGGACGGGCGCGTCCGGATGAAAGCCAGGTGTTCCTCGCGAGTGATCGTCCTCAGGCGCAGGCTCATGCTGGGGTTGCTCCTTCTGGGTCGGCCGGTCCAGGGTGACCCTATCGCCCGAATGGTCCGTTTCTGGCCCGGCTGTCCGCGTCCGTCAGGAGGCAGGATGGCGCCCCCGTCGCAAGTGGTGCACAGGTATGTACGCGACGGGGGCGCCCGAGGTTACGCGGCGCGCGGGGATCGTTCGGGACGAATCAGCGCGCGGGGCCGGTCACACGCCCCCGTAGAGCCCGCCGTGGGCCATCCCGAGGTAGAAGCCGACCCCGGACATGCCCAGCGACACCATCAGGACGAACCGTTCGGCCGTGGTGACCGAGACGAACTGGCCCCAGAGGGCGATCGCGATGCCGAAGAGCCCGGCCCACGAACTGAGCAGGTGCAGGTTGTGGAAGAACGCCGTGGTGAAGGCCAGCAGGCCGAGCACGGCGGCGATCCCGACCAGCGTGTTCTCCCGCGGGTGCGGGTGCCCGTCGGTGTTGAGGGTGAACGGCGGAGTGCGGCGCACGGTCTGAGCCATTGGAGCCCACCTCCTGGGTGGAAGAGCCGTTCTGTCCAGATTGCGGCGCTTGGGTGCTGGATCACAACCCGTGTGCAGTTTGCCGCTTAAATTTTGTTGGGCCGTACGGGTGCGGGTAGGCTGTGCGGTCTGCACTGGTGTAGTTGTGCCCCCGTCTGCCCTTCACCGGGCTGGGGGCCGGTTGTCAGTGCCGAGGGCTACGTTCTCGGTACGGCACCACCGCATCGGTGCCGACGCTGCACAACCCTCCTGCCACGGAGAGACCGTGGCCGCTGAGTCCAAAGGAGGTGGGTTACCCATGCGTCACTACGAGCTGATGCTCATCCTCGACCCTTCGGTCGAGGAGCGCGCTGTCGCCCCGCTGATCGAGAACTTCCTCAACGTTGTCCGCACCGGTGGCGGCAAGGTCGAGAAGATCGACACCTGGGGTCGTCGTCGCCTGGCGTACGAGATCAACAAGCAGTCCGAGGGCATCTACTCGGTCATCGACCTGAAGGCCACGCCTGAGGTCGTCAAGGAGCTCGACCGCCAGCTCAGCCTGAGCGAGTCGGTTCTGCGGACCAAGGTCCTGCGCCCGGACACCCACTGAGTCACTGCCTGACGCCCTAGGCGTCAGGTGGGCTCACGTCCGCTGTTTCACGTGAAACAGCGGACGAGCACCGCAGAACTTCTTTCCGAGAGGTCACCACCACCATGGCAGGCGAGACCGTCATTACCCTCGTCGGCAATCTCGTCGACGACCCCGAGCTGCGCTTCACCCCGTCGGGTGCGGCGGTCGCGAAGTTCCGTATCGCGTCCACCCCGCGCACCTTCGACCGTCAGACCAACGAGTGGAAGGACGGCGAAAGCCTCTTCCTCACGTGCAACGTCTGGCGTCAGCCGGCGGAGAACGTGGCCGAGTCGCTGCAGCGCGGCATGCGCGTCATCGTGCAGGGCCGACTGCGCCAGCGGTCTTACGAGACCAAGGAAGGCGAGAAGCGGACGGTCTTCGAGGTCGAGGTCGACGAGGTCGGTCCCAGCCTGCGTTCGGCGACCGCCAAGGTCACCCGCGCCAACCGCTCCGGCGGTCCCGGTGGCGGCAGTGGCTTCGGCGGCGGCGGCCAGCAGGCCGGCGGCGGCCAGGGCGGCTCCTGGGGCGGCTCCGGCGGCTCCGGTGGCGGCCAGGGCGGCGGCGGCAACTGGGGTGGAAACTCCGGTGGCGGCCAGTCCGCTCCGTCCGACGACCCGTGGGCTTCCAGCGCTCCGGCCCCTGGTGGGAACCAGGGTGGCGGCGGCGGTTGGGGTGCCCCGGCCGGTGGCGGCTTCTCGGAGGAGCCCCCGTTCTAGAGCGGTGCTACCGGGCCCCCAGGCCCGGAATGCTGACAGATCTCGTAATCACAGGAGCACATGATGGCGAAGCCGCCTGCTCGCAAGCCTAAGAAGAAGGTTTGCGTCTTCTGCAAGGACAAGGTCAACTACGTTGACTACAAGGACACGAACTTGCTCCGCAAGTTCATCTCCGACCGCGGGAAGATCCGCGCCCGCCGGGTCACCGGCAACTGCACCCAGCACCAGCGTGACGTCGCCACGGCCGTGAAGAACAGCCGTGAGATGGCGCTGCTGCCCTACACCTCCACCACGCGCTAAGAGAGGGTGACCGAAGAATGAAGATCATCCTCACTCACGAGGTCCCCGGCCTCGGCAGTGCCGGTGAGGTCGTCGAGGTCAAGGACGGCTACGCCCGCAACTACCTGGTCCCGCGTGGCTTCGCCATCCGCTGGACCAAGGGCGGCCAGAAGGACGTGGACGCGATCCGTCGCGCCCGCAAGATCCACTCGATCCAGACCCTCGAGGCCGCGACCGCGGTCAAGGGTCAGCTCGAGGGCCTTCAGGTCAAGCTGGCCGTTCGGTCCGGCGACGCCGGCCGCCTCTTCGGCTCGGTGACCCAGGCCGACGTCGTGGCTGCCGTCAAGGCTGCCGGCGGCCCGGCCGTGGACAAGCGCGCCGTCGCGATCGGCTCGCCGATCAAGACCGTGGGCACCCACAAGGTCTCGGTCAAGCTGCACGCCGACGTCCAGGCCAACCTCGACGTCGACGTCGTCGCTGCCTGAGTCACGCCGTAGCACGAACGGCCCGGTTCCCCTTCGGGGGAGCCGGGCCGTTTCGCGTTCGGTCCTGGCGTTCGGCCTTCGTGCCCGGCCTTCCTGCCCCACCTTCGTGTCGGGCCTCCGTGCTCAGGCCCGGACGGCGCCGGTGACCAGCCAGTGCCCGGTCCTGACCCGGAGGCAGAGGAAGGCGGCCCGGCTCAGCATGAACAGGTTCATCGCCCACCAGAGCGCGGCCAGCCCGCCGCCCAGCGCCGGGACCAGCAGGGCCACCGGGGCGAACACCGCGAAGGTGCCCAGGCCCGCCCAGGCCAGGTAGCGACCGTCCCCGGCGCCCATCAGCACCCCGTCCAGCACGAACACCACCCCGGCCACCGGTTCGGTCAGCGCGACCAGCAGCAGGACGTCGGAGAGCTGCTGCCGGACCACCGGGTCGGCGCTGAACAGCGGGACGTACAGCGGACGGGTCAGCACCAGCAGCAGCCCGAGCAGCACCCCCACCAGCAGGCCCCACTCGATCATCCGACGGGTGGCCGCCCGGGTGCCCGGCACGTCGGCGGCGCCCAGGTAGCGGCCGATGATGGCCTGCCCGGCGATCGCGATCGCGTCCAGCACGAAGGCCAGGAACACCCAGATGGTCATGGCGATCTGATGGGCCGCCACCTGGACGTCGCCGAGCGTGGCGGCCACCGCGGTGGCGACCATCAGCACCCCGCGCAGGCTGAGCGTCCGGACCAGCAGCGGGCCGCCGGCCCGGGCACAGGCGCGGATGCCGGGCAGGTCGGGCCGGAGCCCGGCCCCCTCCCGGCGGGCGCCCCGGACCACCACGAGGACGTACACCGCGGCCATCCCGGTCTGCGCCAGCACGGTGCCCCAGGCGGACCCGGCGACGCCGAGCCCGGCCCCGTACACCAGGGCGAGGTTCAGCAGCAGATTGGCCGTGAAGCCGGCGATCGCCACCCGGAGCGGGGTGCGGGTGTCCTGCAGCCCGCGCAGCACGCCGGTGGCGGCCAGCACCAGCAGCACCGCCGGGATGCCGAGGGCGCTGATCCGCAGGTAGCTGACGGCGTACGGGGCCGCGGTCGGCGAGGCGCCGAGCAGGTCCACCGCGAGCGGGGCGAACGGGACGGTGAGCGCCACCACGCCGACCGACAGCAGCAGCGCCAGCCAGATCCCGTCGATGCCCTGCTGGACGGCGGCCCGGCGGTCGCCCGCCCCGATCCGGCGGGCCACCGCCGCGGTGGTCGCGTAGGCCAGGAAGACGAACACGCCGGTGACGGTGGAGAGCACGGCACCGGCGATGCCGAGGCCGGCCAGCTGGGCGGTGCCGAGGTGGCCGACGATGGCGGAGTCGGCCATCAGGAAGAGCGGTTCGGCGACCAGTGCGCCGAACGCGGGGACCGCCAGTGCGAGGATCTCCCGGTCGTGTCGGCGGCGGGTGACGGCGGCGGGTTTCATGACAGCAAGGCTACTCATCCACAGGTAATGGGCACAAGACCCAATGGACTATTACTCGAAACGCTGAGCGACTGGTCGGGTGGGGCTCTCGGGCCGCCGTCCGGGCGGTTGTGTGAAGAATTTCTCATGCACAGCCGGTCGGGGAGATCGTCCCAGGTCAGAGTCGGTGCGATGAACAGCTGTGCGGGTTGTCCACAGTGGGGTCCACAGAGTTGTGCACAGGATTGCGGGAGTTCTCCACAGGTATGGGCCCGTCGTCCACATGCCCTGTGGATAACCATCTTGGCCGATCGGTACCCGGCGCCTTAGCGTTGGTCGCTCTCGGGCGATTTGTCGGTGCGGTGGCGTAAGAAGGAGGACCACCCCCATTCGCTCCGCCTGGCAACAACTCGCACCACTCGCTGATCGGGGAAGACGCGTGACCGGCCCCCAGTACGACGACCAAGACGCCCCTCCGCCGGAGGACGACTGGCAGCCGTCCGATGACGCCTTCCCGCCGGGCCCGGCGGACTTCCCGGACGGCCCCGGCGACCGTCTCCCGGTCAGCCGGAAGAGCGAGGGTGGCGGCTCCTTCGGCAAGGGCGGCTTCCAGCGCAACGGCAAGCGCAAGGACTCCGGCGCGGACTCGGCCGAGGAGCGGGCCGGTTCGGACGCCTTCGAGCGGGTGCCGCCGCAGGACCTCGCGGCCGAGCAGTCCGTGCTCGGCGGCATGCTGCTGTCCAAGGACGCCATCGCCGACGTGGTCGAGGTGCTCAAGCCGCACGACTACTACCGCCCGGCCCACGAGCTGGTCCACAGCGCGATCCTCGACCTCTACGCCCGCGGCGAGCCGGCCGACCCGATCACCGTCGCCAGCGAGCTCACCAAGCGCGGCGAGCTGGTCCGGGTCGGCGGCCCCGGCTACCTGCACACCCTGGTCAACTCCGTCCCGACGGCGGCCAACGCCGAGTACTACGCCCAGATCGTGCACGAGCGCGCGGTGCTCCGCCGCCTGGTCGAGGCCGGTACCCGGATCGCCGGCATGGGCTACGCCGCCGAGGGCGACGTCGACGAGATCGTCAACGCGGCCCAGGCCGAGATCTACGCCGTCACCGAGCAGCGCACCAGCGAGGACTACGCCCCGCTCGCCGACATCATGGAGGGTGCCCTCGACGAGATCGAGGCGATCGGCTCCCGCCAGGGCCAGATGTCCGGTGTCCCGACCGGCTTCGCCGACCTGGACGCGCTCACCAACGGCCTGCACCCCGGCCAGATGATCGTCATCGCGGCCCGCCCCGCGATGGGCAAGTCGACCCTGGCGCTGGACTTCTCCCGGGCCTGCTCGATCACGAACGGCCTGCCGAGCGTGATCTTCTCGCTCGAAATGGGGCGGAACGAGATCGCCATGCGCCTGCTCTCCGCCGAGGCCAGGGTGGCCCTGCACCACATGCGCTCCGGCAACATGACGGACGACGACTGGACCAGGGTCGCCCGCCGGATGCCGGACGTGACGGCCGCACCGCTCTACATCGACGACTCGCCGAACCTGTCGATGATGGAGATCCGGGCCAAGTGCCGCCGGCTGAAGCAGCGTGCGGACCTCAAGCTGGTGGTCATCGACTACCTCCAGCTGATGCAGTCCGGCGGCTCGAAGCGGGCTGAGAACCGACAGCAGGAGGTCTCCGACATGTCGCGAAACCTCAAGCTGCTGGCCAAGGAGCTCGAAGTCCCGGTCATCGCGCTCTCCCAGCTGAACCGTGGCCCCGAGCAGCGCACCGACAAGAAGCCGATGGTCTCCGACCTCCGTGAGTCCGGCTCGATCGAGCAGGACGCCGACATGGTCATCCTGCTGCACCGCGAGGACGCCTACGAGAAGGAGTCCCCCCGGGCCGGCGAGGCCGACCTGATCGTCGCCAAGCACCGTAACGGCCCCACCGCGACCATCACGGTCGCCTTCCAGGGTCACTACTCCCGCTTCGTCGACATGACCCGGGACGTCACCTGATCCCGTCCCGGCGGCGCTACCGGCCGGAGCCGAGCCAGGCGTCCCAGTGCGGGGCGACCAGGTCGGCGAAGGCGTCGTACCCGGCTTCGGCGGGGTGGGCGCCGTCGCCGGTGCGGACTTCGTGGATCCAGGTGGGGTCGGCGGCGAGGGGTTGGTGGACGGGGGCGTAGCGGACACCCGCGACGCGGCAGAGCCGGGCGAACTCCCGGTCCAGCAGGGCGGTGCGGGCCTGGTGCCCGGGGTCGGCCACCGGTGGTGGGGCGACCACCAGGACGGACCAGCCCTCGGCGGTGGCCTGGTCGAGCAGCCGGCCGAGGTTGGCCGAGGACTCGTCCGGGGCGACCCGGGGGCGCCCGTCCTGGTGGGTGGCGTCGTTGACGCCGACGGAGAGGACGACGCGGGGGTCGTCGGCGGGTGCCAGGCGGGGGCCGCACTCGCTCCGGAACCGGGCCAGCACGTCGGCGGAGGTCTGCCGCCGGACCCCGAGGTTGTAGCCGGTGAGCGGCCGCCCGGCGGCGATGGTGCGGGCGGCCAGCCGGCCCGCCCAGCCGAGGAAGCGGGGGTCGCCGAGGCCGGCCACGTAGGAGTCGCCGACGAAGCAGATGCGCAGGTCGTGGGTCATGGCCGTGATGCTGGCAGCGGGCGGGCCCCGGGCGCCCGGGATTCCGCGCCTCGGACCCGGCGGCCGGCTCTTGGCCCCGCCATGGATCAGAGCGTGACGGTGGCCCGGAAGACGGTGGCGTCGGCGCCGGTCAGCAGGGTCTCGGTGCCCGTCCCCGGCAGGAACGCGGACTGGCCGCGGTCCAGGGTGAGCACCGTGCCGTCGGCGGCGGTGAGTTCGGCACTGCCGCTGGTGCAGAGCAGGATCTGCGGGGCCCGGCCGTCGAGCACCCGGGCCACTCCGGTGAGCACGTACCGGGACAGCCGGAACTCGTCGATCGGTACGGGGTAGAGCTCCTCGCCGCCGGCGTCGGCGGTCGGCCGCAGCACCTCCGGCGGACCGGCCTGGAAGTCGACCACCCGGAGCAGTTCGGCCGGGTCCACGTGCTTGGGCGTCAGACCGCAGCGCAGCACGTTGTCGGAGTTGGCCATGATCTCCACGCCGGCACCCCGCAGGTACCCGTGCGGCAGGCCGGCCCCCAGGTAGAGCGCCTCGCCCGGCCGGAGCCGGAAGTGGTTCAGCAGCAGGCCGACCAGCAGCCCGGTGTCGCCGGGGAACTCCCGGGCGGCGAAGGCGTATCCGGCGAACTGGCCGGTCGGGTCGTCGGTCGCGGCGGCCCGCTCGATCGCGGCGGCGGTGGCCGCCACCACGGCGGTGGCGTGCTCGCCGGTCATCGAGAGGATGTCGGCCAGCGCGGCGCTCAGCGCCTCCGACTCCGGCTTGCCGCGCAGCAGTTCGACCAGCGGCAGCAGCTCGGGCACCGCCAGCGAGGCCAAAAGTTCGGCCGCCTCGGTCGGTCGGCGGAAGCCGCACAGACCCTCGAACTCGTCCAGCGCGCAGATGAGTTCGGGCTTGTGGTTGGCGTCCCGGTAGTTGCGTTCCGGCGCGTCCAGCGGGATGCCCCGGGCCTCCTCGGCGGCGAAGCCGGCCCGGGCCTGGGCGAGGGTGGGGTGCGCCTGGATGGAGAGCGGCACCCCGGCCGCCAGCACCTTGAACAGGAACGGCAGGGCAGGGCCGAACCTGGCCACCGTCGCGGCACCCAACTCGCCCTCGGGGTCGGCCCCGATCAGCTCGTCCAGGGCACGCGGACCAGCGCCCCGGTCGACCAGGGACGGGGCACTCGGGTGGGCGCCCATCCAGAGTTCGGCCTGGGGTTCGCCGGTCGCCTCGACACCCAGCAACGCGGGGATCGTGGTGACCGACCCCCAGGCATAGGGGCGGACGGTGTTGGCGAGCCGGTCCATGGACACGTCCTGTTCGCTCTCGTACGGGAGTTACCCGACCCTAACCGACCCGCCGCGGCGCGGGCGTGCCGGTGGGTCGGCCGGGGGTGCGGCTGCGGGTGTCAGGTGCGGATGAGGGTGAGGACGGTGTCGCGGATGGTGGTCATGGTGGTGGGGGTGTCGGCTTCGACGTTGAGGCGCAGGAGGGG